>CAVSIB010000001.1:0-42321 GCA_963727835.1 uncultured delta proteobacterium
AGTGTTTCTGTTTTTGTCAATGCTTTTTGGTAAAGTTCCACATATTTTTTCGCAGATATTTTCCAAGAAAAATCAGCTAGATGACGATATTAGCGTATTTTTTTTCCACTTTCCCTTGTCTTGATAAAGAGTTAAAGCGTTCTTGATTGTATTTGGCGGCTTGTTGGCGTGATTTTGTTTAAATTTAAATCCGGTTCCTTTCTCCGATGCCGGATTAAATTCCTCGATGGTGTAGATCAAGCCCACCAGTAGCCCTTACAATGGGGATCGTGCCATATTTCAAACTATAAATCTGGTTAAGGCCAGGGGCGGGGTTCATAGCGTGAGGGCATTAAGAACATATCGCACCCCACTGGAAGGTGTTGCGGCCGAGGTTTTATCATAAGCGATTTTGATTGCGGTTTTTTTCGGATTCATGTTTTCCCGATCAGAGTAAAAAGTTCATTATATTTTTCATCACCAGTTCCTAAAAGCACAAAACCAAGGTCCAGCTTCACCAGTTCATTCCATAATCTGCGCCAAAAGATTTTGGAGAGCCTTTCTGGGCGTTGGGCCCGCGGGGGGTGACTACGCAAGCAAAGGAAGGGAGATGAGCTCTTCGGGCAAATTGAAGGCCTTTAATAAATCCTGCTTGCATTTCAGTTTATTCAAGAAGTTCGCATAGGGGAATAAGCGGAAGCCGATAAACTTATCGGTTGCTGGATTCCGGTTTCTTTAAGATGTAGAGTCAGCACCATTCAACACTCCATAAAGGTCTTTTTTGCGCGTTCTCAGCATCCCCTCTACCCCGTAACCGAATTCTTCGGTCTTTAAGGATTTCTCGGCTGTATGTTTCGCTTACCGTATTTGAGTCGGTATCTCCACAGAATGCTTCTCCTGCTTTCATAAAACTAATCTTTCCCGAATACTCCACTCCGGCAATGGAAAAAAGTTCTTGCGCAAGGCCGCTCAAGTCAAAAGCATCCTTCATGAAGCTTCCTTGATAGGCCACGTTATCAATCGAAAAAATCGAGGCGGTTTTTGCAAACCGATGATCTTTCTTGAACATGGTTTTCAGGTAACAAGGAATTAGACCACTTTGCCAGTCATTACAGTGAATGATATCAGGAAGCAAGCTTCTCGCATAATGCAAAAATCATCTTGGAAAAAAAGATGAACCTTTCGGCATTGTCAAAGTAATCTCCCTTTTTTGGCGTGCCGTATAAATTGCTTCGGTCATAAAACTCTTCCTTTTCAACCAAATAGACCGGAAAATCGTTTTCCCAGTTTAATAAACCCTTAACATCCCCTTTCAATAATTGATTCCCCAGTGTTATCGCCACGTCTTCACTGAGGAGTTGGTATTTAAATACCTGGCCCCTCGCCATCCGGTAAAAAGGTAAACCAACCGTACATCAACCCCGATCCCCTTGAGAGCTTTTGGCAAAGCGTCACTTACATCTGCTAAACCTCCCGTTTTAGCAAAAGGGAACACATATGAAGAAACAAAAAGGACTTTTAACATACCTTACCTATAGATATAGCATTAAACGTTTGATTAAATTTTTTTGAATCGAAATCATTCTTGTAGATTGTTTGATATAAAATTTCCAAGTTTTTAATTCCCATAATATCGTGAAAATCGATTAACCAAAATATGAAATAAAAAGACATTATTCTCAATGCAACCTGTAAATGCACATTCAGGCAAGGAATTGCTGGAATATCTATGCGCTCTATTGCTTCTCTCCTTTCACACAAAATTCGTTATATCCTAAAACCATCTCTTGTTTCATCCCTTTATCTGTCCATTTTCCTTTGAGCCGTTACAATTTGCGGTCATGGAGAATTATCCTCAAATCAGATCAAATGACGATATTATGCAGTTGCAAGAGGAGCTTACCTCAACCGAAAACCGCATTGGTTTCCCCCGACAGTTATATAACATCTGGTAGCTCAATACCGTATAAAGCAGAGAGTTTTTCCGAATAATATTTTTGCTTTACGGTCCAATGGCAGGCAATAGAAAAATCTAGCTTTTTTTTTCATGGTGGTGGTGTAGATGTTGGTGGGGATGAATGTGAACCGTATCTTTGTGTCGGTGCGCATGGACATGAATAAGATTGTTTGTTTCAAGCAAAGTGGTGTCTTGTAAAATCTCAAGAACCTTCCCGCATCTGACAATATTTTTTTCTGGGCTGAACACATAAATAATGTCGGATATTTCTTCAATAAAATGGAGATCGTGGGTAGCAATAATAATTGTTTTATAAGCAACGGTTCTTTGCATAAAGAAATCCATAATATGCCTGATCGTTAAAGGGTCCAGTCCCGCTGTAGGTTCATCCAGCAAAAGCACTTCGGGGTCAATTGCCAGTGTTGATGCTATTGCCACTTTGCGTTTTTCGCCAACACTTAATTGATGTGACGATCGGTCTAATAAATGCTCTATACCCAAAATTGCCACAAGTTCATTAAGACGTTCATTAATTTTTTTCTTTTCAACCCCGAGATGCAATGGCCCAAAAATAATATCCTCTTTTACGGTTGGGCAAAATAACTGCACATCCGGATTTTGAAAAACTAACCCCGTTCTCCTTCTGAAAGATCTGGAGAAATGATCATCTCGAAAAATGTTCTCCTTTAATTCTTTTCCAAAGGCCTTGACTACCCCTTTGCTGGGGAAAATAAGTCCATCCAGAATATGCAATAACGTGGATTTACCGGAACCATTTGCACCAATAATGGCTATTTTTTCACCCGGGCGAATTTTGATGTTGATCCCGCAAAGGGCCGGAAATTTTCCCAGGTAAGAAAAATAGACATCGTTTAGTTCATAAATTAAATCTTCCATAGCATCCTTACAACTTCCCGCTTACGTTGAAATAGAGCATTACGATAAATAGTGTTGCGACACACAATAGCCATAGCCAATCTCTGAGTTTAACATTACCATCATGTAACAAACGCACTTCTCCGGTATAGCCTCGTGAAAGCATGGCTTGATATACCTGTTCATTTAAACTGTAAGAACGCCGCCAGAGCAAAGCGATGTTCCATGCTACTATAGTTTGTCCCTTTTTATAATGAATGCCTGTGCCAACACGGCTTTTAATTGCTCGATACGTATTTTCCACCAGTTCTACAAAAAGGTAGAGATAGCGGTAACACATTCCCAGCGTCATAACAAATACTTGCGGTATTCTAAAAATGCGCAAGACTCTGAGTAATTCAAAATGTTTTGTCGTGATACTCAAAAGAACAACAAAAGATACTGCAGTGGTGACCCGTACTACAAATAATAGTGCTCCTAATAAACCTTGCTTGGTAATGACTGATACTGAGCCCTCCTATTTTTACGCTCAACAGCGCATCTCCGGGGGTGAAAACACTAAACAATGCCGGCACGGCGATAAAAAGAGAAAATAGCGGGATAAAAATCCAGGTTCTTTTTAAAAAGAACCTGAGACAAATGTTGGAACAATACGTCAAGAGTAAGCATAGTGCGTAAAGCGCCAACAAAACAAAGATATTTTTTGTCAGAAGAACAGAAACAAAAAAAGGAAAAACGTTAGCGGTCTTTATTCGGGGATCGATAGATTGTAACAGCCCTTTCTGTAACGCATATTCATCAGCAAAAACTGATTCTTTAAAAAATGATAAAGCGCCCATAATAGAGCGCTCTATAAAATTATGATTTTTTCGTTTAAAAAATTTAATCACCTCTTTTTACCAGAACTTTACCGATTACAAATATTACTATTACTATTATACCTATGCCAAGGATTGCCGAAATAATATAGGCAAAGCTTAGATGCGTCAAGCCTTTTCCCTCCCAGCCTTTAAAGGCATAATCAGGCAAAGGAGCGTTCCATAAGCTTGACAGTTTTTCTAAACCTTTGGGGATGTATCCCACGAGTTTCTGCATTTCTTCGGCGCCCCATTCGCCCCAGGCGCTTCCGGCTTTAAAGTGATCCGGTATTATCAACCCTAAAGGAGATAGAACAATTAATACAATAAGACCTATCCAAAATTTTGTAGTAATTTTCATAGGTTACCCCCCCTTCTAGAAGAATGTCAGGAGCCTGCTTGTGCAAATATTTAACCACCAAAGCGGTCACCACTGCCTCAACCCAGCCGAATACCAATAAATGTTCGCCTGCCATTGCGGGTACGGCGACCTTTAACCCGTAAGGGCAGTAAAGGGCCTGGCCGTTTGCGGTGTGGTGCAGTAGCGGCTGCAATCCGAATTCAACCCCGGCTAAAAAAGCAGCTACATTAATGCCAATATATCCTGCTATGCCCGCTGCAATCATTCTTCGATTCGAGTCTATTGGCGCATTATAGCTTATGGCCTTATACAAATAATATCCCACAAAAGGAAGTACAAAAGCCATGTTGAAACAATTCGCCCCGATGGCGGTAATGCCACCATCCCCGAATAACAATGCCTGAACAACCAGTGCAACTGTTATGGCAATGCATGCCGCCCAAGGTCCCAGGAGTATAGCTACCAAAACTCCGCCTACCGCATGTCCAGTTGAGCCTCCGGGGATAGGCACATTAAACATCATAATCACAAAGCTAAACGCCGCGCCAATTGCCAACAAGGGTACTTGCTTCGCTTTAAGGGTCTTCTTAACAATTCTCGAGGCGGCTGTCCATAGGGGAAGCATCACCACATAGAAAAATCCACAGGTTGTCGGGCCGAGATATCCGTCTGGTATATGCATGGTTTCCTTCCTTTCTATCTTTTCTAAAATGAATACACACACAAGAAGACAACAGAATCATTCGCGTCGGTATTGGTACCGGCTACTACCCTCTGATATGCTAAAAGCGTCTGAATTTTTTCACACGACCAACCTATACCGGGACAGATAATAAAAGACCGAACATCCGAGCCAGGAATTGTTCTACCATCCTTTCTTCGGTTGCATTGCGCCAAACCATTTCCCTCGAATATGAAGTTAAAATCCTTGGGCAAAAAATATTCTACTCCCAAATCATAATTGAGATAGTTGGCATAGCGGGTCGAAACACCGTCCACGCGCACTTTCTGCGGAAAACTATAGATGGCATCAGCGTGCAACCAAAACGGCTTGATTTTCTTAGAAAGATTTAACCCCAAACCATAATCCCAGGATCCTCCCCCGGTAGAAGCGCCCATCAAATCAGTCCCCAATTTATCGGGGTCAGCATACTGATACTTTCCGGTGGGCGCTTTTACCTGGAACTGTGCGGTAACATCGGGGATCCAGTTTTTATCCTCAAGAAGACAGTACCGCAGGAAAGCATAACTGTCCCCAAATCCCTCCGAATGCGCCTCATGCCCATTTTGCTTACAATAGTTTTGCTGGTAGACGGTCAGACCATCAATCTCAAGGTGATCGGCAATGCCAAATTGCAGGAAAAGCATTTCCTGATATTGGTACTTCTTATCACCTGAGGGTAAAGAATGATAATGCCATCGGCATCAAAAGACCCTCGTGTAATGTTGTCGAAGAAAAAGGGCTGAATCACCATTGTCCTTTACTGCAGACAGGTGCGGTCCAGGTAGTAACCGGACCTACTGACACAGGATTCCATTCTTCATTGGTTGCGCTCCCATCAGCATACGAGATCACATTAAAACAACACAGTAAAGACAACAAAAGAATAACTATCAGCAACCTTTTCACCTTTTTCCCTTTGGTAATGTAATGACAAATTAGAGAACAATTATAAAGAGATACACGAAGCGCTTCGAATAGTGTTACTTTTATTATAATCATAACACTAATGTCAAGCATTTTTTTTTGAAAAATTTGGCAAGCTCGAACTTTTGAAAACTTATTAACAAAGTAGACACCGGAAAATAAGTATGTTATATAAAAATCTTTTAGGCAATATATGGAGGAAGAATCTATCCAAAAAGCGGCAGAAGATACAAAATCTTACCTGGAAACCACAGGGGAGGAATTTGATGCATAGGTATAAAGTTAAAGATATTATGACAAAAAACGTCTTCGTTCTTTACGCCAATGAGACTTTGGATATCGTGCGGTCCCTGATGGAAATCAAACATGTCCGTCATGTGCCGATCGTGGACACCAAAAGGGAGATTTGTCGGGCTGATAACGCATCGCGATCTATTGTCTATGACGGTTTCACGTTTAGCGGATATTGATGAAAATGTTCAAGATGATTTGGATCGCCATATACCCATAAGCAAGGTAATGCAAAAAAAGATAATTACCGCTGATCCGGAATTGGATGTTAGCAAAGCGATTGAAATCCTTTTGAAAAATCAAGTTGGTTGCCTCCCTGTGGTTGCAAAAAAGAAGCTTATCGGGATTGTTACCGAAGCTGACTTTTTAGCCTTCACGTATAGCTTGTTGAAAAAAAGAAAGAAGGTTTAACTACCGGCTATTTCCAAAAAGCGCTTTTAGCTGCGTTACCGAAAGCGCATCGAGCCGATCTACCACTAAATCAGCTTCGGTTAGTTCGGAAGCAGGATGGGTGGTGGTAACAGCAACTATCTTCATTCCTCCTGCCTTTGCAGCTTGAATACCCACGAAAGCATCTTCAAACACTATACACCGGTCTGGAGAAAGATGTAATTTTTGAGCAGCAAGCAAAAACACCTGGGGGTCAGGTTTTCCCTTTGATACATCTTCAGCGGCTATGATTATTTGGAAATAATTTTCCAAGCCTAAGAGGTTTAAAGCTGCGGTAATATTTAAACGGGGTGTGGAGGATCCAACACAACAGGAAATCTTGTTTTTTTGAAGCATTTCCAAAAATGGTTTGACTCCTGGAAGCGGTGCAATCCCCCGTTCAAAAATGATGTGTCGATACAGTTCCTCTTTGTGGTCAGCAAGTCTCTTTATTTCTTTCTCGTCGTGCGCCCATTGAAGGATCTCAGGGATAATGCTTTCATTTCTCTTTCCAAAAGCTTTCTGAAAATACCCGGAAGGTAAAACCTTGTTTTCTTCCTTTGCTAAAAGCTCCCAACTTTCTTCGTGGTAACGAGAGGAATCAATGATAACGCCATCCCAGTCGAAAATAACCCCGATAGTCATTGTCAGCCCCTTGTCCCTTTATTTTTCTTTTCCAACCTGAAACGCGCGGCCAATGGCTTCTCCCATCCGCCAGTACTGTCCGTCGGGAAAGGAGAAAATTAAGGGGTCGACCTTTTTGGTGTCAGCCTTTCCGTTGGTAAGACAGCTTTCGCTCACATAGGTTTCCACAATTTCTCCCAAAACAACAATATGACTCTCCATATCCATTATATGCTTTACCTGGCATTCGAGGTTAACCGGACATTCTTCAATGAGTGGTGCTTCCTTTAAAATCCCATAAAAAATTTTAAACACTGTAGACTTATCTTTTTTCGCTCCCGAATAAATTCCGCAGTAGTCGACCATTTTCACCTGCTCAACGGAGGGAACATTAACCGAGAATGCACCGTTTGGTTTGATCCCCTTTAAGGTATAACGTTCTTTATTGATACCGATCATCAAAGAAGGTGGTTTATAGGCGGTAATTCCGCACCAGGCAACAGTCATAAAATTGGCTTTCCCCTCTATGGTTACCCCCACCAAAACCGCGGGCATGGGATAAAGCAAGGGCTGAGGACCACATGTTTTTTTGCTCATCGGATACCTCCTTCACTAAAAGGTTAGACAAAGTATTATCATATTATGACACTCCTACTTTACTGCCGAAACATCCTTCTCAATCGAGCCGTTTTCTAAATCTTCTCGCGGCCAAAAAGAAAACGATTCCCCCAATAATTAATAGATGAAGCATCTCAGACCAAAGTATTTTAAATCCAACACCTTTCAAAAAAACCCCCCGTATGATGACTAAGAAAAAACGTAAGGGGATTACGTGCGTGAACCATTGGACAGCTACCGGCATATTGGCAACCGGGAAAACAAGACCGCTTAATAAGAAAAAGGGAAGCATAAAAAAGAAAGTAGTCATCATGGCTTGCTGTTGGGTGGAAGAAACAGTGGAAATAAAAAGACCGATTCCGATGGTGCTCAGGAGAAACAGGCAAGCGCTTGCAAAAACCAACAGGACACTTCCTTTAAAAGGGATATCAAACCAGAAGATGGCAATCAGCATGACCATGAACAATTGGACAAAAGCAATAATAACATACGGAATAGTTTTCCCCAGAATAAGTTCGTAGGGTTTCATAGGTGTTACGATTAATTGTTCCATGGTGCCGGTTTCACGTTCTCTAATAATCGCCATTGAAGTAAAAAGAAGGGTGGTGAGCAAAATTAAAAAAGCAACTACTCCGGGAATAAAAAAGTTTTGACTATCCAGATTTGGGTTATACCAGGTTCTCAGCCGTTCATCTATCCTCCCGTAATCAATTTTTTCAGGATGGATTTTTTTTAGCAGATCTTGATTTATCTTATCTAACACTAGGGCGGTATAAGCGATTCGGACCGCAGCTATATTACTTCTGCTTCCATCCACGAAAATCTGAAGGGGAGCTGACATCCCTTTTTTTATCCGGTCGCTAAAATCCGGCCACACCGTGACAGTCAGGTCAACGTTTCTTTTAAGCAAGGTTTCTTCCAAGTCCCTTGAATTATCAAAGCTATGTGTTATACGAAAGGTTTTATTAGCGTCAAATCCATCTTTTACCATCCGGCTTTCCACGGTATTGGACTGATCTAAAAAACCGACTCGGATGTCACGCACATCAGTAGAGACTACATATCCAAATATCAGCAATTGAAGAATGGGGGCAATGATTAAAAGCGGTCGGCTCTTTCTATCCCGGAAAAGCTGAATGAATTCTTTCCGAACAAATTCGCGTATTCTTATCCAATTCACGTTACATTTCTCCTTTTTTGAGCTTCCGAACATTGAGCGCGAGAAGAATGATAACCATGATAAGGAGCACAAAATAACTTTTCCATAAATGCTCTAATCCAACACCTCTTAAGTAGAGACCGTTTAAAATGTCGATAAAATAAGTAGCCGGGACAATATAAGTTACTCCCTGTAATACTTTGGGCATGTTTGTTATGGGAAAAACAAAATCAGAAAGTAAAAGTGACGGAAGATAGGTGGCAAGCACGGCCACCTGATTGGCCACGAGTTGCGACTTCGTGCCCGCCGAGATTAATAGCCCTAAACTCAAGGCGACAAAAAGATAAAGGCAGGTGGCAAGGATCATCAACCAGAAATTAGACTTCATAACTACATCAAAAAGCACCTGACCCATCAATACTGCAACCAAGACATCAACCAAAGCAATAAAAAAATACGGGATAGCCTTACCGATCAAAAATTCCTCCGCCTCCAGCGGAAGGGTCCGCAAGGTTTCCATAGTTCCGTTTTCGTATTCCCGGGCAATGACCAGCGAGGTAAGCACCGCGCCTACAATCATGATAATGATCGCAATAATTCCCGGGACGATAAAGTTGCGGCTTTCCAAGTCCTCATTAAACCAGACGCGTATTCGCCCTTCAATCGGGGGTTTTATTTGCTCTAAACCTTTACGATCGAGAAAATCAAGGAGGAGCTTTTGATTAAAGCCAGAAATAAATGCGGCAATATATCCTTGTGCGAGGTTGGCAGTATTGGGGTCACTCCCGTCCAACAGAACCTGCAGTTCTGCTTCCCGACCCGCTTTAATATCCTTCGTCCAGCCTGGAGGTATAATGATTCCCATTATTGCCCAGCCATGGTCTAAATATCCGATGACATCTTTATCTTTAGGAAGATAGTGCTGAACATGGAAATAGGAAGAAGCATCGAGTTTATCAATGAACAAACGGCTGAATTCGGTTTGATCGTGGTCGACTACTACGACCTCTACATTTTCAATATCGAGACTGAGCGCATAGCCAAAAAGGAGAATGAGAATAATAGGAAACAAAAAAGCAAGATACAGACTTCGAAAGTCCCGGAGAACGTGATAAAACTCTTTTCGGGCAATTGCCTGAATTTTTTTGATGCTCAAGTATTTCTCCTTGCCATCAAACGGATAAAAGCGTCATTGAGACTTGCCTGAGGAAGGTCGGGACAGGTCTCCGTAATAATCTTTGCCGGAGCACCATCAGCAACGATTTTCCCTTCGTTGATGAGGATAACCCTTTTGCAATGCTCTGCTTCATCCATGTAATGGGTAGTTACGAAGATGGTTACCCCTTGCTCGCTCAACTGACCAATAAACTCCCAGAAGTGCCGGCGGGTGATGGGGTCAACTCCGGAAGTAGGTTCATCGAGGAAGAGGATCTCGGGTTGATGGAGCAAGGCGCAACCAAGGGCTAAACGTTGCCGCCAGCCGGGTGGTAATTCCCGAGTAAGCCGGTCCCGGACATCTTGGAGACGCGTGAGCTCTAAAACCCATTCACTCCGTTCTTTCCACTTCACCGGGGGGACATTATATATCCCCAGATAAAAACGAATGTTTTCATATGGGGTAAGGTCTCCATACAGTGAGAATTTTTGGGACATATACCCGATCGATTTTTTGATCTCTTCGGCTTCGGTAAAAATATCATACCCTGCCACCTGACCGTACCCAGAGCTTGGGGTTATGATCCCACAGAGCATTCTGATGGTGGTAGACTTTCCTGCTCCATTAGGCCCGAGGAATCCAAATATCTCACCTCGCGTGACCGAAAAGGAAATCTGATTTACCGCCACAAACTGGCCAAACCTTTTTTCCAGGTCTTTTACAACCACGACCTCAGGATTTGAATTTTTCATCGAGGAGCCCTTGGTCAACTTCTTGAATTTTATGAATCATTGCCTGTTCAAGGCTGGGGAAATCGGCTTGTATTTCCTCAGGAGTTGCGATCGCCAAAATTTTCGATCGGTGCATAAGCGCTAAATGTTCACACTTTTCACCTTCATCAAGGTAGGCGGTAGAGATGAGAATGGTTCTTCCAACTTTTCTCATTTGGGAAAGCATGTTCCAGAACTCCTGGCGGGAGACCGGATCAACCCCGTTTGTGGGCTCATCCAGAATGAGAACCTCTGGCTCATGTATCAGGACACAGGCTAAACCGAGTTTCTGTTTCATGCCGCCTGAGAGATTGCCAACTAACCGATTGAGGAACGGAAGGAGATTGGAAAAATCTAAGTAGCGTTCTTTTCTCTCAGTTCGCTCGTTTCCGGTCAGGCCAAATATATCCATGAAAAACTCGAGGTTTTCCTCAACCGTGAGGTCTTGGTAAAGCCCAAAGCGCTGGGGCATATAACCAAATTTTGCCTTTACTGCTCGTTTTTGGATTACAACATCTAAACCATCAATGAGAATTCTACCGGAAGAAGGTTTGATCAGCGTTGCCGCTACCCGAAGGAGTGAAGACTTGCCTGCGCCGTCTGAGCCTACCAGACCGAATATCTCTCCTTTTCTTACCCGAAATGATACGTCACTGACTGCCTCTATCGGGCCAAAATAGAGAGAAAGGTTTTCAACTTCAATAATGGGTCGGTCATCGCACCCAGGCATCGGCAGGCATCCCTGTTTTTAACTCAAGGTTAGGATTGGGGATGTTTACTTTGACAAGGTAAACAAGTTTGACTCTTTCCTTATGGGTCTGAATGATTTTTGGGGTGAATTCTCCTTCAGGAGAAATATAGGAAACCTTGCCCTTATAAACTTTATTGGGAAAGGTATCGATGGTAATTTCCACCGCTTGCCCGGGCTTGACTTTACCAATTTCGGTTTCGTCCACAAAAATCTTCAAATCCACGGTAGACAGGTCAGAGAGGGTAAAAACTTCACGGTTAGGATTAACAACTTCTCCCGGTTCAACGTTGCGGGTGGTGATAATCCCTTTAAAAGGCGCCGGTAAGGTGGTGTAGTTGAGTTGAAAATTTGCCAGGTCAAGGTTTGCCTGAGCCACTTTAACTTGGGCCTTGGCCACTTCGATTTGTTTTTCTGTTGTTTCGATTTTTTTTAAGTTGCTCTGCGCCTGGGCAAGGAGGGCTTCGTTTTGATTGAGCTGGGCACGGGCAATATCATACTCGAGTGTAACCCGATCCCACTCTTTTTCGGAAACCACCTTCTGTTCAAAGAGTTTATCATACCGATTTTTGTCTTTTTGCGTTTTCTCCACGGTATCCCGGGCGCTGGCGACGCCGGCTTTGGCTCTTGTTACGTCCTCGGGGAGAAATTCCTGATTAACCCTTAACGTGGTCTCCAGCTCCTGCAGAGTTTTTACAGCCTTATCTAAATTTGCGGCTGCTTCTTCTTTTCGGGCGATAAATTCTTCCTGGTCAAGTTCAGCAAGAACCTGATCCTTTTCTACGAGATAACCATCATCCACTAGGACTTTTTTTACCTTCCCGCCCACCTGAAAGCCTAATCCCGACTGAACCTTGGCTTCGATGGTCCCCGAGTAATAAAGTTCTTTGAGTTTAGCTTTCCTTTGCCCAAGGTATACTAAAAGACTTACTCCGATCAGAAGGACAAGGAAAGAAATAAGAACGACTCTTTTCTTCACATTCTACCCCTCTAGGAAAGCAGTAAACACCAGCTCTTTGAAAAAAACTTCTTTTTACTGTTCGGGCGGAAAAACTCCACGTAAGAGCAATAAAAATTAAAGCCATATAAAGGAAATTTATTTGGACAAAAAATAATGAAGGAGTTTTGTCTCTCTAAAAAAATTACGCCCCCGACACGATTTGAACGTGCGACACAAGGATTAGGAATCCTTTGCTCTATCCAGCTGAGCTACGGGGGCAACTTAATTATTTCAAATACTTATAAATTTTTTTAGCCTCTTATTTTTTTCTTAGCTATCCAGATAAAGTGATTAAGCACTCGCTTTTATTATACTGACTTATGCCAAATTGCATAGAAAAATATTTTGCATGGCCAACAAAGAACAATCGACCCAACCATAACATGTCCCTTAATGATGTCCCATAATGTCCTATATTGTGACGGTCTTGGAGAGGGCATAATACGCCCCTTTAAGCTCGCCTTTCATCTCGATGATGGCTTTTTCCACAAGTGAGGTTAAATCTCTTGGGGCTGTCCTTCGGATACTTCCGCAGAGTTTTTCTGGCAGAGTATCTGTCCCAGCAGGGTATAAAACACATCTTTGGCACACCTGCCATCCTCAGGGAAGAGGTAAGATTGAGCGGTTTAACAGGAGGAGGGTGAAAGCAAAGATTATTTTCGAGGGAAATTCTTTTTTTCCAAAACAAAGCCATTTAGGGCAGGGACTGAAGCCGTTTTAAAATGGCAAGGTTCTGAAGGTTAAATTTCTGGATGGCTTTTTCTTATTTAATGATTTTTTCTGCGCTGTCAACCTTTGGCAGGCTATTGCCCTTGATGCTTACTTCCCCGGCAACTCGTTTCACAGGAGATAATGATAAAAATTCGAAAAAAGATTAATCAAAAATCTTCTGCTTGTGAGATAGGCCGAAGTTATGATATTTATTATTCTATTTTTAAATAGAAAATAGGGTTTTTTTTATGATTGGTATTCTCATAATCGGTGTAGTAACGCTGATAGTGATAATGGCTTTTTGGCTTGTTGGTGAACGCGGAAGGCTTGTGCTCCCGTCATCGGTGAAAATGATGCGTGAGCGTGGTTTAAGGCGTAGCTTCAGTTTAAGCGCTTTGCACGCGTATATCTATGGTCGTTGGACCAAGCAGTATGTGCGCTTCTTTATCGCTTATACTCCTTTGGCGTTTGGCCTTTTAATCAACAAATGGCTTCCTGAGCGCTACCATGGAAAAATTTTAACAAACGACCATGCAAAAGCGATTATTACGCTCAACGTTGATATTCCTCTGAAGGACTTGGAGTATATTATACCTTATCCTACTGCGCGCAGTTTGGTTCTTAACGCTTTACCGGAGATTGTTCTGTATGAATGCCCGTGTCGTCATGCCCGCGTTAACCCCTGTAAACCAACCCAGGTTTGTATGGTTATCGGGCAACCTTTTGTGGATTTTATTCTGGAACATCACCCTAAAACTAGTCGCAAGGTTACTCAGGCTGAGGCCCTGACAATTCTTGAAAAAGAACACGAGCACGGGCACCTGCATACCGCCTGGTTTAAGGATGACTGTCTGGGGCGGTTTTATGCTATCTGTAACTGCTGTAAATGCTGTTGCGGGGGATTAGAAGCGATGAAGAATTATGGAGTGCATCTCCTAATATCTTCAGGCTATATATCTCAGATTGATAAAAACCGCTGCACGGTTTGCGAAAAGTGCGTTGCGGCCTGTCCGTTTAATGCCCTTTTGTTGCAGGGCAAAGAAATTCATTTTACCTGGGAGCGCTGCATGGGCTGCGGCGTGTGTACCAGCCAATGCTCCCTAGGTGCTATTTCCTTAGTACGGGATGAGAAAAAAGGGGTGCCATTTGACGTGCGCCAGTTAACGGCTTGAACCTCAATGGTACTGAAGTCATTCTTGTCTTAAGGTTTCCTTTAATTGCTTCCCTGATTTTTCTCAGCTAAATATCAGTAAAAGACCGTTAGGGTTCGGTGATAAGGGTGTGCCCTATAGTCTTCATGCTGTCCCAGGTGCCACAGAATCCAATCAATTTCCATTGCTTTTAAATTCTTTCCCCGCACGAGAAGTTCTTGACGGATAAGCTCCACTGCCCAGATTGTGTTGGCGCGAATTTCAACTTCTTCCGGGCTCCCAGCATCAAGGAGGGTGTGGTGGTCGACTTTTTGAGCCAGGGCTTTTTCGTAACGTAATACTCCTATGTGCCGAAGTACCTGGGGTAATTTATAATCAGCAAACGCGGTAACCAGGTCAATGTCGTGAAAAAAGCCCCACTCCTTTCCCTGCAATGATCCGTAAAGGTCAGCGGCAAAAAGTTGCGCTCGTTTATAGAAAAAAACTTTTTTGCCTTGGTATTCTGCACTATCTCGGAAAGATGGTAACTTGTCTGTTACCAAACGGACCAGTTGTATTGCACTTTGTTTAGCTGTTTCGACCAAATTATAAGCTTTACCTTTATATTCGCGCATCAACATCTGGCCTAATTCATTGAGGCTTCGCACGCGGGATTCCAAAAGCTGTAAATCACCCTTTCCTCCCAAAAAATTTTTGAATTCCTTTGAAGAAAGTTCCGCAAGATACTGAGCATTCGTAAGGGGCACTCCTGATTCGAGTGCTTTTTTCAGTGAGGCGGCGAGCGCGAAATAGCCGGACAATTTTTCTGACTGGTATTCGACTTCCCACTTTGGATTGCCGAGGGCGGGCCAAAAACAAAAATTAATGCTATCGAGGACCAAGAGATATGCGATCGTTTCTTCTTTTGTCCCGCAAAAGTGATAAAAGGTATTCCACGATGGCTCCGCAATCTTTTCAGCGCTAAACTTTGCGGAAAAATTAATTAAAGCTTGTTCATCGATCTTTACCAAGAGGCTTTTTTCTGCTACCCCTTGAGCGGTTTTCAGCACTTCCCACATAAATGTATCCAATCTTTTGCTATTATGAATTTTTTAAGCAAGAATATTCGGTAGGTCAGTATCATAGAAAATTCTTATTGGCAACTTTTGGCCCCTTTTTTCATGCCATTTCCTTTTGACATTTTTGAAGAATTTGTCTTATCCTACCAATAGGTTGAGGAATTTTAATCCAACCTTTATCCAAAGTTGAGGAGATAGAGAAATGGAAGATAAACGATGACTTAAAAAAACCAAGCTATTAAACAGACTGAAGACTACTGGGCGATCTGGATCGGCCTCTGGGCTTTTGGTTTGTGGTTTTTAAGCTTGGACTTACCACCAGATTCAAAGACCTGGTTATCTTTGGTATGAAACCTTTCTGGGCATTTACTATCGGGGTTTTGATAAACGTGCCTTTAGGTTACTTTCTTACCACTGTGGTTTTGCAAATTTATTGGAGATTTCTTGGACAATAACAACTGCGCGTATTTTTCTAACCCCAGGAAAGGATAAATGCTGTCTCTTTTTTGAGCAAAACCTGCGGGGTGGTTGACAATCACCAAGGAATGATTAATGAAAAAAACAATAAGAGTTATTTTAAGGCCAATTCTCTCAGTTAAGACAAAATGTCTTTAAAAGAAAGGGGTGAAGCAATGGCAACAAGCAAAACCAAAAAAGGGGAGAGTATTCTTTAAATTAGAGGCTCCAGACGCCCAGAAGGTGAGTCTTACGGGTGATTTCAATAACTGGAATTCTAAAACTCACGTTATGAAGAAAGATAAAGAGGGAGTGTGGAGCAAAACTATACTCATTGCTCCAGGAAGGTATGAATATAAGTTTTTTGTGGATGGAGAATGGTGGAACGATCCCCACAATGATAAAACAGTTCTTAATACCTTCGGTTCTATCAACAACGTTTTGGTAATTTGATCCACCTACCTTCACAGGACTACTCTAAAGTCACGTGCCATCCTTTTCCCCTGAGGTGCGCTTTTAAGTCACCGAAACTTAAAATCCGGTAATGGAAAACTAAAGTAGCTAAGAGCATCTGCCCTCCCCCCGACTACCCATTCACAGTAATGCTGTAGCTTTCCTGCTCCACCGGCAGCCCATTTTTCATACCTAGGCCCATGCACCTGCATCCTTTCTATCCAGGCAGGGCATTATTTTGATGGTCTCAATGAGTTTTTTCCCCTTGGCTTTATGAACACTTTCCCCGGGTTAGTTGGTGTTGTCATAAAAAGATTTTTTCAACAAAACCGTCCAGTTTTCTATACGAGTTATTATGGAAACGAAACACATAATTTCTCAAACTTTAAACTGATACGTTTACCTTATTGGCAAAGAAGATCGTAAATCTTTTTACAGCCTTATGATACGCTACCTACATCTGGCAATGTTTGACAAATTTACTGAGCATTATTATGATATCTTTATTTTATCTTTATTTTTTTGGGAATAAATGATTTTGTTTCCCAAAGAGGAATATTTCAAAAATGGAATATACCAACAAAACCAAAGCAGAGCTTATAATTGAATTGATGCAGTTGCGCAAAAAAAATGCGAGATTGGAGAAAAAAATTGTTAAGCCGAAAAAAACAAAAAAACTATTAATGGAAAACGAACCAAAATATCATACGGTCGTTGAATCAGCGAATGATGCTATTTTTATTGTAAAAGAATATTTTTTTATTGATTGCAATACAAAAACTCTTGAAATTTTTGGTTTAAACAAGGCGAAGGCCATTATCGGAAAAGCTCCCTACGAGTTTTCTCCGGAAAGGCAAGCAGACGGCCGACTTTCTCAAGAGAAGGCCATGGAAGCAATGGATGCCGCCCTACAAGGAACACCTCAGTTTTTTGAATGGAAACACATGAAGCTGGATGGAACCATCCTCGATACTGAGGTAAGTTTAAACCGGCTTCCCCCTCCCCATGAGTCAAGTCTGATTGCGATCGTAAGAGATGTTACCGAGCGCAAACGAGTGGAGGAAGATTTAAGACGTTTAAATGAACGACTCGTGGGAGAACATAGACAGAGAAAGCTTTTATCCAAACGGCTTATCCAGTTACTGGAAACGCGTAATCGGAAAGTTTCCATGGATCTGCATGATCATATTGGCCAGACTTTGGTTACCCTTAAAATAGATTTGGACATGATTTCCGAGCGGATAGGGAAAACTGGTACGAGCGTCACACCTTGGATCGAGAAGGCAAAACATAAAACCCTTCAAGCGATAGAGGATGTTGAAAAAATTGCCTATGGGTTGCGGCCGAGCATGATTGATACCTTGGGGTTAGTGCCCGCACTTCGTGACCTGTTCAAAGAAATAAAGCAGCAGAGGAATATTGCGATTCATTTTTTTACTCGGGATATTCCGAAACGATTTGATCAAGAAAAAGAAGTCGCTATTTTTCGCGTGGTGCAGGAGGCACTGACTAATGTTATTAAACATGCGCAGGCAAAAAACTGTTTTGTGAATCTGGTCAAAAAAGGAGACTCCCTTATGCTGAGTGTGGAAGACGATGGTCATGGTTTTGATGAGGCAAGGGGAAAAAGGTGTTCTTCAGGAAGCAACGTTACTTTGGGATTGCTTTTTATGCAAGAGCGAGTGGTTCAGCTTAATGGGGAATTTACGGCTGAATCACGGCCTGGGAGGGGAGTGCATTTGTTGGTAGAGTTGCCATTGTAAAAAAGAGTTCCAAATATCCAGGGGTTTTGTATGTCTAAGACAAAAAAATCATGATGAATGATCGTCGGTTAACAATTGGCGCAAGTAAATGATTCCTCCGCAATGAAGACGTGAGGAGGGGGGATGTTTTTTAATACGGGCATCGATAGGAGCATCTTTATAAAATGGAATATAAAAATAAAACCAACGCAGGGTTAAGCGCAGAATTGGTGAACCTGCGAAAACAGATAGCGAAGTTGGGCAAAAACAATTCCAAGCCTCAAAAGACAAAAAAAACCTTAATCGAAAATGGGACAAAATTTCATACCCTGGTCGAATCTGTTCATGATGCTATTTTTACTGTGCAAGGAGATTGTTTCATTGATTGTAATACAAAAACCTTGGAAATTTTTGGTTTAACCAGCAAGAAATCTATTATTGGAAAACCTCCTTACACTTTTTCTCCGGAAAGGCAGCCTGACGGCCGGTCTTCCAAAGAAAAATCGGTGTCCGCCATTCTTGCCGCCCAACAGGGAACTCCCCAGTTTTTTGAATGGAAACACAAGAAGCTGGATGGGACCATTTTCGACACTGAAGTAAGCTTAAACCGGCTCCCTCCTCCCAATGAGCCGCTGGTGATCGCGATCGTACGGGATGTTGCCGAGCGCAAGCGGGCGGAAGCGGAACTGCGTGCAAGTGAAGAAAAGTACCGATCGCTTTATCAGGAGTTTCAGGGGCTTTTAAACGCAATTCCCGACAGTCTGACCCTGATTGCTCCGGATTTAAAAATCATCTGGGCCAATGAGGGAGCGGCTGGGGCATTCAACAAAAAAGTTTCCGATTTTGTCGGGCACCACTGTTGTCAGGTATGGCGTTCTCGAGCAACGGCCTGTACCGCATGCCCCGTGCAACGGTGTTTTTGCACGGGGAAAACAGAAGTCAAAGAAACTATTATGCCAGACGGAACTATCTGGGATATACGCGCTGTACCTCTTTTTGGTGAACAAGGAGAGGTAAAAGGGGTGATTGAAATAGCTCTCAACATTACCGAGCGTAAACGAGCGGAGGAAGATTTAAAACGGTTAAATGGACAACTCATAGAAGAGCATAGACAGCGGAAGCTTTTATCCAAACGGCTTATTCAGTTGCTGGAAAAGCATAACCAGAAAATTTCCATGGACCTGCATGACCACATCGGGCAGTCCTTGGTTACCATAAAAATAGATCTAGACATGATTCATGGTCGGGCCGCAAAAACCGATAATACTTTAGGCGCCTTGGTTGAAAAAGCACAAACGAAAACAGTCCAAGCCATAGAGGATGTTGAAAAAACCGCCTACGGTTTGAGGCCGAGCATGATAGATAATCTGGGGTTAGTTCCCTCACTGCGCGACCTTTTCAAGGAATTACAAGACCATGCGAAGATTAAGATCCATTTTTTTAACCGGGGTATTCCCAAACGATTTGACGCAGAAAAAGAACTTGCGATTTTCCGTGTGGTGCAGGAGGCCCTGTGTAATGTCCTTAAACATTCTCAGGCAGAGAACTGTTTTGTGAACCTCGTTACCAAGGGGAACTCCATTGCTTTGAGCGTGGAAGACGATGGGATTGGATTTGAACCAAGAGAAAAAAAGTGTTCCCCCACAGGCAAGGTTCCCTTGGGGATGGTTTTTATGCGAGAGCGGGTGGTGCAGGTGAAGGGAAACTTCACGGTTGAATCACGGGTTGGGGGTGGAGTGCATTTAGTAGCGAAGATACCCCTGTGAATGGAGCAGTTTAAGAGTCGGCTTTTTTGTTAAGAGAGGTTGAAAAATGACGAAGACAAAGGTGCTTATTGTAGATGATCATCGGGTGGTAATTGAAGGGATTAAAAGTGCGCTCAGCGTCTCTCCCGACCTTGAGATAATAGGTGAAGCGCTTAATGGGCATCAGGCTATAAAGAAGGCAAAATCTTTAAAACCCGATATTGTTATCATGGATATATCTATGCCGGATTTAAACGGGATTGATGCCACGTTGCAAATAAAAAAGCTGGATCCTCGTATAAAAATAATTATTTTTTCCATGTATTCCAACCGGGAATACGTGATTGATCTTTTTAAGGCTGGTATTTCCTCTTATGTCCTGAAAAAAGACCCTATGTCAGATCTGGTTAGCGCGATAAAAGCAGTGGAAAGAGGCGGAACTTATTTTACTACCATTTCATCAGAAATCTTGTTGAATTATGTGAAAGAACTAGATGACAGTAATAATAATATTAATAATGCTAATGGGTTTGAATCTCTCAGCCTGCGAGAGAGAGAGGTTTTTCAACTTTTGTCAGAAGGAAAATCTATTAAGGAGATTGCGGAAACTCTGGGGATAAGCCGAAAGACTGTAGAAACTCACAAATATAATATTATGGAAAAACTTCATGCTAAAAACATCACTGATCTTACTAAGTTAGCCATAAAAAAGGGAATTATACAGCTTTAAGAAATGTTTACTTATTAATTTTCAGTTTTGGTAAAGTTTTAAAAAAATAAAAAACTTATCTTAATGTGTTGTTGCTATTTTTAATTTTCAGAAATTTTTCTGAAAAAAATCAGAAATTTCCTGATTGACAATTAAGGTGGATAGAATAAAAAGAAAAGAATAATTTTTTTGAGGTAGAGAGACTTCACTCCTGTTAAACTATCCGACTTTATTTAATTAAATAAACATAATACCTAATATTTGGAAGGGGGATTAGTCATTAAGAACTAAGGCCAGCATAAACTTTTTGGTAAGGGAAAATAATTTTGCTCATTGTTAAAGCACTTTCAAGAAAAAGAGGTACTTACATGAAAAAAAGAAATAAGTTTTTCCCCTTTATTGTTTTTTGCCTCGCTATTTTTTTTCTTCCTTTCCTCACTTTTGGCGACCCCGGTAACCCCAACCCCATACGTCTCAAAGACAATCTTTTTAGTATAGATTTCGTAAACCCCAACCAAGGCTGGGCAGTTGGTTATTACGGCGCCATCATTCATACGGAGGATGGAGGTAAAAGTTGGACTTATCAAAAAAGCGGAAAAACAACAGTGCTTACGGGTGTTGATTTTGTTGATCCTAATAACGGCTGGGCAGTAGGTTATGGCCCTACCATCCTCCACACCACGGACGGAGGAAAGACCTGGTCGGAGCAAAAAATAAGCGAGGATATTTTTCTTACGGCAGTGCATTTTTTAAATGCGAAGAAAGGATGGGTTGTCGGTGAGTGGGGAACAGTTCTGGTTACCGAGGACGGGGGTAACACGTGGAATTCCCAGTTAAGCGGAGGGGATGCAATCTTCTATGATATTTGTTTTTCCGATGAGCTTCATGGATGGGCTGTGGGAGAATTTGGCAGCATTTTCGCAACTGAAGATGGAGGCAAGACGTGGAGTAATCAGGCGAGCGGGGTGGAGAATGTCTTCTTTTCCTGCAAAGCGTTAGATAATCAGAATGTGTGGGTTGTTGGTATTGACTCTATAGTTCTTCATTCCAAGGACGGGGGCAAGACGTGGGAGAGAGTCAATGCGGGCCTGGGGAAAAAAATACCTTTTTATAAAGTTTTCTTTAAAGATCCTAGCCACGGTGTCATTTCTGGGCAGGGAACGGTGCTCTATACCGAGGATGGAGGAACGACATGGAATCCAAGCCAGTTTAAAGACAATATTCAATATAATTGGTTATATGGAATGAGCGCTGCGGATAACGCCATCTGGATGGTAGGAGAAAATCTCAGGGTATTTAAGAGCGCAACCAATGGCAAAGAATGGGAAGAAATAGCAATTAGCGAATAATTAACAACTATAACGAGTAGAACGAGGGAAAAGTTATGATACTGGATGTTCAGGCATGGGCAAAAGGAATTGTAAAACACCGGGTAGTGGTATTGATCCTTATTGGTTTTGTTTTAACCGGTGTTTTCCTTTACGGCATTACCAAAATATCGGTCAATGTGGTTTTGGAAGATATGTTTCCCTTCGGCCACCCTTTTGTAAAACTGCATAAAGAGTTTGGCTCCCAGTTCGGGGGGGCGAGCACGGTGCTCATCGCATTAAAGGTCAAGGATGGCGATATTTTTAACACCCCGACTTTATTGAAGGTAAAGGGAATTTCTGATGCCATTACCTTCAATAATGACGCCTACATGCTTCTTACTGCCTCGATTTCCGAGCGGAAGATGAAATATATACGGGGCTATTCCGGGGGAAACGTGGAGATGAATGGTCTGATGTGGCCAACGATTCCGCAGACTAAGGAAGAGCTTACCTTTATGAAAGAAAATATTTTCTCCAACCCCCTGTATAATGGAGTGCTGGTGAGCCGTGACGGGAAAGCAGCCCTTATTATTTCAGAATTTAAGGAGAATGTTGACTATAGTAAATTGTTTCAATTCTTTATGGGGTTAAAAAAGAAATATGAGGATCAAAATACCACGCTCCACATGATTGGCAAGCCGGTGCTGCTGGGGTGGATTTACAGCTACTGGCCTCAGATGATGAAGATTTTTGCTGTGAGCATTTTCCTTATGGTTCTCTTAATGTGGGGCTTTTTCCGCAATTGGCAGGGCACGCTTGTGCCCTTATTGGTAGGTTCAATTTGCACGATCTGGGGGTTAGGGTTTACCGGCTATATGGGGATAAACTTGAGCCCGCTTCTTTTTGTTCTTCCCTTTTTGGTAGGCGCGCGGGCGCTAAGCCATACGGTTCAGATTACCCACCGCTTTTTTGAAGAGTATCATCGGTCAGGCAGCAAGGAGGTGGCTGCTGTTGAAACCATAAGCACCATGTTCCTTCCCAATATCTCGGCTATCCTCGCTGAAGTGATGGGGTTTGCGGTCATTTATCTGGCAAAAATAGTATTGATGCAGCAGCTGGCGGTGATCATGAGTTTCTGGATGTTCTCAATCTTCCCGGGGGCGGGAATTCTGGCCCCGGTTATCTGCTATTATTTGCCACCCCCCAAGGCAAAAGACCCGGAACGAAGGACCAGTATCATTAGTCATATTAACCTCGCCCTGTCTAATTTTTCCACTGGCAAAGTGACGAAGGGTGTGGTTATTGGGGGCTTTATCCTGCTTACCGGAATTTTTTCATTCAAAGCGACACAGTTAAAAGTAGGAGACCTCTACCCCGGATCACCGATCCTAAAGCCCCATTCGGTTTACAATCAAGATTATGCTGCAATCAATAAGACCTTTGACAAAGCCGGGGCGGATAATTATTTGGTTTTTTTCCGGGGCAATCAGGAGTTTGCTTCTAAAGACCCCAAGGTGCTCAAAACCTTTGAGGCCATGGACCGTTTCATGGCTTCCCGTCTGCCTGATATTTACGGAGGCTCTGCCTCGCTTGCCCCGATTGTTCGAAAGCTGAACAAAGAATTTCATGATGGAAATCCGCTCTGGAAGTTTATCCCTGGTGCGGATTTATGTAACACCATGCTTTTTCTTTTTCAGTCAAAAAGTGTTCCCGGAGATATGGACCGGTATGCTGATCCGAAATTTTACAACAGCAATATCCTCATGTTTTTCAAGAACCATACTGAGGATACCATCGACCGGATTCGCAAAAACGTGAATGAGTTTTTTACCATTTATCCGAAACAAATTGATAAGGGAGAATTTCTGCTCGCAGGCGGGGTTATCGGGATGGAGACTGCGGTAAATGAAGAGCTGGGAGCAGCCCATCTGAAGATTGACAGCACGATTCTCATTGCCATATTCCTCATGTGCTGTTTAACCTACCGGTCTTTTTTGGCAGGGTTTCTTTTGGTTATCCCCCTGGTTATTTCCAATATCGTTGCCTTTGGATTCATGAGTTTCGCGAAAATCGGTTTAAGTATTAACACGCTTCCGGTTTCCGCGGTCGGCGTGGGCGTAGGTGTTGACTTCGGGATTTATTTATACAGCCGGTATAGGGAAGAATATGCCAGGACAAAAGACTGGGCGGCAAGTATCGCGGTGGGGTCTCAGACTACTGCTCTGGCGGTGCTTTATTCTGCCCTCACTCTGGTTTTGCCCCTTTTGAGCTGGTATTTTTTATCGAGTTTACGATTTCAAGCTCAAATGGGTTTCTTATTGGCTCTGCTTTTATCAGTAAATATGTTTGCCGTCCTTACTCTGCATCCAGCTTTGGTTTACGTTCTGAAGCCAAAATTTATCTCAAATGCTGGGAGTCAAGATTCTGACCATTGATGAGAAAAAAATGATTGCCCTGAAAAAGGAAGGAGACGGCGAGAAAAAATAGATTATTTTATTAATTTTTGTTGGGGAGAAAAAAGAGAGGTTTTAATTTTTTTCTTGATTTTTTCTCGTTGATTATGATAGTTAAAGAAAAATGAAGGGGAGAAATTTTGTTTTTATCGTGGGATGTTTGTTTTACGTATCATCTATTTTGGTTTATTCATTTCTGAAAAACAAAATAATTTAAGTCTGATAGAGAAAGGAGGTGGAGGAAGCAAACCCGAAAAAAGCAGGTTAACTTAGGTAATGAAATAACTAAGGAGGCAGAAAGGTATGAAAAAAACAAGAAAATTTATTTTAAGCATGGCTTTGCTGTTCATGGTTTTTTCTTTTGCTTTTCCGGCAGCGGCCCAAATTTATAATATATGCGGCAAGGAAGTGACTTTTAATGGTTTCTTCCGCCAAGAGTTTCTTTTTGGTACCCAGGAGAGCAGCCCACTAATCAAAGCGGGTTAAACGGCGCTTACCAGATGTGGTTGGCGGATACTAACGTCAAATGGAACGATAACCTCGAGTTTCGAGCGGATCTTCCGGATGTGGGGAGATTTGCGTATTACATGTTAGAGGATAACAAACATTGGCAACAATACTATGGTGGCTCAAGAGATCACCTCGAATGGGATACACAATGGGATCAGATAGTCCGGGAGCTTTATTTTACCTATTCGACACCCCAGTTTTTGATTCGGGCAGGAAGACAGCAGATCGGCTGGGGAGAAGCCGACGGTTTGCGGGTGATGGATATCATCAACCCGCTCGATGCACGGCGGATGTTCCAGTTCTACGATACTGAAGGGTATGAAGAAGTCCGGATCCCGAAGCTGATCGTCCAGACCGAATTTTATCCGGGAAATTTATGGAAGTTTTATGATAACGCGATTGCGCTTTACTGGAACCCCGGGGACATCCATTCCTTTGGCGATCTTTTACCATCCACTTTGGACGCCCAAAACAGACCGTGGGCACAATGGGCTTCCGAAGGTCAACCTGGTCTTCCACCTTGGGCGTACCCTTCGGGTGGCACTACGTGGCCTACCAGTATGGGGAACTCGTGGGGGGCCTGGGCGCCACCCATGCCGTCTGCACCAGTGCCGGTCAAGCTGTTTGACGATGGTCCCGCTTTTACACTCAAAAACTCTGAATATGGCGTGAGGTTCAAGCTTAATATTGCCAACACCTTCCTTACCCTTAACTACTGGCATGGATTTGACACCTCTGACCATGAAATTCTTAGTTCCAAAATGGGTGGTTATGGGGGTGGAGTTTTACACAACGACCCCTTGGGCTACAATCCAGTTACTGAGGGTATGGGTTTTCCGCCTGGCTCTACGGCATATTTTAATAAGGTGCAGCCCCGGATACAGGTTGCGGGCTTTACCTTGAGCCGCGAGCTTTTTGGCGTTGGGCCGGTGTTCTGCCAGGTTGCCAACCCCGTGCTCAGGGTGGAAGGCCTCTATAGCTTTAATCAGACCTTTAATACTGATCATACTACACTTTTTACTTCAGGTCCTTTGGCGGGTCTGCCCTATTCCCTGTTTGACACCGTGAAAAAGGATCAGATCCGGTACATGGTCGGGTTTGACTGGGATATGGCCATACCCTGGAACCCGAAAAAGGCAACTTTTGTGAGCAGCCAGTTTTTCCACATCTATACCCGCGGAAATCCGGGAAACCTTCTCCAGCTTGCTCCTTATGCATGGTACTGGCCGGAAAATCAGTTTTATTCGACCCTGTTACTTAAGACCGATTACATGAACGAAAGGGTTTCCCCTTCAATGCTCTATGTGCATGACTTTTATACCCATTCCGCCTGGATAAAGAGCAAGATCGATTTCAAGTGGGGAGATCATTGGCGGCCGGAAATCGGCTACCTGTGGATTTGTGCGAATCAAAACAATAACAGAACCCTTGGAGCCCCTTACCCACCATATACAGTAAATGATGCCCAGCAATCCTTTGGCTTGTATCAGGGACACGATACTGCGTGGGTCAGGATCCAATATCAGTTCTAACCCAAAAAAACATGTAAGGTGGCGGTATCACTGCCGCCACCTTACATTAATGAATAACCAACTTGGAGTGGAGGGTAAATAATATGACTTGGGAAAAGAAAAAAGTACCATTTATTGTTTTATCCATTATTGTTGGGGTTGTTTTTTGCATCAGTTCATCAGCGTATTGCTGGCAAACCTCAGACCCCCAAACCGCGGCAGAGTTTGCCAAGCTGACCGGCTTCAAAACAAAAGATAAAGTAGGTAAAGTTGCGCCGGAAATAAAACCAGGAATGAAGATTGATGGAACCAATTATAAACAATATCCTGGTTTAGCTGAGCTTTTACCAAAAAGTCTCTATGACCGTTTTGACCCGAGCTGCTATGCTCCGCTGGCTCCGATTAAGATCAAAGAGACTGATCAGTACCATCTTGGAAAAGGCTGGATTGCAAAAACCATTCTGTCGGAAAAAACCGTGAAAATCGGAGCTGACGGGTTAACCCTGGAAGGATATGAGGGGGGTTTCCCCTTTTTACATCCTAAGAACGGGGTTGAGTTGGCTCAGTGGTATGGCCAGAAATATCTGGGCGACACGTTTGCTATGCGACCCATGCGGCTTCGCCTTTATGGGCGGGACAATAAACCCGAGCGGGAGTTGCGCCAGCACTTAAACGTGTTGCGTTATATGAGCTGCACTGACTGGATGCCTCAGGGAATCCAGCCCAATCCGGAAAAGATTGATTATGTGATATCCGGCACCTTTATTTATCCCCAAGATATTTCCGGAACCTCTTACGTCCGGAAGCACTATGTACCCGCGGACAAGCCGGATGAGTTCCTTTTGTTTGTTGCTTCCATGAGGAGAATTCGAAGGATGTCTGGCCGAGATACCCAGGACCCCTTGTTTGGTTCTGACTTGGTATGGGATGACTATAATACTGGCTGGCAGAAACTTTCGACCAAGGATTTTCCGAATGACTATAAAATGCTGCCGGCAAGAGAAATGCTGCTTCCCACGTTTATTGACTACGATTGGCCGAATGACCGGGCATCAGCAGGGTACACGGATTATAATGTGGATGAATCCGGTGCGCAAACCTATCTCAACTACGGATCCTGGCAGAGACGGTGGGTTTATCCCCTTGAAATGGACAGCAGAGATAAGGCCTATCTTTACAGTAAGCGGGTATGGATAGCTGAACCGGAAATATGTTCAGGGGTTCAGTATGATTGTTATGACTGGTCAGGCCGGCTCTGGAGATCGTGGGTGCGGGATTACAACCTCTCTCAGACAGGCGTTGGGATCATGGAAGAGTTGATTGACATTGTTGACAATATCAATCATCACCGAACGATCCTCGACTTCAAAGGCCATAAGAATCCGCAGTGGATGGGGCCTGACTATGCGGACGTTCGCTTTCTTTCTAAGAAAGCAAAATAACAATTTTTTCTTCTGAAAATAAAAAAGCCCTTTCTTCTCTCAAGAGAAGAAAGGGCTTTTTGTTTATTAGAGCGCGAAGCGTTGGTAAATCGCAAGGACCAGAAGGAAAGAGATGAGGGTTCAAGCACATCCCCCCGGAGGGGGAGATCCAAAAAAAAGCGGTCGAAAAACTGTTTTTATTGGCTAAAGCCTGCGGGTCCACAGAGCATAACCTAAGAATGAATTGCATAAGGGGGGGATTGGGCGCCCTTGATGGTGCGTATTATGCATAGCATAACTTTTTTCAACCGCTTGTTTGTTATGCGGGATTTAGAAAAAAAATTTGGAGTCAGAATCCGGGGATAGACAGAGAATTTTTTTTGGTGGGAAGGGGAAAGAGTTACTGATAACCGGATCGATAAAAGTTTTGTTGTTTGGGATTACTCACTGATTTGGAAAAAATTACCCACCGACACACGCTATTATAGCTGGTGCGGTGGGTAAAAAAACAGGCTTTTCTTTGTCGTTGAAGTCAGCTTTTTACTACTTTACCGTAATCGTAGCTTTCCCGTACATGTTGGTAAGACCTTTAGAAGGTGTAGTAGCGGTGATGGTTGCTTCCCCGGGGGCAACAGCGGTAATGTTGCCCAAGTCATCAATAAAGACAACTTTGTCATTCGAAGAAGCCCAACCTACCACTTGGTCTTCGAAGAGTTCGTTTCTCTCATTAAGCACCTTGGCTTCCAGCTGATGTTTCTCACCTACTTTCATTGCTAATTGTTCGGGTTCAACTTTAATGGCCGCAAGAATTGAAACCTTACACTGGATGACCGCCTTGGCATCAGTGTTCGGAGAGGTCAGAGTTATGACAGAATTGCCGGATCCTTTGGCGGTTAGCAGGCCCGTATTAGAAACTTCGACAATCGCAGGATTGGAGCTTACCCACTGCAGGACAGCATTGGCTACTGGTTTATTCTCCTTGTCAAGGGCGACCGCTTGGATCTGGAAAGTTTCCCCCAGTTTGTTTAATTCTTTTTCTCTGGGTTGCGCACTGATCCAGCTTACTTTGGGAGAACACCCGAGGAAAAGAAGCGGGATAATAAGAGCAAAAAAAACCGCGATGCCCATTGTCTTTTGTCCTTTTTCAACCTTTCTCATAGCTACCTCCTCGACATTTAAAACACATTGATAAGACAATAATACCCTACCGTAAAAATTATTATACCCGAACACAGTAAAAGTAAATATTTTTCTTTAAGTAAGCCTTCAAATTTTCTCTGGTAAAAATTGATATCGCTTAAAACGCTGCTGATCACCCCCTTCTTGGTTAATTTTTAAACCCTTTATGCTTGAAAAGGGAAATGCAATATAAATGTGGTCCCTTTTCCATAATCATTTTTAACCAGGATCGTTCCTTGATGATGGAGCATAATTTTATGAGTTATGGACAAGCCCAGTCCCAGTCCTTTATCTTTTGTAGTAAAAAAAGGATTAAATATATTGCCGATTACTTCTGGCGATATTCCTCCTCCTGTGTCTTCTACTTCAACGATCACCATCTTATCGTCTTCGGAAAAGCAAGATTTAAACTTTAATTCTCCCCCTATGGTCATTGCTTGTCGGGCATTTGCGATCAAGTTAATAAAAACCTGTTTTATCTGGGGATAATCGCAAAATACGAGGGGAAGGTTTGGGGTTAATTCCTTGATGACATTAATGTTATCTTGCCTAAGTTCCTCTGAGAAGATATGAAGACTTTCCTCAACGATCTGGTTTAGGTTAGAGGGAAAAAGATTCAAAAAAGGTTTCCGGGGAAACACCAAAACCTGGTTAAGGATAGCTTCTAACCGATCAACTTCTTTCACGATGATTTCCAGGGACTCTTTTTCTTTTTCGGATTGATTTGATCGACAAAGCCTGCGCGCAAATCCGCCGATAGAAACCAAAGGGGTACGTATTTCGTGCGCGATACTGGCCGACATTTCTCCGAGCGCCACAAGTTTCTCTGCGTGTAACAACTTTTCTTGAGCCTCTCTGAGTTCTTTATGAGCAAGCTCCATAGTGTGGTATAGACGAGAATTTTCTATCGCCATTCCAGCTTGACTGGCAAAAATGGTCAGCATTTTTATGTCTTCTTCATTGATGGGCTTATTGTTATAGATGTTATCTACCTTGATTACTCCTGTTGCTTGGCTTTTAGCAATAATTGGTACGGTTGCAAAAGGCCCACCGCCCACCTTGGAGAATATATTTTGCAAGATGAACGCATCTTCCCTTTCATCATTGATATTGAAATAGGTTTTCTCCAGAACCGTTCGCGCCAAAATGCCGCCATCAATAGGATGCAAAGGCACGGTAATACTTTTACACACCTCATCAAGCTTTGATTTAACTTTAGATAAAGTTCGTTCCGGCGAAAGTACCCATTCCAAAAGCCCCACTTTTTTCTGCGCAAACTCATCCCAGATTCTCCGTGCATCCTCAGCGCTCTCTGGACCCATCCCGATCATGCCTTGCAGCGTGTGAGCGTTGTGATTTACCAAAAACAACATGGCGCGGTTAAAACCAAAGCCACCCTCCATGGTAATAGCAGTAATAATAATATGGAGCAAATCATCAAGCTTGATAGTGGTCATCATCGCTTGACTGGTTTCGTGGAGGAGGGAAAGCTTTCGGACAAGTTCAGCTTGATCGGGGGGCAGGCTTTTTGGGGATAGACTGAGGTAAACTTCTTTCACGTTAAAAGATTTCCTTTTCAACCCAAGGAGGGGATTGAGTTCATGCGGTAATCCGCCTGGGATATTCTTTTAAAGCCTCGTGATTCGTTTTTGTGGTTACCTTTATTAACGTGTTTACAACCATCACAAAAACCGAGTGTAATAGTGATTATAATTGATAGGGAATTTTGAAGAAGTGGCTTTACATATCAAGGAGTCAATGAGGTTAACTGCCCATAAGTTTTTCTTGGTTCTCCTGCTCTGCTTTACAGTCAATGCAAAAGGTCGTTACTGGGCGAGCTTTTAACCGCTCCTCGGAAATATCCTCGCCACATCTCTCGCAGATACCAAAAGTGCCATTTTCTACTCGCTCCAAAGCCTTTTCAATTTTTCCGATCAGTTTTCTTTCTCGGTCTCGGATCCGAAGAAGAAAATTACGGTCTGATTCGAGGGAAGCGCGGTCAATCGGGTCAGGGAACAACTCACCTTTATCACTCATGGTTTTAACGGTGACGCCTACTTCTAACAAAAGATCAGAGAGTTGTTTTTGGAGGAGGTTCTTAAAATATTCGAGCTTTTCTTTGTCCATCGTATCTGCTCAAAAGTCCAAGCCGGAATTTTAAAAAATATATAATAGCGAAATCTATTTTTATTGTAAAGGAATATTTTGTCCCCAGAGGCCCTAAGTTCCGTGCAGGCAAACGAACTTAAGAGGCTAACGATTGTTTGATTCTGGCTTCTTTTTGGGTCCAATTTTTTTTAACTGTTACCCAAAGTTCCAGGTAGACTTTTGTATGTAATAAATTCTCAATCTCCTTCCGAGCCCTTTTGCCGATTTCCTTGAGCATCTTACCCTCCTTCCCAATCAGAATTCCCTTTTGGGATAACTTTTCAACCCAAATGGTGGCTCGAATAAAGATTACACCAGGCTTTCTTTCGTTAAATTCTTCAATCGCAACGGCAATCGAATAGGGAATTTCTTGCTGGAGCAGAACAAAAATTTTTTCCCGTATAATTTCTGCTACCATGAATCTTTCGGTTTGGTCGGTAAACAGGTCATCTGGGTAATATTTCGGGCCCTCGGGAATATAACTTAACAAAAATTTTTCCAGTTGTTCTAAGCCAGAACCATGAAGCGCAGAGAGAGGAATTATCTCCCGAAAGGGGAATGTCGTTTGATAAAAATCAATAAAGGGTAATAGCGCTTGTTTTTCGACTAAGTCAATTTTATTGATTAATAAAAAAACCGGTTTTTCGAAGTTCTTTAAGCATTCAACAACAAAAAGAAATTCATCTTGTGGTATGGCCTGCGTTGCTTCAACCATCACGAGAACAAGATCACTTTCTCGAAACGCTGCCTGCGCGGCCTGAACTAAATGGAGATTAAATTTTTTTCTGGTGTGATGAATCCCAGGGGTATCAACAAAAATCAATTGAGCCTCCGGCAGGTTTTTAATTCCCAGGATGCGGTTCCGGGTGGTTTGAGGTTTAGGGGTAACAATTGATATTTTTTCCCCGATTAGGCTATTAAGGAGCGTAGATTTACCGACATTAGGAGGGCCGATAATCCCAATAAAACCGGCTTTAAAGGGGATAGTCATATTTTACTTCCCGAAGACCCGTTGGAAAATGTAATCAAGGTGGCGGAAGTGATGATCGAGGTCAAAGGCGGTTTCAATCTCGGTGACCGTTAGGTAGCGTAAAACCTCAGGATCGTGCAACAGGTTAGTCTTGAAGTCTTTGTTTTTATCATCCCAGACTTCCATGGCATTTTTTTGCACTATTCGGTAGGCCTCCTCACGGGAAATGCCTTTTTTCGTTAACAGCAGAAGGATTGTCTCAGAAAAAATGAGACCACGCGATTTTTCAATATTTTCTTTCATCCTTTGCGGATAGACCACCAATTTTTCTACAACCCCGGAAAGCCGGTTGAGCATAAAGTCAAGGAGAATGGTTGAATCAGGTGCGATAACCCGCTCTACTGCAGAATGACTAATATCTCGTTCGTGCCAGAGGGCAACATTTTCCAAAGCTGCTATGGCATTGCACCGCACGAGTCGGGCGAGTCCGGTAATGTTTTCTGAAAGCACAGGATTTCTTTTATGGGGCATGGCGGATGAGCCTTTTTGCCCTGGAGAGAAAAACTCTTCTGATTCGAGAACCTCAGTTCTTTGCAAGTGTCTAATTTCAAATGAAAATTTTTCTAAAGAACTTGCGATTACCCCTAACGTGGCGAAAAAGGCCGCATGCCGGTCTCTTTGAATAATCTGGGTTGATATCGGATCAGGTTGCAATCCAAGATGGGCACATACATACTCCTCAACGTTTGGTGAAAGATGGGCAAAAGTTCCAACCGCTCCCGAAATTTTGCCAAAACTGATATTTTCTTTTGCTACCAAAAGTCTTTCCCAGTTACGGCGCATCTCTTCATGCCAGAGGGCCATTTTGAGACCAAAGGTGATGGGTTCAGCATGGATTCCATGGGTGCGGCCAATCATCATGGTATTTTTATAGTGATGAGCTTTATTTTTGAGGATATCCATGAAATGTTTGATATCCTCGATAAGGAGTTCACTTGCTTCTTTAAGTTGGCACGCTAAACAGGTATCGAGAATATCTGAAGAGGTAACCCCCAGGTGGAGATAGCGAGCATCTGGCCCAATATGTTCCCCAACGCAGGTTAGAAATGCGATCACATCATGCTTTACTACTTCCTCAATCTCGTCAATCCGAGAAACGGAAAAGTGCGAATTTTTTTTAATATTTTCGATTGCTTCCGAAGGAATTTCTCCCCTTTCTGCAAGCGCTTCGCAAACCAGGATTTCAATTTTGAGCCAGAGGTCAAATTTATTTTCAGGCTCCCAGATCTTAGCCATTTTTCCCCTGGTATAACGCGGTATCATTATTGCCTCCTTGAGTAGAGTGATTTTTTTAAGAATTTGTTTTTAACATTTAAACCCTTTTAGTTCAAGTTATTACTTTTTCTTGTTCCTTTTTATTGACATTTATTAATAAGGAAATTATAAAGATAAAAACTTAAGCGTTTTATGGTTTAAAAAAGATACAAAAGTTTATTAATAAATCAGGATAAGGTAAAGCCATGGGAAGCGTTGTAAAAAAGCGTAGGAAAAAGATGACAAAACACAAACACAGAAAACTTTTGTCTCGCACTCGGCATGCACGGAAAAAGAAGTAGGGCGTGATCGAACTGCCCGAAGAAGATTTTTTACGGTGATGCCAAAAAGAACATTTAAACAAAAAATTTTTTCAGAAGGAAAACCATGCCGAAAATAGAGCGAAATAAAGAGCTGGATCGAAGACGAAAAAGAAAATGCGAACGGCGAAGAGAAAAAAATAAAGTCCTCCGTACCCAATGGGAACAAAAAAAGCAGGAAAAAAAGGAAGAGAGGATTGTCATTAAAAAGGCAGTTACCAAAGTTCCCCCTCCAGAAGAAAAAAAGGAATAAATTCCTTATCCATTGTTTGTTCGCAAGCAATTTTCTTTTGGAAAAGTGTTCAGCCTGAAAAGCTGAAACACCTTTTCGTCTCAAGAAAGCTACGCGAAATCTTTAAACCACCATTTACCTTTTTAACCGCTCTCACCAGCAATAAAAAAACTCGTGAAGACGGTGGTACTGATTCCCACCTTTAACGAAGCCAACAACATTGAATCGCTCATTAGTGAAATCCTCTCCACGAGAGAAAAGATCGAGGTTCTGGTTGTTGATGACGACTTTCCTGATATGGCTGCTTCTTTAGTGAAAAAATCTTTCAAGCAAACTCGAAAGTCCATTTGCTCTTAAGGGAAAAAGAAAGAAGGAGAGAAAAGGCAGAAATCGCCGGATTACTTAGCGCGCTGGAATTAAAGGCTGATTGTGTTACTGAAATGGACGGTGATTTTTCTCACCACCCCCGGTATCTTTCCGATTTTCTTATGGCAATGAAGCACTTCGATGTGTTCTTTTGATCGCGGATGAGACCTCCGGAGGGAAGAGAAAGGGGAAGAAGCGTAGCTTGTCGTATAATTACCAAAACAGCTAACTTTTATATTCGCATAATTTTTCACACAAAGATTAAGGACTCCACCTCGGGGTTCCGCTGTTCACGCAGGGAGGTGTTAGGATTTTAAAATAGCTTTTTTGGATTCTCCGATTTCGTTTTTTATCGCCTTCCCCATGATGGGGGTGCGCCAGCATTCTCCCAAAAATAAAGGTGATTCTCCCACACAAGAAGGCTCAACCTTTACTTTGTTCAGCCGGTTTTGGCTTCGATGTCGGTTTTTATGGGAGCAGTGATTCCGGGGAGGATAAGCTCGCGGTGTTTTACCCGGGACGCAAGCTTAGTTACGTCTATCGCCTTAAGAACGCTTGCAGCAGTGAAGGTTTGATTGACCATTGCCATTTCCACGGTGTGACCAAGGCAATCAACAAAAAGGAGATAAAAAGGCGCCGTGGTCCTGACTGGTTAAAATGCCTTAAACCGGATGCTGGGTTATTTCTATTTCCGGCAAAAACGTATTAAGCGAAAACACGACCTCTACTTCGTGAGCAAGGTTGGGTGTTATTTGCTTACACGGAACGGTTTGTGCCTTCTATTCTTGTAATATGTGCAGCCATTCCTTAAAGAAAGTAAAACCACATGATTTTTTGCAGATGCCTTGAGGAAGATATTCAATATCAATCCGCTCAAAGGTAAGAGTCCGGTTTAAGTGGCATAGTGAAACCCTCATGGCCTGTGGGGTAAAATAATTACTCGCCAACAGGTTTGCTTTTATGTTCTAATAACGTTTGGAGTCGTTCAATCAGCGCTACCTGAGCAGGGTTTATTTTTTGTTTGGCAGTTTCGCTGTCAAAAAAAACACCCTGGTCAATTTCGGGAAATTCCTGTTTTTGCCCGGAGTGCAGTGGCCACTCGATTGAAAAGGTATTGCTTCTTATTGGCTTATCCTTATTCCAGTCCCCTGCAAATGCCCAGGCATGCACAATTTTACCGTTTTTCTGCTTGATGTGTCCGAGCGCAATATACTCACCCTCCGGTTTGATTCCGGTTTCCTCTTCAAACTCACGGAGAGCGGTTTGCAGAAGGTTTTCGTCTGCGCCAACTTCACCTTTAGGGATACTCCATACCCCATTATCCTTTTTAGTAAAAAAAGGCCCTCCCGGATGGCCTAAAAAGATTTCAAGTGCACTCCCGTTGAGGCGATACATAAGCAAGCCTGCGCTCACCTTGGAATGGTGCTGTCTTTTGATTTTCTTCTGGCATGATCATAAATCCTTTTACTCGAACAATTTCTTAGCCTCTAATGATAATTAAACAACGGCCGTTGTCAATTGATTCTTGTTTGGAATTCAGTATCTCCCAAGCCGTGCCTTTTATTGCGTAATCCCTCTCCATCCCGTGAGGCCTAGGGAATAAAGTCAGGAAATAAACATTTTTTGATATGAATTTGACATTATTTGTTGCGGGCACAAAAAAGATAACGTTAGAGGCATGTCCTGAGATAGTGCGGATGTTTATGGCAAAGTTAAAAAGATGATTTCAACCTCCCATTAGTGCCGGAATGAGGATCCTATCAAACCTATATGTGATATTAAAGGGTTTAAAATCAAACGACGGTTTTGACTAAAGGGAAAGACTTGAAACTCATAAACCAAGAGAACATGTCTAACGCATGTTTCTCTGCTCATACCCTTGGCCTTCCGCTGGCCTTATCTTTCGGGATCAGGGGCTTCCCTAGTCTTCCTTAATGTTACCGGGAGCACTAAAAAAGTGCTCCCGGTAAGATAGTAAGGATTGTCTGTTCTTACTTAAGTACGTTGAGGTCGTCCCGGCGATTTTTTGACCAGCATGCTTCATTGTGCTCGGTACAGGAAGGCTTCTCTTTTCCGTAACTGATGGCGGTCATCCGGTCAGCAGCAATTCCCATGGTCTTCAAGTGCTTCATGGCGGATACCGCCCTCCGGTCCCCTAATGCCATGTTATACTCACTCGTCCCCCGCTCATCACAATTTCCTTCAATCCGCACCTTCATCGAGGGGTTTTTCTTGAGGGCCTGAGCGTCGTTGTTCAGCGTTGCAATCGCCTCAGGTTTCAGATTGGACTTATCAAAGTCAAAATAGATCGGATCAAGGGACATCATTGCCTCCGGCTCAGGGGCGGGGGCTGGTTCCTGAACAACGGGAGCTGGTTCGACCATCGTGGTCGGCATTGGCGCAGTGCTGGCTCAGCCTTTTTCATATGACAGCAACCGCCGATGGCTAAGATGAGGATAAGGATAAGGGGATGATAGACCCTTGCAACAGTTTTTTCTTCATTTTTAACTCCTTTAATTAATTATTATTAAATACATTACTTGTGTTCCTCACAAAAAAAAGGATTTGTTCCAGGAACACTATTTTTTAACTTTTTTGTCTTTTAAACTTTTTATACCCTTTTAGTACACGCTTCTTCAAACCTTTATTTGTTCTGATCTGTATAAGAGATAAAGCCCAATTAGGATGTAAAAAACTTTTCTAATGCGCTTATAAAGAGCGCATTAATAATGTGTTGAAGCCATCAGCAATTTACAATCGGTGCTATTAACTTGGAGGAATGAAGTAAAATATTGAAATATAATGACACAATTTTTTCTCATAAAATACGGACAATCCAGTATTTTATGCTTAGAAGGACAGTATTTTGATCATAATTGCTCCAAACTTGCCTGAGCTTTATTTTTTCTCTTATCTTGCGTTGCAAAAAATTCCCCAACCACTGAGAACCTGTTCAATTACATCTCGGCGTTCTAACGAGCGCGAACATCGTCACACACCTTACAAAGCCTGAATTGTGCCGAGACTTGTTGCATTTTGTTCTTTTATCGAAGCCCCCCAAAAAACATCCAGATGAAAGTTGATTTTAGCGTTCAGTATCCCACTCATCCGAGGAATCATGGAGGCACGATTTGTAATCAGCTTTCGCCTGAGCAATGCAAGCTTGACATTGCTCAGTGCACTTTGGATCATTTGGATCAGTGTATCTTGCTTTGCATTCCTCTATTGCCTTAAAATATTTTTGTTCGCAATCCGACTTCCAATCAGCCCCGGCATTTGACGCACAAAACAGGACGACAAGGGCAAGCATTATTAAAAATCTCATGTGGCACTCTCCTATAAATTGGGAATTGTCAACGGTTGAGAAACCCCAAGAAATGAAACAACCTTACTTAAAAGCACCCCTCCTTATCCAACCCTGCGTTGCATTTTCTTAGTTATGCACTAACGAATAATCACAGAAAAACGCATAATATCTTCTTCGTTGATTTAAATATGACCCAACTTCGTAAGCTAACGAAAATTCGAATTATCGTTTGCAGGTAGCACATCATATGTTAAGGAGAATCTGCTTTTTGCCATTAAGTTTGGTAACGAAAAAACTATACCATATTCGGAGTACAAATCAAAAAGATATATTGAGCAATCCTCTCTGAGAAACTGCTCCGGCCGCAGTTAATATTCTGCCTTTTGCTCAGGCACTATTCTTTTTTGACATAGTAAATCACCCTCTGCATAATCCTGATTTACTATGCTTGGTTAAACCTGAACCGATTGATTCAATAGCCGTTGATCAGTCCCGATTATTTCTTACAGGTACAATCGCTCGATTTCTTGCCACAGCCGCTACACACACCATTCTCAATCGGATTCCCGCATGTTTTGCACGGAGTACATCCACCATGCTTGGCACATATCCGCCCTCATTATTTGTTATTTACTGTATCCATTTCTTTGCTGCTATTATATAAATAATTACTAGCGCGCATAGGGGTATAATATTAAAGACCTTTGAGGAACAGCAACAATTACTCTGCGAACGCTTGCTGAATTCTGCTGCCTTGAGAGCAGGAGGGGATCAATTTCGGCGCAGTGAACCTGTGTAGACCGATTTTTGCAAAGGTGGTGGTTAATATGCGTGTCTTTTTTTTAAAAGTCATCACTTTATCGCCGGGCAATGTTACCGTAATGGTATCGTCTGCAATTTTACCGGTGATGACCCCCCCCTCTTTGGTGTGTAATCGGATTTCCTTTCCCTTGACACTCCAACGAAACGGTACTTCTTTTTCATTGGTTATCCATACACCATTATCATCGTCTTTTAATTCAAGGGTCGTTTCCATCTGAGACGGTTCTCCTTCGCCCACAGAAACATATGTTCCCATATACCGCTTGGTTGAATCACAGCCAGGGGGAATAAAAACAAAGAGAAAAAGAAGGATCACCCATCCTCGCTTTATCCAAATCACTCTCTTTTCCATTGCGTTACCTGCCTATAAAAAAAATCAGTTTCTTTTTCTTTTACTCCTTACCAACAATCCCCCCCTCCGGAAAACAAAAATTCGGTCGAAAAAAGCGATGTATGCCGTCATCAGCATCAGCACCAAATCCCTAAAAACATCATACCAGCCGATTTGCGCACCCACACTTTCAAAACAGCCGCAGGTTATCGGTGAGCCGCGTAAGACATTTACCAATAAAGCCAGGGTAAACAAAGCCAGGATTGTTGCCAGCACTGCTGCGGAGGCTCGGGTTGCAAGCCCAATGATCAGAAATAAACCACAGGATAACTCCACCCACGGGAGAAACACCGCCACCATATTGACCGACCAGTACGGAAGGATTCGATAAGCCTCCACGTTCTTTGCGAACTCGAGCCGGGTAGGGTATTTTGGTCATGCACGCGTAAATAAACATAATCCCGATAAAGAACCTCAGCAGGAGAGAGAGGTATTCACTGGTGATAATACTTTTAGTAATTTGCCAAAGCTTTTTCATGGCTCTATCGGATACCCCTTTTTCTTCCATGCGGACAAATCGCCAGCCAAAATGGATACATTGGTATGTCCCCGGAGGTGTAGTTTGTCAGCCACTTGTTCGTTGTAAAGGCTGCTGATTGTTCGGCCGTAGACAACTATTTCTTGGGAGCGATCAATTCGTTCCAATCCCATTAAATACGCAATGTCAAAGAGATCTGAAGGCAGGCTCAGAGCTCCCTTGATATGTTCTTGGTCATAGAAGCTACTGGGCCGAGCGTCAACAAAGAGAACCTCTCCTTTATTGTACTTTTGGTTTGCATCGGTTGGCGTTATTGCGGAAATGGAATCTTCAGACCAAGTTTGAGTCAGGCGGACGCCCTGGGGGTTGGCAAAATTGAACAGAAGAGCGCAGATAATGGTTACCCCGAAAATAAGGACAAAATCAAGCCACGTAATACGGGGCGCTTGATAGTGTTCTTTGGTTTCTTCCTCAAGTTTTCCCCAGTCCTGGAGGAGCATTTTGGAGATATTCTGCACAAAACAAAGAGCCACATTCGGATAGTCCTTGAGAATCTGGTCGAATTGCTTCTTGGGGAGGACGCTGACGACAGTCTCCTCCAAGGTCTTTGCCGAAGCTGTCCGTGGATTCCCCGTGAGCATGGAGAGTTCACCAAAACCGTCACCCGGACCGAGCACTCCCAATTCAGTTTCTACTCCCTGTTCGTCACTCCGAAAAGCCCTTATCCTGCCGGAGCGAATAATATAGAAACTGTCCCCCGGCTCATCCTGGCGAAAAACAATCGAACCCGGCGGAAAGACTATGGTTGGAATCATTTTCACAATTTCAGCCAGTTTGTCCTTCGGCAGGTAGTCGAAAAAAGAGCGTTCAGTAAGTTTGTTTTCGTTATTTCTGGGTTGGGCCATACATATAAACCCCACAAAAATCAAATCAAGAAGCAGCGGTCATGAGCCGACCACGAAAAGCACCTACCTTTGATTTTCAGCTATTTTTTTCATCTTCCCAAAAAAATCATCCGCATCGTTAAGGTACCCCGAATGCGTTAAGAGAATGTCGCCTTGTCGGTTTACTAACAAGAGGAGCGGGATGGCCGGATTTTGAAGCTTGCCAAAGATTTCCATTTTCGGGTCAGGGATAAGGGGAAATTGGACACGATACGCTTTCTTAAAAGCCTCTACTGCTTTTTGATCACCGATAGCGACAATGCCAATCATTTTAATATGCTTAGCAAGGTTCGGATCTTCTTGAGTGTACTGGTAAATCCTGTTCATGGCAGGAGTTTGCTTCTGGCAATATTGGCAAAACACCGAAAGTATTTCTACCAGAATGAGCTTAGAAGGAACCTGGGATAGGGAAAAAGGTTCGGCTTTGGTTAAGCCCAAGTAGTGAAGCGCGTCTGCTGATGCGGGTGAAGAAAGCCGGAATGCGGGAAGCTTCATCCCCGGCGATAGGATCGTGGCTCCATGCCCAGATGCTGGTAAGAACCAGAAAAAAAAGATAAAAAGAAAAAATATGAGGTTATGAGCGGGAAGGGAAGAGATTTTTTTCATTCCTTGTCTTTCCCAAAAAAGATGAAGGTTATTTGAGCCTTTTTTCCGCAACGTACATAAGAAGTATGTGCGAGAGAGGCAGATTTGTCAAGTTGGAAAGATAAAAAGTATCACGAAATTGTTAAAATTCAGGTCTATACTTTGGCGGCAGAATAAGGTGCGGGAGTTTTGAGGATACCGAGAAGTGGAGAAAAAATCAATAAAATCATGGTAATTTGCTTTTGATTTTTACTCTTGCCCGGTGGTGTTTTGGAGTAGTCGTGGAGCAAAATGGTAACAAAAAAGGAATTCTTTCTGGGGTTGAAATAAAAACCTGGGCCTGAGAGGAGTCCCGTCCAGGTATATACGTTACTGAGGGGGGGATTATTGCGTTGACTTTGTGAGAATAAAGGTATTTCATATCATATAATCCTTCTTCTCTAAAAAGGGTTAGCCGTAGGTTGAGGTAATCACAAAACAATTATTAAGACGCACAGAGGAGGTAAATGATGGCGGAAAGAACCATGGACGTAAGTGAATTAAAATTGCCGAAGCCACGAAATGTTGGAATACTCATTTTGCTCATCATCATCTTTATCATTGTTTGGAGCACCTTTGTCATCATCCCGGCCGGCCACAGGGGGGTTGTCCTCTTGTGGGGGAGTGTGGAGAAGAGAATCATGGGAGAGGGGCTCAATTTCAAGGTGCCCATTGCGGAAAATGTCATCAAGGTCGATGTCAAGGTTCAACCCCATCCATTCAAAGAGATCGATGCCTCTTCAAAAGAATACCAGATGGTGAAAATGACGGGGATGATGAACTTCCATATCGATCCGGCTTATGTCAATGACCTTTACCAGAAAGTGGGGCTCGATTTTGCGGACAAGGTGATCGACCCGGCCTTCAACGACTTCGTCAAGGAGGTTGTGCCGACCTACCCGATCGGGGAGATTCTTCCCAAAAGGGAGGAGATCCGGAAGAGGGCAATGACAAAATTGGGAGATAACCTGTCGAGGTATCACATCATCGTCGATGACATCTACTTTGCCAACATCCGATTCTCTCCTGAATATGAAGGGGCCATCGAGGCCAAACAAGTGGCCCAGCAACAGGTGGAAACGCAGAAACAGGTTTTGGCCCAACGCGAGATTGAAGCTCAGCAAAAGGTCGCCACCGCAAAAGGAGAGGCTGAATCCATTCTCGTGGTGGCTCAGGGACAGGCCAAAGCCAATGATGCCCTATCACGGTCGATCAGCCCGATCCTCGTGCAGTACAAGGGTGTCGAGAAATGGAATGGGATTTTACCTCAAGTCTCCGGAGGAGCTGTCCCCTTCATCGACTTGGGCAAGATGGGTGGCTTGCCGGGCGGAACGGAAGAAAGCAAAAGATGAGTTATGAGTCAAGTTAATGATAGTGTGTATTTTTTGAGTCTCTGTTAACTTGTTAAGTTTATTTTGGGAAATTCGTTTCCGGGAGTGGTTCACTTTTGGGTTGATTTACTCTGATTTAGTCTGTTTACTATAAAAAAGTATACAATTTAAAAAAATGAAAAGGGCTTCAAT
>CAVSIB010000002.1:0-11474 GCA_963727835.1 uncultured delta proteobacterium
AATGAAAGTGGGTGATTCCTGTATTTTGAAAAGGAAAACAATGTATTTTAAAGGCTTTTGGCCAACTACTAAAATTCCAAGCAAAGGCCCATAAACAATTGAACTTCCACCCTATCAATTCATTGCTAGGAGGTTCCTTAGGGAAATTGTTTAGGTAAATTTTTCGTAAAGCGATTATCCTCAAAGAGGGTCAAAATAATTTTCCTCGGAATAAGAAAGGAAGAACTTGTTTGACGCGTAAGATGTTAGGCTTTAACACTTTTTGACGTGGATAGACGTGAGAAGGACTCTCCTTAAAAAACCAACCCACCTCAGTTGATGGGGTTTGGTAACTTTCTCTTAACTTTTCCTCTTTTCTTTGTAATACCCAAACAATCTTAGCGGCCGCCGCAAACGATATTGAAAAGAGCATCGTTAAGAGCGAATGGATAAACAAAATTCCAAGAAGAAGAATCCTCAGAAGGACTACTACTATATATAACAGTCCCATCTTCGCTATAATCGCTGTGCGATAAGATGCGTAACTTCTTTTCCTTACAGTTACATTCGGATAACGAAACCGAATAACTCGGCTCATTATTAACCCCATGCCTTTTTATCATCTTCTCAAGAGATTTTTCCCCATAAACATTTTTAATCAAGACTTGCACAATGTCTTCAGACACCCGCTTTACGCTTTGCGGGTCATAATAATAGCTATCTCCGGCAGTTGAAGTTGAGTAAAACGCCCAATCGTCCGCCTTTGCTTCTATAGAAAAAAAGAAAACAATAAAAGCAAACACGGCAAAGGTAGCTATATATTTCCCTTTCATGGTGCACCTCTATAAAGGGTAGTCATTCCGTCCAGATTTTTCCCCGGATAATTTTAAAGGCTACAGGGCGTTGAATAGGTAAACGATAATGTTGTCTCTTCCCCGGTTCCATCGCTCCTCAAAGATTAAGGACCATTGCAATTTCATTACAGTCAGGAAACTTTACGCACTTAATGCAGTCAGCCCATACCTTATGCGGCAGGACTGATTTATCGACCTGCTTAAAACCGAATTTTTCAAAAAATTTCGGTTTATAGGTTAAAACAAAAATTTTATAAATCCCCAGCATAACCGCCTCAGATAAACACGCCTCAATCAGCTTGCTCCCCAGTTTCTTTCTTTGATATTCAGGTAAAACGGCGAGCGACCTAATTTCTGCGATATTTTCCCAGCAGATGTGCATGGCACAGATCCCGAGGAGTTGAGCATCATTTTTTTCATCCACGCAGACGAAAAAATCGCGGATCTGATCGTAAAGTTCACTCAAAGAACGGGGGAGAATTTCACCCTGCTCCGTATAGTGGTTGAGCAGGGAATAAATCGCTTTTATATCCCTTATCTTAGCTTTTTGAATTAAAAATTCCATAGTTTTATCGTCGCAAAGGTCTCTCTTCTTTCCTTTATTTTTTTTGTTGTTGGATAACCGCGTTCTTCGCTCCGGTAATCATCTCCCGGGCCAAGGTGCGGGTGCGAGTGGTTATTTCAGTTCCTCCCAGCATCCGGGCGATTTCCTCTACCCGATCATCAGCCTTAAGCTTTTTTACCCTGGTTTTGGTTCGCTCTTTTTCGATTTGTTTGGTGATAGAGTATTGGGTATCACCAAAACACGCGATCTGTGGAAGATGAGTAATGCAGATTGTCTGATAATATCGAGAAATTGTATATAATTTTCTTCCTACTACTTCAGCGGTTGCTCCCCCAATGCCTGAGTCAACTTCATCAAAGATGAGGGTGGAGATCTTTTCCTCTTGGGCGAAAATATGTTTAAAAGCAAGCAGGAGTCGGGAGAGTTCCCCTCCGGAAGCGATCCGGGCCAATGGCCTCAGTTCTTCACCGGGGTTGGGAGAAATAAGAAATTCGATCTGATCCATGCCCCTTTCGTCCAAAAATTCGGATTGGGTGATTTCAACAAAAAACCGCGTATTTTTCATGCCGAGGGTCGCAAGCTCTTCTTCCAGCTTTGTGCTCAAAGCGAGGGCGACTTCTTTTCTTTTTCGTGAAAGTCCCTGTGCCTTTGTCAATGCCTCTTTACTTACCTTTTCATAATCTTCTTCTAGCACTTGGAGGCGGTCATCCCGAAGAGAAATTTTTTCCATTTCCGCTTCAATCTTTTTTTGGTATTGGAGAATTTCTTCAATTGTTTCTCCGTATTTTCTTTTAAGTCGATGAATCGTCTCCAGCCGGTTATCTATCTCCTCAAATACCTGGGGGTCAAAGTGAATTTTCTTGTTGTAATCCCGCAGTGAGACCGCTATGTCCTCGAGTTGGATTATCACCGAATCTAAGGTTTGCGAAAAAAGGGTGAGTTGAGAATCGATAATGGCTATTTCCCGCAAATCCCGGACGTTGCGGTTAAGATGGGAAATAACGGCCTCATCGCTACCGTAAAGACTTTCGTAAACATCATGGGAAGTTCTCATAAGTTCTTCGGCGTTTTGAAGAATAGTTTTTTCTTTTCTCAATTTCTCTTCTTCCCCCGGCGCAAGGTGAGCGTCTTCAATCTCGCGGTGTTCGAAACTGAAAAGTTCTTTTCGTTCCGCTTCCCGGGTTTTTTCTGCCTTTAAATGATCCAACTCCTGTTTGATCTGCTCCCGCAGGCGGAAAGTCTCGTGATACTGCTCCCGCAAGGCAAGGAGGCCGCCAAAGCCATCTAATATATCACTGTGGTTTTGGGGCCGAAGGAGTTCTTGATGTTCATGTTGACCTGAAATATTAAGCAAAGGTTCCATTATCTCGGTGAGCATGCCGAGGGTCGCCAAGCTCCCATTGATTAAAATTTTATTTTTTCCCTCCCGGGAGATAATCCGTTTGACCAAAAGGGTGTTATCGTCGGTGTCTAAGCTTTTAGTTCCCAAGAGTTCCTTAAAGGTTTTATCTTTCGAGATATCAAAGAGTGCTTCAACGATTGCCTCATCTTCTCCGGTCCGAATCTGCTCCACGAACCCTCTTCCCCCCAAAATGAGATTGAGTGCTCCAATAATGATGGATTTGCCCGCTCCGGTTTCTCCGGAAAGGATCGTAAAACCGGGCAAAAATGAGATGTGGAGATCATCAATAATAGCGAAATTTTTTATCTTGAGATCAGTTAGCATCTTCTACCGTTCGCCCCAGCGGAGTTTTGTTCTCAGAACTTCAAAATAATCCTTGAAAGGGGATTTAATCATATTGAGAAAATGGTCTTTTTTTATCTTTACCAAGTCACCGGCCTTAAGGCTTTGCCCTACCTGGCCATCAAAGGTTAAAAAGATACCTTCCTTTCGCGACTTAATGGTCACGGTTATCTCGGCTGAATCAGGGACCAAAATGGGCCGGTTCGTCAGGGTATGGGAGCAGATCGGAGTTAAAATTATCGCCTGCAGGGAGGGAAAAACAATGGGCCCTCCTGCGGCCATGGAATAAGCGGTAGATCCGGTTGGGGTTGAAATTATCAGGCCATCTGCCTTAAACGTGGTAAGGTAGTGTTCGTTAATGCTGGTTTCCAAGTCAATGATCCGGGCGATAGCAACTTTGGTGATTACAACATCATTGAGCACTGAGTATTCGGCCAAAATTTTATTTTTCCGGATAATCGTGGAGGTTAGCATCATCCTTTGTTCGGTTTCAAACCTGCCGGATAAGATTTTTTTCAAAACCAGAAAAAGCTCATTCAGGCTAAAAGCGGTTAAAAATCCCAATCCCCCTAAATTAACCCCCAAAACAGGAACATTCCCGTTTTTTATCAGCCGAGCCGCTCCGAGGAAGGTTCCGTCACCACCCAGCACGATTACTAACCCTACTTTCGCGAAATGGGCCTGAGAAATTGGTTGCCAATTCCCTTTAACTTTTTTTAACAAATGATCATCGAGGATAACTTCCAAACCCTGTGAGGTAAGCCACTTTGTCAGGCTTCGGCTTGCTTCAATCGCTTCCGGTTTATTTTTTTTAGCAATGATCCCTACCTGTTTTATCATTTAGTGCTCCTATAAAAATCAGGAAAGTGCTTCTGGAATTTAAAATTTTCTCTCCCCTGAATGACTTTTCATAGATTTTACACTTTACGGGGAATTCCTGCAAATCCTCCACACCGCCGACACACCAACAGCTCAAGCTGCCTGTACAAACAATCCAAGCTGATACCTTGATAATCGTGTAAGAAATAGGGGCTAAACTGTTACTTTTTGAATTTTGGCTTAACATTGGCGTACGCTTTTTCAACATCATGAACTGGCTCCTCGTATGTTTCCAAAAAACTCATCCATCAAAACTCGTTTTCATGCTTTCACCCTCCCGGTGATCAGAAATTGTCCGTCATAAACGGTTGTTATTTGTTGTATAATAAATGTGTTGTGACAGTTTTAACAAGCATTTTGTGGGGTTAATTAGGGGGAATAAGGGTTTACATAGTGCGCCTAACTTGTCCCTTATATTGGCTGAGTTTTTACGCCACCGTATTTCTCATATTTTCTTTTTTTTAACACGAAAGAGTTTGCGGTTCAATAAAAAAGTGATAAAATTAAAAGGGTTAAGTTTGATCGCAAAAAAATAGGGAAACCATAAAATCATTTACTTTTTTGTTTCCCCCCGCATTTTTTCTCGCGTTAGTGCGGGGGCTGAAAAGCTGAGCGCAGAAGGGAAAAAAAGTTTTGAAACCAAAAATTGTCCTTATTGTTGGTCCTACGGGAGCAGGAAAAACCCAGCTTGCTCTGGAAATAGCGCAAAAAATTAGATGGGGAAATTGTCGTGGCTGATTCCATGCAGATCTACCGGTATATGGATATTGGGACTGCCAAGCCAACCCCCCAAGAGCAGGCACTGGTTCCCCACTATCTTCTGGACGTCATTGACCCTGACCAAGATTTTAGCGCCGGCCGCTATCAAAACGTAGCGAGCAAAGCAATCGACTCCATCCTGCAGAAAGAGAAGAGGGTTTTAGTGTGCGGGGGAACCGGTCTTTATATTAAATCTTTAATCCACGGTTTTTTCCCCGGAGCACAAGAAGATAGAGCGATCGACCAGGAACTCCGAACACAAGAAGCGCAAAGAGGGGAGGGGTATCTTTATCACGAGCTTACCAAAGTTGATCCTGCTTCTGCGCTTCGCATTCATCCTAAAGACACGTTTCGAGTTATCCGCGCACTGGAGGTTTATTACCTTACGGGTCTTCCCATTTCCGAGCACCATGAAAAACACGCTTTTAAAGAAACGAGGTATGAGTATCTCCAAATTGGCATCCAGTGGGATCGTTCCTTCCTGTATAACCGGATTAACCTCAGGTGTGAACAAATGATAAAAGATGGTTTTATCGAGGAAGTCAGGTCATTGCGCGCTCGAGGCTATCACTCGGAATTAAAATCAATGCAGTCTTTGGGATACCGGCATATGGGCGCATTTCTGGATGATAAGATTTCTTTAGAAGAGGCGATGAGGAGCATGAAACGTGATACCCGGCGCTTTGCAAAGCGTCAACTTACCTGGTTTCGGGCAGATGCGAGTATCGTCTGGGTAGAAAATCCCCCCAAGAATTTAAACCAGATTGAAAAACTCGTTAAAGATTTCCTTGGTTAACTGATGAAGAAGCCTTATGGTTTTCTTTTGACTTGTAAAAATAACAAACTATGGTATGGTATACAAACTATGACGGCTAAACTTTCTGACGAGAATACCTTAAAAGGGAAAAGCATTCTCCTGGGAATTTCAGGAGGGATTGCGGCATATAAGGTTCCGGAACTGGTTCGTAAACTTCGCAAAGCCGAAGCCGAAGTTCAGGTCGTGATGACCAAAAATGCTCAGGAGTTTATTGCCCCGCTCACGCTTCAGACGGTATCGAACAACCCGGTTATCACCGAGATGTTTGCTCCTGTTATGACATCTGAAGTCGCTCATATCTCTCTTGCGGATAAAGCCGACTTGGTGGTGGTTGCTCCGGCTACTGCAAATGTCATTGCTAAATTTGCCATCGGAGTTGCTGATGATTTTCTTTCCACGGCCGTGCTCGCTACCAGGGCTCCCATTCTGCTCGCGCCGGCTATGAATGTGAATATGTATACCAACCCGGCGACTCAAGAAAACCTCGAGATTTTAAAAAAGCGCGGTTTTTATTGTGTTGGCCCGGGAAAAGGAGAATTAGCCTGCGGCTGGGAGGGTAAAGGGCGGATGTCGGAAGTGGATGAAATTTTCCAATCTATTAAAACGATTCTCGGACCAAACGACTTAAAAGGAAAAAAAATTTTAATTACTGCCGGCCCTACCCAGGAGCCGCTTGACCCTATCCGGTTTATCACTAACCGTTCTTCGGGAAAGATGGGATACGCTCTGGCTGAAGCCGCTCAGATCAGGGGCGCAGAGGTTACTCTGATCACTGGTCCTACCCGGGTGCCCCTCCCTCGCGGGGTTAAGGTTATATCTGTTGAAACTGCTGGTCAGATGTATGATGCAACAATAAAACATCATCAATCTATGGATACGGTCATCATGGCTGCAGCAGTGGCGGACTATCGCCCGGCTGAGTTCTCACCAAAAAAAATCAAGAAAGAAAAAAATAACGTAACTATTGCCATGGTTAAAAACCCGGATATTCTGGCAGAAATGGGCAAGAAAAAAGGCACTACCTTTTTGGTTGGTTTTGCGGCTGAAACCGAAGACCTCCTTGCCAATGCTCAGCAAAAGCTGCAAAGGAAAAATGTTGACCTTATCATTGCAAATGATGTTACTCAGCCCGGAGCAGGCTTTGAAACGGATACCAATATCGTGACCCTTCTTTGTCGGAATGGAAAATCCGAGAAGCTTCCCCAAATGAGCAAGGAATCTCTGGCACACAGGATTTTTGATAAGATAAAAGCGTTAGAATCAGAACCCAAGCGCCAGAAGACAGAAGCCCGAAGGTCAAAAAAATAATTCTGAATGCTGGCTTTTTCACGCACCGTATGCCTTCAAACGCCTTTAAAGAATTTCAGAAAATCGTCAATGATGTTACCCTGTATCTCAAGCATCAGCACACCTTGGGGATGGAGGTTCTTGCTCCGGAGGATGCGCAAGAGATGCTTAAGGTGCTTGATGGTTTAGAAGAGAATCTTTCTCCAAAAAAGAAAACGCTCGCTTGTATCCCCGGTACCTTAGATACCGTGCGGGAAGAACTTGGGGAATGTACCCGGTGTAGCTTATGTGCCTTGCGAAAAAACATTGTTTTTGGTAAAGGGAATCCTCGTGCCTCGCTCGTGTTTGTGGGTGAGGCTCCGGGGGGAGACGAAGATGTGGCCGGAGAGCCTTTTGTGGGAGAAGCGGGACAGCTGTTAACCCGAATCATTCAGTCCATTAAACTGAGGCGGGAAGATGTTTATATCTGCAATGTCATCAAGTGCCGTCCGCCGAAGAATCGGGACCCAAAACCCGAAGAGATTGAAGCCTGTTTCCCTTTTCTCAAAAAGCAGCTTGAAGTCATTCGCCCCCGTCTTATCTGCGCTCTCGGGAAATTTGCCACCCAGACCTTGTTGGAAACAACCGAAAGGATCTCAAAGCTGAGAGGAAAAATATATGAATTTAACCATATCAGGGTTGTACCCACATTCCATCCCGCTTCCCTCCTTCGGAACCCGGAATGGAAACGAGAGGTATGGCAGGATATGCAATTAATTCAGAAATTATTGGAGGACAATGCATGAAGTTTGCAAAAAACACGTGGACAAAACTAATCTTTCTCCTTTTAATTTTTTGTTTGCCGCTCATTGCTTCTTCTGGGGAGCAATACGGTCAACCTCATCGAGGTAGAGAGCATCATTAATCCGGTTTCTGCCGAATATATTGTTGATAGCATCAAAACTACTGAGAAGGAAGCGGCGCAATGCCTGATCATTAAGCTTGATACCCCGGGTGGCCTCGATACCTCTATGCGGCAGATTATTAAAGAGATACTAAACACCCAGGTTCCGATCATTGTCTATGTTGCTCCTGATGGCGCCCGGGCAGCTTCGGCCGGGGTATTAATCACCATGTCCGCGCATGTGGCGGCCATGGCGCCAGGCACCAATATTGGAGCTGCTCATCCCGTTTCCATGGGTGGAGAAAAGATGAGCCGGGAGATGTCAGAAAAAGTAGAAAACGATGCCGTCGCGTATATCCAGAGTATTGCTACGAAAAGGAAACGGAACCTTGCATGGGCAGAAAAAGCGGTGCGGGAAAGCGTTTCTATAAAAGCTGATGAGGCTTTAAAAATTAATGTCATCGACTTAGTGAGTCCTAACGTGGATGACCTTCTCCAGAAGCTCAATGGCCGGGAAGTGGATATAGATGGTAAAAAAGTTATCCTGGCCACTAAGGGGGCTATTGTCCGAGAGCTGAAAATGACCCTGCGGGGGAAAATCTTAGCGACTTTAACTGATCCTAATATCGCCTATATCCTGATGATGCTTGGAGTAGCAGGACTTTATTTTGAATTGGCACATCCGGGAGCAATTTTTCCAGGAGTAATCGGGGCGATCTGTTTAATCTTGGCTTTTTACTCATTTCAGGTCTTATCCGTCAATTATGCTGGTATCCTTTTCATAGTCTTGGCGATTGTCTTATTTCTTGCGGAGATTAAGGTCGCGAGCTACGGCCTGTTGAGCATCGGGGGAACAATCTGCCTTCTCTTAGGATCCCTCATGCTTTTTGATTCCACTTCTCCTTATTTAAGGCCTTCCCTTGCAGTGTTGTTGGCTACGATCGCTATCACGGCAACATTTTTCATTACGATTGCCACGTTGGCTTTTCGAGCGTATATACGGCAACCAGCATCTGGTTCGGAAGGGATGATCGGTTTAGTCGGAGTTGTGATAGACCGGATTGCTCCCCGCGGCAAAGTCTTTGTTCATGGGGAATACTGGAATGCTTATAGTGAGGAGGTGATTGAAGAGGGAGAGGAGGTGGAGATTATTGGGTTAAGGGGGTTAGAAGTTAAGGTAAAAAAAATAATCAAAAAAGAAGAGAAAGGAGAATAAAAATGCCATTGCCAATACTTATTTTTTTAGTCGTTGTTATAATTATGTTCTTATCCAGTGCAATAAAGATCCTCAATGAATACGAGCGCGGGGTCATTTTCCGATTGGGGAGGCTAATTGGGTCAAAAGGACCTGGTTTGATCATTCTTATCCCCATCGTTGATAAGATGCAGAGAGTAAGCCTCAGGCTCGTGGCCTTGGAAGTCCCGCCGCAGGATGTTATCACCCGGGATAATGTTTCGATTAAAGTGAATGCAGTAGTCTATTTTCGGGTGATAACCCCCAATAAGGCAGTCGTGGAGGTGGAAAACTATCTCTATGCCACTTCCCAGCTTTCTCAAACCACCCTGAGAAGCGTTTGTGGACAGGCAGCGTTGGATGAACTTTTATCGGAACGCGAAAAGGTCAACGCTCATCTCCAGGAAATCCTGGACAAGCATTCTGGTCCCTGGGGAATAAAAGTCACTAACGTGGAAGTGAAACAAATTGATTTACCGGATGAGATGAAAAGGGCGATGGCCAAGCAGGCTGAGGCGGAACGAGAACGGAGGGCAAAAGTCATCCACGCTGAGGGAGAATTTCAGGCAGCGGCCAAGCTGGTTGAAGCAGCTGATCTCATGTCTCCTAACCCCATGGCTCTGCAGCTTCGCTATCTCCAGACCCTGCGTGAGGTGGCATCGGAAAAGAACTCAACCACGCTTTTCCCCATCCCTATTGACTTGATCAAGCCTTTTTTATCAAAACTGACCGACAAATAAACAAAAGGAAAATTTTCGGGAGGGTGGAATCCGCCCTTCCGAAAATGAATCCACCACTTTTCTATTTTTGCAGTTTCAAATTTTCCAGTTTTTCCTTAATTTTTTTCTGTTCCGGATCGATCTTTAAGACCCGCTCATACTGGGCTATAGCTTTATCTTTTTTCCCTGATTTGAGGTAGACATCTCCGAGATGTTCGATGATCATGGGGTCATCCGGAACGATGGTGACGGCTTTTTCAAGTTCGTTGAGGGCTTCTTTAATCATTCCTTTCTTGAAATAAACCCAACCCAAACTGTCGGTGATATATCCATCGTTCGGTTTTAATTTCATCGCTTTTTTTATAAGTTCTTCAGCCTCATCCAGCTTCACGCCTCGATCAGCATAAGAATAGCCTATATAATTGAAGGCATCAGCATTTTGGGGATCAAGCTCCACAACTTTTTTCATCTCCTGGATCGTTTCTTCAAATTTACCCATCTTGTCGTAGACTTCTCCCAGCTGGTAATGAAATTTGAAATTTTCCGGTTCCCGCTTAATCGCCTCAGTCAAGATCATCGCCGCCTCTTCATACTGTTTGGTCTCTTCGTAAAGGGCACCTAAGTAACCGACAAGAGTAGTATTATCTTTTTTGGTTTGGAGCGCTTCCTTAACCGTCTGGATTGCTTTGGGGTAGTTTTTCTGCTCAATAAAAATATTCCCAATCTGGATTATCGCGTCAACGTATTCTTCCGAATCAGAAGGAATTTTTTGGAATTCCTGTAAGGCCTTTTCATAATTTTTTTTCTCCTGATAGCATAAGGCAAGATAATACCGCGCCATAGCAAAATCCGGTTTTGTGACCAGAATAAATTCGAATTCTGACATTGCTTTATCATAGTCCCCCTGTTCCAGATAAATAAGCCCGATTTTAGTGCTTACATCTAAGCTGCTCGGCCCAAAACTTTCCAGGCTTTTAAAGGTATCGATGGCTTTATTGTAATTTTTCTGCCGGAGATAAAGATTGCCCAAGTGGTCCGCCACACGACTGTTATTAGGATTAAACTCCAGAACTTTCTCATAAATGGCAATTGCTTCCTGCATTTTTCCTTGGGATTCGTGAACTATTGCAAGGTCAATCATTGCCGCCTCAAAGCCAGGATCTATTTTTAAAGCTTTTTTAAAATATGAAATAGATTCCTCATACTGTTTCATCTGGGCATAGATTCTTCCCACGTAGTAGAGGCCCATTAAAGAATTCGGGTCTTTTGTGAGCAGAGTCTTTAGGGTTGTGAGCGCTTTTTCGTATTCATTTTTCTCCGCGTAAAGGTTGCCCAAGTAGAGATAGTTTTCCTCATCCGACGGAGCCAGTTTGATAATTGTTTCATACTGCGCAATAGCCGCATCATCATCTTTATTGATAAAATAGATACGCGCCAGAAGCAGGTTCGCCGGGAGATAAGAGGAGTTAAGAGTCAGCGCTTGCTTACAAAGATTGCGCGCTTCCTCTATCTTTCCCTGCTTAAGATAAATAGTGGCAATTTCCGTTTGAATGACGGCAGAATTGGGGTCATATTTTAAAGCTTCTTGGTATGCTGTGAGGGCTTTCGCATTTTCATTGTTCAGTTGAAAAGATTGGGCTAAAAGAAAAGAGCGATAGGCGCGGGAGTCCTTGGGCAAATCTATTTTTTCTTCCCCCTTTGCTTCGGCTTTTCCTTGAACAGCTGAGGGAGGTGAAGGAGCTTTGATCTCTTCT
>CAVSIB010000003.1:0-40257 GCA_963727835.1 uncultured delta proteobacterium
GAAGCCAAGGAAATGAACAGGAGCTGAGAAGGTAGTCATTCGAATGGAAGGTCTTATGGGAACCAGTGCTTTTAAATTGAACCATTCCCGAAGCTAAATTTTCCAAACAAACTTAACCAGTTAGCAATAAAACGCAAAACTTCTGATTTGTTGATTTGTAACTTATAAGTGTACCGCATCCTTGCCCGCATACTATTTCTTCAGATATTTGAAAAGATACACACGGAGTGGGCACTGGCATATGTAACCGAATCCGAAACGCAACGCAAACAAACACCCCGAAGGGTTTTCCTCAAGACAGTCGAGATACTTGTCAGCCCCGAAGTCCTTTGCACGGCAGAGATTCTCAAAGCCACTTTTTGCACATTTGAAGTTCTTTGGGCATTGCATTTTTCCTATGATCTCTTCAATCTTCTTCCTGTCCTCGTCTTTCATCGCTTCCTCCTTTTAGCCCAACAATGGAATAAAACGATGCTCCATACTAACCCTTTTCAATTTGGATTATACCAGTTCTGTGGTTCCCAAGACAAATCTGCTTCTCCTTTACTGGCTACCCATTCTAAACAATTAGCAATCCAATGAATAAGATTATACGAACACCGAAATCTCTTTCTTAGTATCTTTACCATCAGTATGTACTCAAAGCTCTCGTGTACCGCTATTCCGATCTGCTGTCTTCTGGTCGTACCTTTAGTCCAGACATAGATATCTCCTTCTGGAGTCCACCAGCCAGTCTGATCACTTAGAAGGGCATCTTTCTGTAACTCATCACTAAAAGTCTGATCTACATCAGTAAATATAAACTTCATATTTAAACCTTATAAGCTTCATCAACAAAATTCACATTGGCTATCATTAACACTATCCTATCATTCTGTTTCATCGATATATTCCGTATGCCCTCATTTTCTCAATCATAAAAAGTATCATATTTTGCTTTACCACTGCTGGTTGCAATCCCTATTGCCTCAGGTCGGTGGAACATCTCGAAACCTCCTGATTCTCGCCCCTAGGAGTTCGTGAGAGACCACGGGAGCAATGACTTGAGGGATCACTCGGTCACTCCTTCACCCCTTAATTCAACACCCTTCATATAATAGACGATCGAGGATATATCCTTTGCTCACAAGAGTCCCAAATCCTCGACATCCGTGAGCCCCAAAACGGGGAGTTCAGGAGTCTCTTATTGGGATTTATTTGAGTCCAAAGCGAGGAGTTCGGAGCCGTTCAGTTCCAGCTCCAATCATCCCCATCTCCTGCCGTCTTCCCACGCCTTCTGACAGAGAGACTCGGTATCATTGAAATACATCGCTGTCTTGTTCCACCACGCTTCAAAGCGGTAGTCGCTAGGATTGCTTTCGTTCCAAGCCGTTCTGGCTAGCTTCTTGATCTCCTCATTGTTAGGAGTTCCGCTCTTGTTGATATCCCACCACTAGGTACCCACCGCCCATCCCAGCAGGTCGGGCAGGCAGTACATATCCTTCTATCCGAATCCTAAGCTAATAAAATGTGCTTGCAACCCAAATTTTTTATGATTATTATCCTTCAAGAACATTATAAATTTGAACTTAAGAGAGTTTTAAATTTACAAAATTCTTTGCCAGTATATTTTGGGGCGTTGATTTTAATAGATTTTTTGATAGGAAGAGGGGGTTCAAATCCCCCTTCCCCGACTCATTTTTTAAACCAAATCATGAGATAATTGTCTTATTTAAAAAAGAAAAATGTTTTTCCTCAATCCCACCACGCGTATCTCTTGCAGTTTTCCCTCTCTCCTCCTCTTCGCTGTCAGAGATACGGTGTTATCTTTCTTTGCTGGTTTTCCCAACAATTTTGATATAATGTAATAGTTGTTTACTATAGGTTTCAGGGAGAAAAGTAATGGGACATGGTAAGTTAAAAATAATCAGCATTGGACTGTTATCAGGAGGCCTTGATAGCATATTGGCGGCTAAGGTTATCCAGGAACAGGGTATTGAGGTTATCGGGATAGTGTTTGAGACTCCTTTTTTTAGTGCCCAAAATGGGATTAAGGCTGCTGAAGAATTGGGGATCAAGCTAATTGTTAAAGATATTACCCCAGAACACTTGGCAATGCTTAAAAACCCCAAGTATGGGTTCGGAGCAAACATGAATCCCTGTATTGACTGCCATGCTTTGATGGTTAGGGAAGCAGGAAAAATTATGGAGGATGAGGAGTACCATTTTATCTTTACTGGGGAAGTTGTTAATGAAAGGCCCATGTCCCAGAATAAGAAAGCTTTGAAGTTGGTAGCCAACCTTTCCGGATACCAAGATTTTTTACTTCGGCCGCTTAGCGCCAAGCTTCTTCCAGAGACCAAAGCGGAAAAATATGGACTCATAGACCGGAGAAGGCTTCTCAACATCCAGGGCCGTTCTCGAAAATTCCAGTTAGACCTGGTAAAAAAATATGGGATTAAAGAATTCCCTACCCCTGGCGGAGGATGTCTTTTGACGGATCCCATTTTTTCTAAAAAACTCAAAGAGCTTTTTGAGAACACTGAGGACTATTCTATCCGGGATATTGAGCTGTTAAAATTAGGCAGACATTTCAGAATCCAAGGGAAAAAAGTAATAATCGGAAGGAATAAGGAAGAAAACCAAAAGCTAAAGGAAATTGCCACCGGAAAGGATATTGTGCTTTCTGCTGAACATGTACCGGGACCGATTGCGCTTATCTGCGACAGTGTTTCTAAAAGAATTATGAAAAAAGCTGCGGGGATCTGTGCTCGTTTTAGCGATGCGAAAAACGAGAAAAAACCCCCGGTTATTTATCGGTTAGGCAAAAAGAATGAAGAAATAAACCCCGAGGCGATCACTCAAGAAAAAATGGATGCTTTAAGAATAAATTTTGAGACAAAGGTACTGAAAAAAGATACATAGTCAGGCTTCCAAGGTCATTGTCACCGGGTCGAAAATCTTCACAAAGGATCAACTTCTTGATGCAAAAACCTCGCAACCCCACGACCATTTTAGTTACCAATGATGACGGTATTTACTCTGAAGGGATTAAAAGCTTAGCCGAATCTTTAAGTTCTCTCGGCACGATCTGGATTGTTGCCCCTCAACATGAGCAAAGCGCAGTGGGACATTCCCTTACGCTCCATCGTCCTCTCCGGGTACAAGAAATAGGAGAAAGAAAGCTGGCAGTTGACGGCACTCCAACGGATTGCGTCTGTTTAGCGGTTAATGGCCTTCTGGATAAAAAGCCCAATCTTTTAGTATCTGGCATTAACCGGGGAGGGAATATGGGGGATGATATTACCTATTCGGGAACGGTTTCGGCTGCATGGGAAGGGACCCTTTTGGGAATACCTTCTTTTTCCATTTCAACCCTTCCTGATAGTCAGGAGGTCTATAATTTCAAACCAGCAGCAGAGTTTGCCGGCAGAATGGCCCAGGCGATTTTAAAATACGGACTTCCTTTGAATACCCTTTTAAACGTGAATGTGCCGAATACCAATGGGGTTCCGATTAGCCAATACAAGTTTACCCGCCAAGGAAGAAGAATCTTTGGGGATTCGATTGTAGAAAAAATCGATCCCCGCGGCAAAAAGTACTATTGGATTGGAGGCACGGATCTGGGGTTTGAAGATATCCCGGACTCTGATCTCTTGGCGATTCATCAGAACTGTGTTTCGATCACGCCTATTCTTCTTGACCTTACCAACTACGCCTCAATAGAAGACCTTCTTACATGGGAGGTTTAACGCCTGATAGCGGATGATTTGAGCGCTTTTTAAAGGGTAAAATTCGGTCACTGTCTTCTTTATTCCTTGGCCAGCCAGGGAAACTAATCAGGGAATCAGGAATCAGAAGAAGCCTCAATGAGATATAAAAGGCTGCTATGAGAAGAATTGGAGTAATTGGCGACGCTGTTTGCTCAGAAAAAATAATGGGTCTCGCTGAGGAGGTTGGCAGGGAGATTGCCAAACGGAAAGGAATCCTTATTTGCGGCGGACTAACTGGGGTTATGGAAGGTGCGGCCCGAGGAGCAAAGAAAGAAGGAGGGCTTACGATAGGAATTATTCCGAGCGAGAGCGCTGATGACGCGAACCCTTTTATTGATATTCCGATTGTGACTGGTTTGCGGGATGCCCGCAATATCATTGTCGTCCGTTCCTCGGAGGCGATCATTGCGATTCACGGAAGATCGGAACGCTTTCCGAGATTGCGTTCGCCCTGAAATTCAGCGTCCCAGTTATAGGGCTTCATACCTGGGAGGTAAGTCACGATATTGTTAGTGCTTCAAACGCCGTTGATGCGGTAGAAAAAGCTTTCAATCTGATCCAAGGGTAAATGTCTAAACTCATATTCCGCACTATTTTTTTCTTCTTTTCTCTTTCTCTTTTGTTCGGGGTGGGGTGCAGACCTTTTCACGTTTCTGCTCCGGGACAAAAGGAACCAGGCTATCTGGGCACTGAACCTCCGTCTGGCCGTGTTGCCCGTGGTATTTATCATACGGTTAAACCCAAAGAAACTCTTTGGAGGATAGCCAAAACTTACGGGGTAAGTCTCCAGACCCTGGCGGAGATAAACAACATTGATGCACCAGCCCAAATCACGGTGGGGCAAAAACTCTTTATTCCTGGTGCAACAGAAATCAAAAAAATTATTGTTGACCTCAAAGACACATCGCCGCCGCCGCTAATTATTAAGCAAAAAAATGACTTTATCTGGCCGGTTCAAGGCAAGGTTGTTTCGCGCTTTGGTGTGCAAGACGGACTGCGTTATGAGGGCATCGATATTGCCGCTCCCTTCGGAACTCTGGTTAAAGCCGCGGGAGAAGGAGTGGTCGTTTATGAAGGGAGTTTGAAAGGATATGGCAACCTTTTGATTATCAAGCATGAGAATGACTTTAAAACTGTTTATGCATATAATGATAAAAATTTAGTATCCGTCGGGCAAAAGGTGAAAAGAGGAGATTCCATTGCCAAGGTAGGAAATACCGGGCGCTATCCTGACCCTCGCCTTCATTTTCAAATCCGGGACAAGGATCAAGCCCGAAATCCTCTTTTTTTCCTCCCCTAACAAGGTGTGAACTGCTTTTCCATTTTTTCTGAATAAAGTTTCCGAAAGTACCTGGTTTTACAAGGGGTTGTTTTTCCTTTTTAAAAACTCGTTAATTCGTAACGAGTTAACTTTTACGGTGCGTTTTTTATAAAAGGCAGCATGCTGCGGGTTGAGCGCCACAAAAGAAACAACCCCAAAAAACGTAAACTTTTTCTTCCTTCATGCGTCTAACGAAGAGAAAACCTATAAAAAGCTTACCAACTGAGAAAAAATACAATGGAAAAACCTCCAAGGCGATGGTGGTTGGCAACTGTTTTAATGGTTTCCCCCCCCCCTTGTTTTATTGGAAGCACCGTCGGAAGAAATGCCGATGCTGGTAGGCTACCTATCTTATTCGGAAGGATGGCTTTCCCGGTACAATCCTGAGGAGAGGGACTGGGTGGCTATTGCAAAAGACGCTCCTTTGGAAAAAGGTGGTATCTTGTCTTCCGATAAAAGGGGAAAAGCAGGATGTTCGCTCTTCGCAGAGAATTCACTTAGAACAACCAAGAGAAGGTCAGAGAAGGGGATTAGAGAAAGAATATATTTACCATCAGTCTTTTCAGCATCAAGATCGTGATTATCACTATGAACGAAAAGAAAATAACGCAAGTAAGCGCCAGCACCGAAATTTTTAAGCCTCTCCCCAGATGTCCAATCTTTCGACTGGATCTGATTTTGATGAAGCAAGATCAAAAGTTGGCAAAGACAATCAGGGTAATCATTTGAAAGGTTTTTATTTTAGGGGGGTGACCGATAACCAGGTTCTCCTCTTGGTCTTTATAAAAAAGACCAAAGCAGAAACGGAATGCTTGCGATATTCAACTATTTTATGTGAGATACGGTGGAAGCTGAGACCGAAGAGAATAGGGTAGCACTATTAAACGATGAGGAATTGGTTACCCGTGCCAAGGCTGATGATCAAAGGGCTATTACGGAGCTTATTCATCGTTATCAACCAAAAGCTTATGCGATTGCCTTTCATCTGTGTTCGGAAGAGAGTGACGAAGTTCGGGATGTCACCCAAGAGGCTTTTTTAAAGGCCATAAGAAGTATTAAAAAATTTCGAGGACAAGCATCTTTTTCAACCTGGTTTTATCGTATCGTAGTCAACACCTGTCGAGACTTTCTGAGACGTAAACGGAAAAAAGAATGGCTATTCTCATTGTGGCAAGGGAAACCGCACGGCAATGGGATTTCGCAAGAGAAGGGTAAAGAGCAACCAGATTCCAAAGGACATAATAACCCTATGGCAGTTTTCACCGGGAAGCAATTGACACACGATGTTCGCAACGCTTTGAAGGCACTTCCGGATAGGCAGCGGATGGTTTTTCAGCTTAAGGTGCTTCATGAAATGACTATAAGGGAAATTGCTCAGGTGACAGGATCATCGGAAGGGACCATTAAAAGTCATCTTTTTAGAGCAACCCATTTTTTGAGAAATGTTCTTAAGGACTGGGCCGAATCATAAAGGAGGTGAGATGATGAAACCATGTTCAGATTACCAAGAAATGCTTTTCCTGGATGTCGATGGGGAATTAAATCCCCTTGAGCGTCATGCCTGGGAGAACCATCTTAGCACCTGCGAACATTGCCGCAAAGAGAAGGAACAACTCTTGCGGTTACTGCAAACAATCAAAACAGCCCTGCCAACCCCAACGCTTTCTCCGGATAAAGTTGCAGAACATGTCCGGTCAATACAATGGAAGTTAAGGGAGGAAGCTAACCTTCCGTGGTGGAGGAAAGCCCGCTTTCGTTTGCCGCAACGACTTGTTCCTGCGCTTACGACTGTTTGTTTGTTACTGATTATCATGGGCTGGTTTGGCTTGAAGGAATTCAGAGAATTTGGCATCCTGTCGACATCTCCTCAAACCACTTTCGAAGAACAAATTAATCGCAATGACTTAGAGGTTGTAAAGAACCTGGACTTTTTAAAAGAAATGGAGGACGTTGAAAAATTAGTCAAGCACTTAGATAAAACAGACTCCCAGAGTTCTTCCACACAACAAAACGATAACGTCAATTATGGTGAGAGCGATGATGCATAAATTATTGCTGCATGGAATGTGGCGGAATATTCCCCTGATTTTTTTCACCTGGGCAATCGTAGCGGCCGTTCCTGCTCTGGCGATGGGTAAGACCACTTCACTTTATCTCATGGGTTCCTCCAAAAAATGTATGGGAAACACGATTTACCGGCAGTCAATAGCGGAGAATCACCACAAAGGAGATTTCTCTCCCGCGGAACAGGGCCGACTTAGAAAGAATTTTAAGGAATGGAAATCACTTTCCCCGGAAAATCGAAAAGTATTACGACATCGGATGGATCGGTGGAGAGAGCTTTCCCCTGAAGAACGGACACTTTACCAAAGACGTTATCATCAATTCCAACAGCTTCCTCCTGATGAACGGTGGCGGGTTCGAAACAAACTGGATAGGTGGGATAACCTTTCACCTCAAGAGCGAGACGAAATTCGTCGCACCTTCCCCAAACATTAGGGAGCGATTGCCAGAAAATCCGGAAGGGAAAATAGAAGAATCAACAAAACAAGAACGCTAATTTCCTTCTGCCGCCTTACTGTTTGCCTCAATTTATTTCTTCTCTCCAATAGAACTTATCAAAGGTTTGTTATCCATAGACCTGACTGCGTCCTGCAGGCTGAATCACTACAGACCATAACGCATTAGGGAGTGATGTATTAATTATTTGCCAAGTCTTGTTTGGGCATTTATGATCAGAGGCGCTTGTTCTCAGTGCTTTTAAATCAATCTCAAAAGTTTAGGGAGGGATTTTGGTGAAAGGACGAGTTTCCCGCATAACTAACCAACCGAACATTAAAAAAACTCCTTGCTCTGCCAAGAGAACAAAACGTTTGGTTGATCTTTACAAATTTCCGATTCCCCTTCATGCCTTGAAAGACAGAGGACAATACCTTGATGCTTCGCTGGTGGTGGTTAGAAATCCTGACACCGACGTGCCCAATATCTCCATTCACCGGATGATGGTAGCCAAGGTGGGTTTTGATGCAACTGTTCCTTTTCCGAAAACCAGCCCATTCGAACGGGTGAGGTTTAAAGAAGTGGATTTGAAAAACTATGGGATAAAGTCCTGAGAGGACCATCAAATATGTTGAAAAAATTTGTTGCGACCATAGTCAAATTTTCTCACACCACAAGATCACCCAAGAATAAAATATTTATGATGCTTTTTGGGGCCATCAATTTACTGGTTGTGATCCCTTTTGTTTTTTTTCAAATTGGGTGTATTCTTGAGGAGTATATCTTTGTGAATTGGTTGCGGGAGCTGGAAATAGTTACGGCTACCCTGAGTGTTATCTGGGGGCTTTTTCCCCTGATATGGTCAGTAACTATTCAAATTCACATTGGGAAAGGGACGCCGGTCCCTTTGGCTCCCACCCAAAACTTAATTATCACCGGCCCCTATAAATTATGTCGCAATCCGATCCATTTCGGAACTATTATCTATTACCTCGGTGTAGGAACATTAGTTGGCTCTTTGACCATTGGTATTATGAGCTTTCTTCTTGGGTTAATTTTGTTTAGCTTCTACAATAAGTTTGTCGAAGAAAAAGAGTTATTACTCCGTTTTGGCAAGGAGTATGGAGCGTATAAAAGGAACACCCCGTTTTTGATTCCCAAACTTTGGAGCTAATTAGAGCACAAGAGATGCTTTTTCATTCCCCGAACACCACGACATAATGCGAGCAATGAAGCAAAGCACGCTATTTTTTGTTTGCCGTAGGGAACACCATTTGGTTGAATGAGCGGCTTATCTATCTTGCCAAACCTATTTTCTTTGCATCATCAAAACCAGCAGCGTTCCCCTTAGCCTGGTTTAATGTGCCCCATGCTTTTTTTGTTCCGTCTCCGTTTTGGAGGCAAGAAGCAAAAAAATTGTTCCAACAACAACCAAACTCAGTATAATAATTTCTCCTAACAACATGGTTAGCCCTCCTAAAAAAGAGTTTAAATTTTTTCCTTGATTATCACTTTAATGCTGTTTTTAAAGGAAATAAATGGGAGGGAAAGACCAATTTCTTGCTAAAAAAAGTGTATTTTTAAAGGTAGGGGAAAGGTGGGGTTTTGGGGGGGATGGAACAGGTTAAATTCCAGCATGGAAGTGGAGTTGTGCTATTTATTAAAAGATCTTTTCAAGAAAATCGGGAGAATGGGTATGTAGTGTTTTAGAACTCGATTTCAAATTGTAGAGTTTTTTAGGGGGGCTTTAAAAAAATTCAGATTTTAATATAATCATAGAGCCGGGGTTATTCATTCTCAGTCTTTTGTATTTTGTTTGGGCAATTTAAAATCGCCATTTTTTCAATCGAAACATTGAGAGGTTTTAAATGAAGAAGGATCCAACCCTCAAAGAACGTGAACAAAAAGCGAAGAAGTTGGAAAAAGAACTTCTGGAGCAAAGAAGGACAGAGAAAGCACTAAAAGACGCAGCGGCCCAATATAAAGAGATTTTCCATTCAGCTACCGATGGATTTATTATCTTTGATCTCGAAGGTCATGTTGTAGAGGCTAATCCACAGGCCTGTAAAATGCATGGTTATTCTCACGCAGCAATGGTGAACTTGTCCGGAAAGGATATTGTTCGCACGGATCAACATCATCTCTTCAAACAGTTTCAGAGGGATATCATAAAAAAGGGGGAGTTCCAGGCAGAGTCAGTTGACCTGAAAAAAGATGGCTCTTCTTTTACCGTTGATGTTAGAGGGACCGAATTCTATTATAAAGGCCAAAAACATCTTTTAGCGATTTTACGGGATATTACTGAGCGCAAGAGTGCAGAGGAGAACCTGAGAAAATCCCAAAAAGAGCTTCAAATCCTTTCATCCAAGCTTCTTGAGGTTCAGGAAAATGAAAAAAAAGCGATTGCCCGGGAACTTCATGATGATTTGGGGCAAACCTTGACGGCCATCAAGCTCGGGGTGGAAAACTCATTGCAAGAAGTTAAAAAGGGAAATCTTTCTGCCATTGCTTCTTCTTTGAATGAAATTATCCCTATCCTGCAGAAGGCGATTGTTGACATTCGGCAGGTCACCATGGATCTCAGACCTCCTCTGCTTGATAAACAAGGCATTGTTTCCACCATAATGTGGGCTTGTCAAAAGTTTCAGGCCCTTTGCTCCAAAATCAATACCCAGACAAAGATTACCATCCAGGAAGATGAAATTCCGCAAACTCTTAAGATTACTCTTTACCGGATTTTGCAGGAAGCGTTTAATAATATCGTGAAACATAGTGAGGCAAGACACGTTAACCTTTCCCTTGCCAAGAAAAGAAAGCACATAGATTTTATTATCAAGGATAATGGTAAGGGTTTTAATTTAGAAAAAGTATTATCTTTAGAAAATGTTCAAAGAGGAATTGGACTTTCCAGTATGAGTGAGCGCACCAAACTTTCAGGTGGTGAGTTTTTTTTGGAATCAATTCCGGGAAAAGGGACTACGATACGAGCGACCTGGCCACTATAGAAAAGGTTTATGGCTTATTCTTTAACCAATCCCTTTTCAATAGCGTACTTCGTTAAGGCAGATGTGTTGTGGAGATTTAATTTTTCCCTTAAATGAGATCGGTGTTTTTCTACGGTTTTAATGCTAATATAAAGCTGGTCAGCAATTTCCTTGCTTTTATATCCCTCCGCAATGAGCTTGAGCACTTCTTTCTCTCTCTGGCTAAGAGAATCCCAACCAGAGGTAAGGTGAAATGTTTTTTTCGCTTCCACATACCCTTTTACCACCATGCCTAAAATTCCCGGGCTTAGATAGAGCTTGCCGGCTAATATACTATCGATAGCGTTTAATAGCTCGGTATGGGAATCCTCCTTGAGGAGATACCCATCGGCTCCGCCCCGCAGAGCAGCTAAAATATTATCTTCGGTATTGTACATGGTGAGAACCAAAATCTTGGTTTTTGGTTTCTGTTTTTTAATTTCCTTGATGGCCATGGTGCCATCCATTTTAGGCATGGAGAGATCTATGATGAGAAGATCGGGTTCAAGTTGTTCGACTAAACGAATTGCTTCCAGACCGTCAGCGCCCTCACCAATAATTTCAAAATTTGGGTTTTGTGCAAGGAGGGTGCGGAGTCCTTTTCTGACAATGGTGTGATCATCTACAATGATAAATCGTTTTTTTTCGTTCATGATAAAGATGGTGGCTTTAATGAGTATTAAAGTAACTTATCATAGTTCTTGCCATTTTTCAATGTTGGCCCTCAGACTTCGAGACTATACGGTTTAATGTGTCCAACGGCTCATCTTAAGTTGTTCGGTCTCCCCTTTTTGATCTCCTCCCCGATCTTCTCCACCTCAAATATGACCTCTTTTTCATTCACTGTTAAAATCTGCCGATTATCCATTATCACTCTGCCATCAACCATGACTGTTCGCACATCATGTCCCGAAGCTGAATAAACCAGATGAGAGTAATAATTGTACACAGGAGTGAGGTGGGGTCGCTTCCAATCCAGAATAATGATGTCTGCTTTTTTCCCCGGCTCGAGAGAACCGATTTTATCTTTGAGGCCCAAAACTTCAGCGCTGCCAGTTGTTGCCAGCTTAACCACCGTTTTAGCATCCATAATGGATGGATCTTTTCTCACGATTTTGTGAATTTTGGCAGCAGTATCCATTTCGGAAAAGAGGTCAAGGTTATTATTGCTGGCACATCCATCAGTTCCTAAACCAACGGGAATGCCGAGCTTTAAAAACTCAGGAACCGGTGCAACTCCAGAAGCAAGCTTCATGTTGCTTTCCGGACAATGAGCGATCCTTACCTTTTTTGCTTTGAGCACGGAAAATTCCTCAGGAGAAATCCATACGCAGTGCGCGGCAATGGTTTCACCTTCAAGCACGCCTATATTAAGAAGGTGTTTAACCGGTGAAGCCCCATAGCGAATCATCATTTCCCTTACCTCAGCTTCCGTTTCAGCAAGGTGTGTCAGCAAAGGAATGCCATGATCATTACACACCTTACGTGCTTCTTGTAAGGTTTCTGGTTTGCAGGTATAGTCAGAGTGGCACAGTAACGTGGGGGTTATCAAAGCGCTTGCAGGAAATCGCTCTAAATAGGTTTTCCCGTTTTTTAAATTGAAAACAGGATTGGGAACATCGGGAGTTGGAAAGTCAAGGATCCCTTGTCCGAGTATGGCTCGGAGACCTAATTGCGAAACAGCGCGCGCCGCTTCTTCTTCGAAAAAATACCCGTCTGCAAAACAGGTGGTACCGGATCGAATCATCTCGATTCCGGCTAACAGTGTTCCCTTATAAACAAATTCAGGGTTGACATAATGAGCTTCAACGGGAAAGATATAATCATTGAGCCAGGTTTCCAAAGGAAGATCATCTGCTAAACCACGAAGGCAGGCCATTGCCGCATGGGTATGGGTATTAATCAGGCCCGGCATGATCAAACCATCTCGGGCATCAATAACCTCTTGCACTGCATCGTCAGGTGGTGCAGTCTCTATCGTGCCGATACTTTTTATGGTGTCGTTTTCTATTAAGACGTATCCCTCAGGGAAAATGTTTTCCGAGGGATTGACGGTAAGGACTACGCCACCTTTAATGAGAATAGTTGTAGATTTATTCAAGGGCTTCTTCATCACAGGAACAAGCATCGCTTTGGAACTTATCCCAAAGTTCCTTAAATTTTTCGATTTCATCTAAACGAACTACGATCGGGTCACTTCCTTGCACTACCTTCTCCTCATCTACTAAAGCCCGCAATTTGGTGACACTCGGTATTTTATCTCTGATTTCCTCAACAGAATGAACCGTTATTACTTTATGGACAATAAGCAGCCGCTCCAATGTTGCTTGGATGTGATTGCACCTTGGACATTGTGGTGTGCGATAAAAAGCAAACATAGTTTCAAGATAAAAAATCTGATTTTCCCAAAGGGAGCCTATTTTTACTTGCCTCAATTATTAGCTATTTACTTAAAAATTTGGCCAGCCTCGCAGTAATGTTTCCAAAAGGGATTTGAAATAGGTCCCTGCTTCAGGATCAACCCGTTTCGTACTCCGCACATGTTCTCCAAAGCCGATTTAGGCTAACACCTATCCCCCCCCCCCTAGCCCATTGCTGTGAGGCGGGTAGCAAGTTGTCCCAGACCAAACTTTATTCCTATGGCAATCTGACCTACTGCTGCCCAACCAGTCGAAGCTTGTCCCAAGCCGAACAGGAGGCTTAAGGCAAGCTGGCCGATCGCTACGATTCCGGCTGCAATGCGTCCTGCGGCTACGATGCCTTTTGCCACCACGCGTTTATCGGTTTCCGGGCATATACCACGGGTATAATGGAGAAGGGGCAAACCAAAGAGGGGTCGATGAGACTTAAATTCCGCAAAAAAGGCACCGGTAGGGTAGAGATAGCGACGCCACACGGCAAAAGAAGTCTTATCAATTTGATATTCGACATTTTCCAATAAAACGTTTTTCATAGCCTTTAAGTATACTATATGTCCATATTCTGCTAAATTTTACAATGATTTTTTGTTTCCATGACCCGGCAAAGGAGATAAGAGCTTAACCAATGGAATTTACGAAAAATTTGTTGATAAATTGGGTAAGGTGTGGTTATTGTAGTAAAAAAGTTGGCAACCATATCAAAGAGGATGTTTCGAGGCTGATGACCAACCACGTCACAGTGGGATATCTTCCCCCAATATCGGCGAGAGGTGCGGACGCTGTTTTCCGAATTCTGGAAATTTTTAAGAATGTTCTTTGTTCCAAACAAGTAAAAATGAATGTCCGAATTAAGGCTTAGCGAACAAAAAATATTCACCCTCCCCAAACAGAGGCAAACTAAACAACTTTCTCATTGCTAACCACCCATTTCGAAAAACGAATTGCCTGCTGCTTAGGAATCCTGAATCACATGAGCGGTTGGCACTAAAAAACAGAAAGACTGGTGTATGGAGATCGCATTTCTCGTCTCTCGATTAGATAAGCCGAGCACGAAATTTCGGATTATTGCTTATCTTCCTTTACTCCGTGAGTCAGGAATTCAAGCGGAAGTTTTCCCTCTCTCCAAAGCAAAAATAGGGAGGTGGCGGGTTTTCTCCCATGTACATCTCTATAATCTGGTGGTAATCCAAAAGAAACTTTTTTCGCATGTGGAATTAGCCTATATTCGTAAGCAGTCCCAAAAGCTCGTGTATGATTTTGACGACGCGGTTATGTTTAAAAAAGGGGAAAAGATGGACATGAATAAGCCACTCCGGAATAAACGTTTTGATCGGACAATCCGGTTATGTGATCATGTTATCGTGGGGAATCAATTTCTCAAGGAGGAATCCCGATTAGAATCTGACCGAATTTCTGTTCTTGCCACGCCCGTTGATACGGATAAGTACTTTCCTGTTGAGAAATCCGGCAGTAGAAAAGAGGTTATGATTGGGTGGCTGGGGAGCAAATCTACGATCAGGTATTTAAAGACATTAACCCCTGTTTTTTCCGAACTACAGTCGCGATTTCACGATGTGCACATCACGGTGGTTTCCGATAGTTTTGAGGGGATTGAAGAGATAACGGCAATTAAGAAGATCTGGAGAGAGGATGAAGAGCTTCAGGATTTACAGAGCTTTGACATCGGAATAATGCCCTTGCCTGATGACCCGTGGACCAAAGGCAAATGCGGATTTAAACTTCTCCAGTATCAGGCGGTAGGACTTCCGGTCGTCTGTTCACCTGTGGGGGTTAACCGGAAGATGATTGTTGATGGTGTCAATGGCTTCCATGCTCATACTGCTCAAGAATGGTTTGATCGGTTGAACCAGCTTATCTCCTCACCAGGATTAAGAAACCAGATGGGAAAAGTTGGGCGGGAGAGGGTAGCAAAGGAGTACTCTTTACAAGCTCTCTGGCCTAAATTTTTGATGACCATAAACAACGTACTGAATGTGAGTACATGAAAAAAAGTGAGGAAAATTTTCTAAAGATCAGGCATAAAGGGATATCTTGGAAAATTAACCCTCTGATACCATCGGGGTTTACAACCGAAGGTATCCTGTCTTCTCTGGGTAAAGAAAATCTTTCGGAAGACCTCCTCCTAAAAAAGACTGATACACGCCTCATTGTTAAAAGTAAGCTGGGTGACACCGGGTGCCCTTTAATCATAAAGGTATTTAAAAGACCCCACCTAAGCGATCAACTGAAATATCTCGTCCGATCTTCCCGAAGCAATCAAGAATGGAAAATAGGACAAGCGTTATCACAGCGCAATATTTCTACTCCCCCCTTAGTGGCGTGCGGAGTATCACGAAGGTTTGGTTTATTAAAAAAAGATGTGGTTATTACCCATGAAGTTACTGCAGCTGAGCCCTTGATAAATTGGGTAGAAATCAATATTATCCAAAAACCGCTTCCTTTTTTTGAAAGGCAAGAAGTGATTCGATCCCTCGGCCGTTTTGTCAGAAGGATTCATGACCAAGGAATATTTTCAAAGGATTTTCATCAAGGCAATATTCTAATTCATGCTGAAAAAAACAGCCCTCCTTTATTGTATTTGATTGACTTGCATGCAATTCAGATAAAAAAAGAGCTTAATCTCAGGGAACGTATAAAAACCTTAGCTCAATTTAATAACTTTCGGATACCAATAGCCGATCGGCTGAGGTTCCTTAACGCTTATCTTAATGGGGAAAAGCAAGAGGAAATTTTAAAAAGAGCTTTTGCACAGGAAATAGGTTTAGCTTCTTTTACCAACTGGCAGAAGCTTTGGCAGAAGCGGAAGGAGCGCTCTCTTCGCCCCGGTAAAGGGTTCGAGAGGTTTGCAATGGGTGCTTGGAAAGGGATGATTCGGAAAGAATATTATTTAAAAAATTTCTTTCCCCTCTTAGATAAGTTGCGTGCGAACATGAAAGGAACAGACAGTTTGGTTAAAGAAGTCTTTTTTCAAGATAAGGCGAAAGATTTAATTATCCGATACTATAACCAAAACAGCTTTTTCTCTACGCTGAGGTCACTCTTTCAAATTTCTCCAGCCAAAAGAATCTGGGTTACTATGCACAACCTGATCATGCGAGGAATCCCTACGCTTGTGCCCGTTGCTTTTGGTGAAAGAAAACGGTGGGGAATTTTACGGGATTGCTTTCTTGCCTTTGAAAAAATACCCGAGGCCACGTCAGGCGCCATTTTTTTAAAGGAATTATCAGAGATGCCCTTGATTGTTCAAAACACATCTTTTAAAAAAGGGTTTATCGTTCACCTTGCCCAATTGATTCGGTGGATGCATCAAACGGGGATTTGCCACAGAACCTTGAAGTCAATTGACATTGGTGTTACATTCGATCATAAAAAGGTTTTGTTGCATGTGGTGGATGTGGACGGGATCATGATCAAGAAGAACGTAGGAATAAATGAAGTGGTTAAAGACCTAAAAAATATAAACCTATCCTTTTTGCACGTCCTTGAGCAAAATGACCAGAACTTTTTTTTCAAAATATATGCTTGGGGAAATACGTTTTTTAAGGACAACGAGAAAAAAATAAGAGATAAGATGCAAAAAAACTTTCCGCGAAACGCAGGATGAATAAAATGAGACTGCCGCGCACGTTTGACTTCAATTTCTCATCCGACCGTCTGAATATTCTCATGTTATTTTTTTTAGCTCTGATCGTTCGTTTTATCGCTTTAGGGCGAATCTACCTTATCTCCCGAGACGGTATTAAGTTTCTTGCGCTTGCCAAGTATTATTTTGCCGGCTTTTTTTTTACAGGATTAGAAAATTCGTATCATCCCCTCTACCCCATATTAATTTCTTTGTGTGGGGGTGTAAGCGGAGATTTTGAATTAGCCGGAAAACTCATTAGCCTTACGTTAAGCAGCGTTACGGTAATTTTTGTGTATTTAATTGGCAAAACCATTTACGATTCCAAAACCGGATTAATTGGAGGACTTTTTTTTATTGTGCAACCTCAATGCGTAATGTGCTCGGTGGATGTATTAAGTGATTCTACGTTTCTTTTCTTCTTTGTCCTTGCTTTCTATCTAGGAATAAAAGGGGGCACAGAAGAAAAAAAATACCCGTGGTGGTGTCTTGGAGCAGCGATATGCAGTGGGCTTGCTTATTTAACCCGCCCGGAAGGTATTTTTGTCGTCTTTTTTTTGCTGGGCTGGTATTTTTTGCAGTGGATTTTTCACAATAAAAAGATTGCTCATTTTTTGGCAGCCAGCGGTATTGTGTTTTGCGCGTTTTTTCTTGTGGCGACCCCGTATATCCTTTTTATAAAAAATCACACCGGCACATGGCAGATCTCAATGAAGACATCGGTTGTTTCGATGGTTAGATCTTTGCAAAAAGCAAAAGAGGAGAATACCGCAACAAAGGTAATCCCTTCTCCTCCTTCTCCAAAAGCTGTAGATGTCAAAGTGGCCGCACCGGTGCAATCCAAAGAACGCGCTGATGCGCAGGCGCTCTCGCCAATAAAACCAAGAGAGCCATTTCAAGGGGGGAATATTTGGAAAAGCATGATCTATCCCCCTCTCAAATTTATCGAGACCTACCATTTTCTTCTCTTCTTGTTTTTACTTTTTGGAGTCTGGGCAGAAATAAAAAGAAAAGAACGGACGTTGGGAGTAGTTCTCGTGCTGTTTGTCGCAACTTATCTTTTGGGCTTGAGTTATCTTTATTATACTGTTTCCTATGTGAGCCGGCGTCATTTTCTTTCTGCGATTATCATCAGCTTGCCCGTGGCGGGCGCTGGTTTTTGGGAATTCCAAAGGCAGTTATCGAATTGGTGGATGATGCCTTGGAACTTTACAGGGAGCAAAAAAATAGCATCTCATTCAGCAGTAATTATTTTGCTGATCACGCTGTTAATTCTTCTTCCCACGACGTTGAAGCCGCAAGGCAAAGATAAGCTTCCTTTAAAACAGGTTGCTTTTTGGATCAAGGAGAATAAAAAGAAACCCACTCCGATGATTATGAGCAACGAGCCTTTGGTGGGGTATTATGCGGGAGGAAACAACCTCTTGATTCCGGCTTTGAGTTATCCTGATTTTGTGAATTATATTAACACGGGACAGGTTGATTATCTGGTATTTTCGGAGAGGGATATTAACAACGGGAAAAAATTTTTGCACCTGCTTCAACCGAAAAAATTTAAGAGAGTTGATTTTGAGAATAAGAAAGTTTTGGTTTATGAAGTTTTACGCTAAGTGTTGTAGTAAGGAGGGGGCGAACAAACAAAATCAGTTTTAAAAAACCACCTGTACTCAATGACTGAGGTTGCGTCAAAATGAAGTCTGGGTATATATATTGTAGAAAGGGAAAGGCCTTTACAAAAGGAGATCATAATGGGAAAAAAGATTAATAAAAAAAACATTGCTTGTATTGGTGCAGGCTACTGGGGAAAAAATTTAGTCCGCAATTTCGCCGCGCTCGGCGTGTTACACACTATTTGTGACCTTGATGGTGAAACATTAAAAGAGTGTAAGGAGACCTACCCGGAGGTTTTAGTAAAAACAAATAGCAAGGAAGTTTTAAAAGATTCTGCAATTCAAGGAGTGGTGATTGCTACTCCTGCAGAAACTCACTTTGCGCTGGTAAAACAAGCTCTAGATATGGGGAAGGATGTGCTGGTGGAAAAACCATTGGCCTTAAGCGTGGGGGAAGGGGAGGAACTGGTTTCTCTTGCCCGGTTAAAAGAGAAAATTCTTATGGTGGGGCATATCCTTGCGTACCATCCGGGCATTTTAAAATTAGAAGAACTTGTGAGGCGAGGAGAACTAGGAAAGATTAATTATGTTTATTCAAACCGACTAAATTTAGGAAAGTTTCGGAAAGAAGAAAATATTCTCTGGAGCTTTGCACCGCACGACATTTCGGTCATTCTTATGCTTTTGGGGGAAATGCCCTTGGAGGTTTCAGCCTCTGGGGGGACTTTATCTTCAACCGGAAATTTTTGACGTTACGGTAACTAATATGCGGTTTGCGAGCGGTGTCCGGTCACATATTTTTGTAAGCTGGCTTCACCCCTTTAAAGAACAGAAACTTATCGTGGTCGGAGATAATAAAATGGCTGTTTTTGATGATGTTGCTCCCAAAGATAAATTACTGCTTTTTGAACATCGGATTGACTGGATTGACCGGCAGCCCGTTCCCCGGAAGGAAGATGCACGCATCATTGAACTATCCGGTGCTGAGCCTCTCAGCGAGGAGTGTGTTCAGTTTGTAAGAAGTATAGCGACCCGCCAAAATCCTCCTACTGATGGTGAAGAGGGAGTGCGGGTTCTTAGAGTCTTGGAAGCCTCTCAGAAATCTTTAAAAAATAATGGCTTGGTTATCCCCTTGGCTAACGCCACCTCATCGCTTAAGTATTTTGTGCATGAGACATGTATTGTTGATGAAAACTGTTTTATTGGAGAAGGAACGAAGATCTGGCATTTTTCTCATATCATGGATGGGGCAGTGATTGGGGAAAACTGCTCCATTGGGCAAAATGTGTTTATCGGTCGCAAAGTAAGAATCGGTCATAACGTTAAAATCCAAAATAATGTCTCTGTCTTTGAAGCCGTAACACTTGAAGACAATGTCTTTTGTGGCCCTTCCTGCATTTTCACTAATGTGTTTAACCCTCGAAGCTCGATTTCCCGTAAGGACGAATTTCGCAATACTCTGGTGAAGGAAGGGGCGACAATTGGAGCTAACGCTACTATTGTTTGCGGAAATACCATAGGGCGATTTTCTTTTATTGGTGCGGGGGCAGTGATTACCGATGATGTGCCAGACTTTGCACTGGTGTATGGCAACCCCGGGAGGATTCACGGCTGGATGTGTGCCTGTGGATTTAAACTCTTGTTTTCTTCTTTATCCAAGAAAAAAGCACAGAGCGCGACGTGCTCTGCGTGCGGAAAGCTTTATAAAAAGACGGCCGACAAGATTTCTCAGGTAGGATGAAAGGTTGGAGGAATGATGAAAAGAGGAGTTAAACTAAAGCTTTTTCTCGGTATTTTGAGCAGTGCCTTTTTTTTAGCGCTTGCCCTGCGCAACGTGAACTTCGCCGAGCTTCTCAAGGCGTTAGCACAGGTTAATTATTTTTTTCTCATTCCTTCCTTAATCCTGACTTTTTTAGTTTATTGTTGTCGGGCCATACGATGGCACTATATGCTCATGCCCATTAAGCCGATAAAAATTTCTCGATTGTTTAAAATTACAGTTATCGGCTTTATGGTCAATAATATTCTTCCCATAAGAATCGGGGAGTTAGTACGCGCTTATATCCTCGGAAAGAGAGAACGCTTGAGTAAAAGCCTTGCGTTTGCCACGATCATCATTGAGCGGCTTCTGGACGGCTTGACCCTTCTTTCCTTTCTGATTCCCATTGTGCTCCTTTTTTCATTTCCCCGATGGTTGAAACAGACAGGCCTTGTTTTGCTGATTTTATATTTGGGGATAATCGTCTTTCTCTTTTTACTCAACTTTTTTTCCCAAAAACTCATTCAGATTTTTGAAAAACTGGTTTCGCCTTTTTCTCCCTGGTTTGCCCAGCGACTCGAAGGGATGCTCATGTCTTTTTGTGAAGGCCTTAAGATTTTTAAAACAAAGAGGCAGATTTTTTGGATCTGTTGTTTTTCTTGTTTTATCTGGGTGGGCGCTTCTTTAATCCTTATGGTCTTCCTTTATGCTTTCCATATTAACGTACCCTTTTATGCTTCCTTCCTTTTATTGGTCATTATCGCTACAGGAGTAGCCATCCCTTCTTCCCCTGGATTCATCGGAACGCTTCAGTTTTTCTGCGTAACCGGCTTAGCGCTCTTTGAAGTTCCGAAAAGCGAGGCGCTTGGATTTTCCATTGTTTACCATGCAAGTCAATACGTACCCGTAACGTTGCTCGGATTTTTCTTTATGTGGAAGGAACATCTTCATTTGAAGGAGATAACTGTAACCCAGGAAGAGGATGTCAAGGGTCACGAGCAAAGCGTGAAGCGTAAGGCGAAAGGGTGAAGGCCGTTAAACCTTGATGACAAAGGTTCTGGCGATTTTATCGTGCCAGCCCTGCTTGTTCGGATCAACAGCAATCCAGAAAAAACCCAAAAAGAAGATATAAAACGAGATCTGATAACCTATCCATCTCAGAAATGCCCGCCGGTAACCGATAAGTCTGCCTTCGGTGCTTACAACTTTTAGCCCGCAGATCATTTTTCCTATCGTTTGTCCGGTATATCCATAAAAATACGTGAAGTATGCGGCTTCAATAATAAGGCCGGCACAATAGATTAGGATAAGGGTTGTGAAAAAATTTTGGAAAGGAGAACCCCCCCCTTGAGTAATACGAGAAGCAAAGAAGAAAAGTAGACCAACTATACTGAGGACGGTTTTATCGATAAGATACGCAATACTTCTTACCCAAAAGCCACCTTTCTCCATTTCTGGGAAAAAGGATATAGATTCTGAATGAGTAGTGCTCCAGATTCGAGGATATTCTTGGTCGAGCGCCGGGGTGGTTAAAAGTAAATCGGGAGTCATAGAATTTTTTTATTTTACAAACGCTTTGTTTGTTGATTAATGTAATGCAGACACTTTTAAGTGGTTCTGCCCGGTTTTGAAGGTCAAGGGTTTATGTCTTCATGAATTCGCGCAATTTCCTCATCATCAATAGGTTCGGTTTGAATTCTGCCCGGGGGTGCTTCTCCTAGAAATTGATCCTTTAACGGGTTTTGGATGCGCAGGATTTTCCCTCTTTCCTCGGAACTGAGTAATTCTTTGTCCCCTTCTTTTTTTCCGTTTTTTTCGTTAAGGAATACATCATCAATTGATAAGTCTACCTTCTCTTGCTCCTGTTCATCAGGGAGGAACAGTTCTTCATTCAAAGACAGAGCGCTCAGGGGAGGTGGGGTTTTCGTGAGGTCTTCGGGAAACTCGAAGTCCTCCACGTCACTTGGCGACATTTTAATATCCCGGGGTTCTTCTCCCAGTGTTGGTAAGGGTAAGGTCCCTCCGTGTTTTGTTTCAAAAGAAAAGGCTGTTTTTAATTCTCCGCCTAATCCCTTTTCTTGCTCCTCAAATTTCACCTCAAAGGGTTCGGTAGAAAAATCCTGCTTTTTAATTTTTGGTTTCCCGGAAGGGGGAACAATGGGCAGCTCAGGGGGTTCATTCGTAAAAAGGGGGGAAGTTTTTTCCTGCAAAGTGTATGCGCTGATTGGTACTTCGGTGATGAGACCCGGCGGCGCTGGTTCCTTTTGCGGGATTGGTCGGGGCTTGAAACCCCGAGTTTTTGATGAACTTAAACCGAGCTTTGCCTTTTCAGCAAGTAAGTCTTTACCGCATTTTTTACACGTATTCAGAGCATCCGGCCCAAAATATCCGCATTTTGGACATTTCATCTATTGCTCCCTCGCAATATGCACACCAATTTTTTATCCTATTATTACTTTTTTTGCTCAAAAGTCAAGATAAATAAAATAGAGCAGACAATGTTTTAACCATTTGAATATCTAATCTTTTTAAAAATAGTATTTTGTTTTTTCAAAAATTTTTGGTATGTACCATAAAAAACAACTTGATTCTTCAGCTATTACCATCTATCAATAGTGTCTGACACAAGAGATGCTTCATCCCGCAGGGCGGGATAAAACAGGACTAGCTAGGCATTGTGTACATTCTAACTCCCCCGCCCATAGCAGGAGATGAAGAATCCCATTTTTTAAAATTGAGTAATACCACATTCTTGAATGCTTATTTTGGACATCAATGACCTGTGATATCAGGAGGGGAGATGCGAGGAGAAGATAAAATAAAAACACTGCATGAGCAGTAAAGCTGGTGAGGTTTTTCTGATGAAGTAAGCAACATCCCAGTATTTACTTTGTTTAAAAGCAGCCAAGCCTGTATCAAGGAGGGTCAGAGGATGGATAAATTTTTTGGAATACCGTTGCGAAAAAATAAAAAAAGTGATGACGAGTTTGTCGAAGAAGTCAGGAAGGACATTCAAGGCCGAAAACATACCCGCATTATCTTGTCCGTCCTAGGTATCATTTTCTTCGTGCTGATTATTTTTTGCCTCGTGTTATTAAAAGTTTCTGCAATGAAAAATTTACTGGGTGCGACACCTTATCAGTGGACAGGATTCTTTTTTGGATTCGGTTTTGGCTGTGTAGCTTTTGTCATCGGCATCAACTCTATCCTTGTTATTCTAAACTGGTGTGGCTGCTTCAAACACCACCGAACCGAAGAGCTTCTGGTAAAGTATCATGATGAGCTGGAAAAATAGATGGGGAGAAGGTCTTAAGGATTTGCAGCAACCGTTTGCACCCTTATTGATTGGATAAGAAAATTTAGAGAGGAAATTAATGCTTGATCCAAAAGGTGATGTTACCCACCGTACCTCGAGGTGACATTTCAGGGAATATCTGACTATTGTTTATCATTCGTAGGGTCATCCTCACAACGTAAGTACTCATTTAAAATTTCGTTAACCGCATTGGTGATGTCCTCGGTAATAATCGAACCCCTACCTTTTTCAGCAGTTATTTTTTCGTATCTCCTCACGATCCGATCCGCAATCCAAACCCCCAACTGAAATTTGTCCGGAGGAGATCCTGACTGGGGTTTCTCCACCGCCTTGATTATTCGTATGTTAATTTTTCCGCCGAGGTTTTTGTTCGTTGTCACTACGAACCACTTAAGACGTTGCGTCAAGTTGTTTCGGAGATGCTGTTCAATCAAATGCCTATGTTGTTGCATCAGGCTTTTTGGATCATAAAAGATGTCAATGGTTTTGAAAGCCCATGAGCGCTCAAGCAGTCGTAGGCCTAACTTCGCAATAGTAAAAATCATACAGATAGACCAGACGAGATCGTTGCGTGCCACTTCTCCAATATCAGCAATTTTAATTTTTGCACCTTTCGGTAACAATTCTGCAGGGACGATGGCATGTGAGATAAGCGCAATGCCTTCATTGTTGCAAAGCGCTTGTTCAACCTGCGGAAGTAATGACTTGCCCCCTTGTTTCAGATTTCTAATGCGGCGAAGTCCACTGTTGTTAAACCTGTTTTGGTAAAAAGCAACTGCCGAAAAATTGTAGTGGCAGGCTGTGCTGACCGTTTGGATTTTCTCGTCACAAAAAATGAAAAGCATAGCGAATGTTAGCTGATTGATTTCAACGTACCACAAGAATGTAAGAAATTTTTATCAAAACCAGGAATTTTTGTCAATTTAGTGGTTTGTAACTTGACAAATGAAGAAGATTATACCATATAAGGGTAGCCTGTGGAATATTTGTCTTGAATCTTATAGTGTGAGGAATATATGAAACTTAATGATCACCTCTACTTCTATCATGAGCATGGGATGCTTGACTGCAATACCTATGTGGTCAAAGATAAACTCGCCCTGATCGTTGATGTGGGTTTGGGGAATAACCTGCCTTTGTTGATTAAGGCTATGGCAAAGGACAGTATTAGTCCCCAGGAGATAGATATTATTGCCAATACCCATCTCCATATTGATCATACCTGGGCAAATGAGGAGTTTAAAGAAAAGGCGAACGCCAAGATTAAAATTACTCAGGGCCAAAAGGAAAACTATAACATCAGCATCCGCCAAACCTCTTTGTTTTTTGGTCTTGAACCAGTAGAGTTTAAAGAAGACGGGCTTCTTGACTCGGCAATCGATTTAGGTAATATAAAAGTAGAGGTAATTCCAACTCCAGGGCATTCACCCGAGAGCGTTTGCTTTTATGTGCCTGAGTGCAAAGCTCTTATCTGTGGTGATTTAGTATTTGACCGCAATACCGGCCGCTCTGATCTTCCCGGAGGAAACGGGGAGCAGTTGAAAAAGTCGATTGAAAAAATTGCGGAACTGGATATCGAGCTTCTTTTGCCGGGGCATATGGGAATAGTTTCCGGAAAGAAAAAAGTAAACGACAACTTTGAATTTTTGAGAACCAATGTCTTCCGTTGGCTATAACAACCGAGAACTTTGCTTTGAACAAGGACCAATTCGGCCTCCCAGCGAAGCCAAGAGCCTTCTGGTGCGGATAACCCGGAATTGCCCCTGGAACAAATGTCTTTTTTGCCGGACCTATAAAGGGACGACCTTTAGCCTCCGCTCGTTAGAAGAAATTAAGCGGGATATAGAAACCATAAAAAAGATTTATGATGAGATCAAAGCCATATCCTGGAAACTGGGGTTAAAGGGAGAGGTGACTGAGGAGGTAGTGCATTACCTCTACCATAACCCTGAAGAATATTTGAGCGGTTTTCTCAGCGTGGCGATGTGGCTTTACTATGGGGAAGGTTCGGTCTTTCTGCAGGACGGAAACAACTTGATGGTTAAGACCAGCGACCTGATTGAGATATTAGCTCTTCTCAAAAATAGTTTTCCGGAGATAACCAGAATAACTTCGTATGCTCGCGCCAAAACGATTGCCACGAGAAAAACTCTCGAGGAATTACAGGCGTTGCGGACCGCAGGGCTTTCCCGGATTCATATCGGGCTTGAGAGCGGAAGCGACAAAGTGCTTGCCCTTATTCGCAAAGGGGTTACTGCGGCGGAGCATATCGATGCCGGCCGGAGGGTGAAGGAAGCGGGTATTTCTCTCTCCGAATATGTCATCCCCGGCTTAGGAGGGAAGAAGTTCTCGGAGGAGCACGCTCTTGAGACTGCGCGAGTTCTCAATGCGATTAATCCTGATTTTATCCGATTGAGGACGCTGAGGGTTGTTGCTGGAGCAGGGCTGGACGAAAAAAAGGTTTCCGGAGAATTTGAACCCATAAGTGATGAAGAAATTGTGCGGGAGATACGGCTGATGGTCGAACACCTTGAGGGGATTGACAGCTACTTTGTGAGCGACCACATTCTTAACCTGCTCGAGGAAGTGGAAGGAAAGCTTCCGGAGGATAAGGAAAAGATGCTGGCAGTGATGGACCGTTTTCTCGCTTTGCCCTTTGAAGAAAAATGCAATTTCCGACTGGGGCGAAGAGCAAGTATTTACCGCACCCTTGCTGATCTCAAGAACCAAGGGCTTTATCAGCAGGTGGATAAGGCGCTTAAGCAGATCATGGCTCCGGACGGAGATGGGCTTGAGGAAACGATTGATGAGCTTACCAAGAGGTTTGTTTAATCGTAAATAATCGTTAAGGGCTGTTCTTCAGCTGCCTTAATTTCTTTGATTGCTTCCTGCCTTAATTCATTGCGGTCAAGGGTTGTTCCCTCTTTTTCACCTGGAAAGTGTTCCACTAATGTTATCCATCGGGGAATGTTATGGCGGGAAATTTCATTGCGGAAATATTCCCGGATGGATTGCGCGCTGGAGACTACCCCGTTATTGGTTTTGACAAAGGCAAAAACTTCTTCTCCCAAACGCCGGCTGGGAACTCCTACCACCCGCGCATCAAGTACTCCGGGGAAAGAAAGAAGGTATTTTTCCACTTCTAGGGGATAAATATTTTCTCCTCCCCGGATGAGCATGTTCCGCCCCCGGCCGGTTATGCGGTAAAAACCATCTTCGTCTTTCGTCCCCAGGTCGCCGGTATGGAACCACCCATCCTTATCCATGAGTTCTGTGGTTTCTTGAGGCATGTTATAGTATCCCTTCATCATCACCGACGTGCGAACACAAATCTCTCCACTGTGTCCAGTCGGCAAATCTTCCCCGGTTTGAGGATTGATTATTTTTAACTCCATCCCTTCTAAAGGTTCTCCAACGGTATAGAGGATTTTCTCTCTTCTTTTTTCCTTGCACGAGGTTTGGGTTAACACTCCAATTTCAGTGATCCCATAAGCGATGGTAAGTTCAGGAATAGACATGGTTTCGATGGTTTGTTGCATCAGATCCGGAGGGCAAAAATCACCGGACATCATACCGGTTCGCAAGCTTTTAAGGTTGAACTTGGAAAACTCCGCATGGTTGAGAAGATCCGCAAAGATGGTTGGGACTCCGTATAAAGCGGTACAGCGTTTTTCCTCTAAAAGCTTCAGAACTTCAAGAGCGGTGTATTTAGGCACGGTGACTATTGGGGTGTGGGTTGAAAAACACGCCATCAGGCCCACCCAGAAACCAAAGATATAATGAAAGGGGATTGGCAGGCAAAGGACGTCCGAAGGGCCAAAATTCTGGTTTTTGGCAATCGGCAGACCATTGTTGATCAGCCCAAAATGGGTAAGCATGGCGCCTCGGGAATAACCAGTCAGCCCACAGGTAAATTTAATCAGGACAGGGTCAAAAGGGGAAATTTTTTCTTTAAGAAACGGAAGATCCGACTTGGGTACTTTGCTTGCTTCCTTTAATAAATCTTCATAATTGAGAAACCCTGAGGTGGTGCTGTCTCCGATAACAATGACTTTTTTAAACAAAGGAAGCTCACCGGAAGCGACCTCACCTGAGGAAAAGACTTGCAGGTCCGGGATAGCTTTTTTAAGAATTTCTTCATTGTCAGTTCCGTTTATTTCCTTGACTAGGAATAAAACCTTAACCTCTGCGGTTTTTAGGTAATATACGAGATCGCGTGATCGGGTATTGGGGTTTATTGGAACCATGACTGCCCCGAGTTTACTGATGCCCAAAAAGAGAAAAACCCATTCAGGGATGTTGTGTGCCCAGACCCCTATTTTATCTCCTCTTTGAACGCCCACGCTCATCATTCCTTGAGCCAATTGGTCAGAAATGTCCTTAAGCGCTCCAAAGGTAAAATCCCCTTGATCAGGAGTAATCAATGCTTTCTGCGCAGGCCGTTTATCTACTTGACGATCAAAAAACTCTCCTAATGAAAGATCATTAATCCAATCCTGGTAGTGCAACGTGTCCTCCTGAGTTGATGAGTAATGATTTAAGGAAAAGGTGGTTACCTGCTAAAGGTGTCCGATGCTGGCGCTTTTTCATGGGAAAGCCCTTCAGTCATCTTTTTTAGGAGCAGGGAAAGCTGTTTCAGCTCTTCCTGGGAGAGGCAGCGCATCAAAGGGACAAACTCTTCTTCATAGGCAGAAAGAATTTCTCCAAAGAGCTGTTCGCCCTTGGGGGTGAGTCTTACCCACATTTTTCGGTGGTCCTTTTTATCCTGATCCCTGATAACAAAATCATCCCTTTCCAAATGATCCACAATCGTGGTGATATTTCCTTTAGTAACCAGCAATTCTTTACCCAGCTTTCCTAGTGGCATATCTCCTTGGAGTCCTATGGTCGTTAGCACGTAAAGTTGGGGCAGGGTTACCCCTTTTTTACCGACTTTTTTTCGGATTTCGGTGGAAATAACGGTATAAACCCTTAAAATTCTTACCCACACCCCGATGGAGAGTTCTTTTAGTAAGCCCCTTCTGGAACGGGATAAAGAGGATGTAAGGATTTTTATGCTGGGAGAATCCTGCATTTCACTAAAGAAGCTAAGATTTTTTTTAAGGCTAAATTTTTACCATAATGATTTAGGAAAGTCAATTTATTTCCCTGATAAGGTTTTTTAAAAAACTTTAATAATTTTTATAATGAATTGAAATAAAAATGTTTATGCCGAAAAGAACAGCCGCATTTTCTTTGGTGCTTTTTTGCCTTCAGACAATTTTTGTTTGGTTGACAATAGGCTCCGGAAAAATCTAATCCTTTTTGAAAGCCTTGCTCAAGCAAGGTGTTGCATGCTTGTTTTGTTTTTATCAAAAGAGTTACTGAAATTTGTCAGTTGCTATTTTTCGGAAATCTTTTGAACGCGTGAAAGATTTAGGAGGGAGCTTGAGTTTGTATCAATATCAATCAAATTTTCTCGCTTAAAATCTTGGAGAATACGTATCGCAGTCTCCTCACAAAGCCCCACTCCTTCAGCAAACTAAGGGCAAGACGAAATCATGTCGCTGTCCATCAAAGAGGTTTTCAGAGAGATCGAGGATGAAGGATGTTATTTGGGAACGAGCATTTTTTGTCCCCGTTCCTTTTTGATTTGATAGGAACGAACCAACTTTTTTTCATGAATTCAAGAAAAAATATTCCGGTCTTTGGTTTTCGTTTCAGCAGGCTTTTTAACAGGTTTTTATCAATAGCGCACAGTTCACAATCCACTAAAGTTTTCGGACTATGGTAACCAAAATCCTCAAAAAGACAACGAATGTTTAAGATATCTTCTTTGCTTTCTTCATCAAAATCTTTCAAGGAATGGCCATAGAACACGATACAATTCTTACAAATTGTCCCTTTGCAATAGCTTAGTGATTATTTCCAAGAAAAAACTATTTTTCTAATTAAATCTTAGAGTTAAGATAGTTGAAATAAAAATTTTTTTATGCTAAAAAATCTAAAAAGAGATTTTTCCGTCCTTTTTCAAGGGGATAGATATCTTCTGGAAGAATAACCATATAATTATAATTTGAAAGGAGGGACGCATTATGGGGAAAGTTCTGAGTATCTTTGGAGGAACAATAGCCACCCTTATTGGTATCATTCTTCTTGTTAAATGGATAACGAATGTCATAATAGGCCTGCAATTTTGCATTGTGGTAGCGCTATTTCTCGGGGGTTTGATGGCAGTATTGTTTGGAATAATTGAAATCAGAGATGCCAGAGAACTTAAAAAAATGGAGCAAGAAGAAAAGAAATAAAACCGAAACCAGACTTGTCTTCATTATCCTGTCAGTATTTCCTTTCGCCAATCCTCAATGTGCTTTAAAGCTTGCTGAATAAGAAAATCGCGGCGGTCTCTTTTTTTAACTCCTGATGGTATGGGTGGAAATAGCCCGTAAGTGACGTTCATGGGCTGAAAATGATCAGGATCAGCAGTCGTAATGTAGTTTAATAAGGCCCCGGTTGCAGTGGTGGGTGATGGGATCACTAATTGTTTCTTTAGGATAAAACGGGATGCATTAATGCCCGCTACCATCCCCATAGCAGCAGATTCTACATATCCCTCAACCCCCGTGATCTGACCGGCAAAAAATATCTTCGTTTCTTTTTGTAGCTGAAGGGTGGGAAATAACAGGGTGGGAGAATTTATAAAAATATTGCGGTGGCAACTTCCGAGACGAACAAAACTTGCTTTTTCTAAGCCAGGAATAAGTCGAAATAGCCGTTTTTGTTCCGGCCAGGTTAGGCGAGTTTGGAACCCCACCATATTATAAATTGTCCGCTCTTTGTTCTCTGGACGAAGCTGTACGACGGCATGGGGTTGTTTCCCAGTCCGGGGATCTTTTAACCCCACTGGTTTCAATGGGCCAAAAGCCAAGGTGTCTTTCCCTCGGTCAGCCATTTCTTCAATGGGGAGGCATCCCTCAAAGAAAATAGCTTTTTCAAAATCTCTTGGAAGAACTTTTTCAGCACTCACGATCTCAGCTACGAGGCGATAATATTCCTCTTGGTTGAGGGGGCAATTGAGGTAATCATCACCACCACGATTATAGCGGGAAGCCCGAAACGCAATGTTTAAGTTGATGGAATCCGCCTCAACTACCGGAGAAATAGCATCATAAAAAAAAAGATAATTTTTCCCAACCAGATTTGTTATCTCTTCGGATAAAGACGGTGAGGTGAGTGGGCCGGATGCGAAAATGAGGGGCCTTTGGAGGGGAATCCTTGTAACTTCCTCACGGATGAGGGTTATGTTTTTTTGTTGCTCAAGAGCAGAGGTGATGAAGGATGAAAACTTCGCCCGATCCACTGCCAAAGCTCCTCCAGCGGGTATTCGCGTGGCATCAGCAGCCAGCATAAAAAGAGACCCCACGCGTCTCATTTCCTCTTTGAGGAGCCCAACGGCATTTTCTAAGGATTCGGCGCGAAACGAATTGCTGCAAACTAATTCTGCCAGGTTTGGGGAGTTATGTGCAGGGGAAAACCGGCACGGTTTCATTTCCCACAGAATAACTTTTATCCCTCTCTGAGCAGCCTGCCAAGCCGCCTCACTTCCGGCTAACCCACCGCCAATTATAGTGATTTCCTTGCTGTACATGAGTTGTTAATCGCCTTTTCATTATAAGAATCTATAAGAATAATTATTATATATTATTTACTTTATCGTTGGGATGCAAGAGGTTCAGAAGTCAGGTGCTTGACAGGAGAGTTGATTACCGTTATAGTCCATCTGAAAAAATGTTCACCTTAAAAAGAGTTGAGAATGGGTTTTGATAATTCCAGAGAAATTTCCGTTAAAAAAATAGCAGTAGACGCTATGGGGGGAGATTTTGCCCCAGAAATGGTGGTTAAAGGGGCAGTGTTAGCTGCAAAGCACTTTAATATTAGCAGCATCTTAGTGGGATATGAAGATAAAATAAGGGCAGAGCTTGAGAAAAACAAAGGCCAAAATCTTCCTATTGAAGTCTACCATGCTCCCGAAGTAATCGAAATGGGTGAAGAACCGTATCATATGATCCGTAAAAAGAAATATTCTTCTCTTCGGATTGCTTTTGAACTGGTGCGGCAGAATGAAGCTCAGGCTTTAATGAGTGCGGGAAATTCCGGAGCAGTGGTTTACGGAGCACTTTTTGTTCTCAAACGGATTAAAAATATCAGTCGCCCTGGTATTGCTACTCTTATGCCCAGTTTAAAGGGAAGGGTAATGGTCATTGACGCTGGAGCGAATACTCTTTGCCGGCCTCAAAATTTGGCTCAATTTGCTCTCATGGGCTCAGTTTATTTTAAACATGTTTTCGGCATTCTTAATCCGAAAGTTGGGGTTTTAAGCAACGGGGAGGAGGAAACCAAAGGGACTGATCTAACCCGGGAGGCAAATGAACTTTTAAAAAAGAGCACGCTTAACTATATTGGCTATGCGGAAGGGAAAGATGTTTTTGCTGGAGATGTAGATATCGTAGTATGCGATGGTTTTGTGGGTAATGTGCTTCTCAAGGTGGCTGAAGGGATGGCCGAAAGCATGATAACGAGTTTGCGTGGTGAGATCCAAAGTCGGTTTTTTTCCCGCATTGGTTACCTTTTTGCTAAGAAATCATTTGCAAACTTCAAAAAGCGGGTTGATTATGCGGAATATGGAGGCGCCCCTTTGCTGGGGGTGGACAAACCCGTTATTATTGCCCATGGCAAGTCAAATGACCGGGCAATAATGAACGCCATTCGGGTTGCTCATGAATATGTTAAAAAAGATATTGTTGGCAAGCTGATCGAAGAAGTCGAACATGATGAGACACAACACGGCCTTAAAAAAAAGCATCCTTTTTTAGACAAAATTATTCATACCGGTAATTACACTCCTTAAAGAATCGAGCTGTAAAAAAATTAGTGTTTAGGAGTGGACATCTGCTGTCCCTATATAACCCTTCCCGATTTTTTATTAAACACAACATCAATCTCTGTGCGGCATTCCTGCAGTATAGCGAAGATTTCGGTTGAACGAGCGGTAAGTTTTTTCAAATCATTGCTTGTGATTTCCTTTACGAGATAAGAGAAGATTTTGTTCTTTAAGAAAAGTTATAATCTTGTCCTCAGCATCAAGCTCCACGTTAAATTAGCTACTCAAAAATTCCTAGCCACTGACCAAATTCTTGTGGGTGATCAAAATGTTCTAAAGGGATACCAGTTTTTGCACTTAGTTCTAAAAAAAGTTCCCGGCAAAGGGATAGAGTCTCTTAAAAAGCTCAGAACATGAGCAATCTGATCGATAAGCGAAGAGTCATTGATGCTTGGGGTGAAAGCGATATAAATGTGGTCCGGGTCGATCTTCTTTGTTTTGTTAATATTGACAATTTGGCTGGCACTGAAGCCGGTTCGCTATGGATTCTTGCGGGCACCGATTAGTTTTAAATATTGAGGCAAGTCGATAAATTTTACCCAATTTTTTGCCGGTTACCTGCCGAATACTAAGCCTCTGCAAAACTTCTTTTGACCGAGCGTAATGTACTTCGGGGAGCTTTACAATCGTCTCTTCTATTTTGCCTTGGTTGGTTTTTATTTTTTCGGTGATCAGGTCGTCTTCATGACCCAGATGGCATTTTTTATATTTTTTCCCACTCCCGCATGGGCAAGGATCATTTTCTGCGGATTTTCTCCATTATTATCTCGTCACGGCTTTTTCTTTTTTTGCCAGAAAAACCTCATCTTTTACATTGACAGGCAAATTGGAATTTTCCCTCCATGATTGGCGTTAAGAATTGTTCTTTACGATCATCCTTTTGATTTTTTTCTTGTCCATTACATCCTCGTGAATAAAAAGTAAATTGAGAAGCGATAAAGTCTACAATTTATTTCGTGTATTTTTTGAAGGAAAATAAAACTTAGTTAGTCGTTTTGAACGGATGAGTGACAACCCCTTATTTTTTTGGGGAAATAGGATATCTTTCGATAATTTTTAAATAATTACAATAAGTTAAACATAATTCTAAAATCTTACTAAAATAATTAGTCTTATATATTATCATGAGGTTAGCAAGTAAGTATTGACAAATTTCTAAAAAATTTTAATTTTAAGGCCGGAGTGAGGAAGCATTGTATGAATAATCAATTGTAACGATGAGGATTATCAATGGAAAAAATTCTTAAATTAGGGGTTCCTAAAGGGAGTTTAGAAAACGCTACCATCGAGCTTTTTCGCAAATCCGGATGGCGGATTTCGGTGAGGTCAAGAAGTTATTTTCCTAATGTAGATGATGAAGAGCTTGCCTGTCGTCTGATCCGCGCTCAAGAGATGTCATGGCATGTGGAAAGCGGAGCAATTGATCTCGGGATTACCGGCATTGACTGGATCAAGGAAAATGAGTCAGACGTGGTGGTGGTCCAAGACTTGGTCTATTCCAAATCAACTCTTAAGCCAGCCCGCTGGGTTCTGGTAGTAAAAGAAAATTCTCCGGTTAACAAAGTGGAAGATTTGGCGGGAAAAAAGATTTCTACCGAACTGGTAAATTTTACGAAAAAATATTTTGCTGAGCGAAATGTCCAGGTAGAAGTTGAATTTTCCTGGGGTGCCACGGAAGCCAAAGTCGTGGATGGGTTGGTCGATGCTATTGTTGAAGTTACGGAAACCGGCAGTACTCTGAGGGCGCACAATTTACGAATTGTTCAGGAAATGATGACGACCAATCCTCAGTTGATCGCCAATAAACAGGCCTGGCAAGACCCTTGGAAGCGCGCAAAGATTGAACAGATCGCGCTGTTACTCAAAGGCGCTCTTCAAGCAGAAATGATGGTGGGTCTTAAAATGAATGTTCCCAAAAACAAATTAGAGCTGGTTATCAAACTTTTACCGAGCATTACTTCACCCACCATAGCCAGTCTTTATAATTCGGATTGGTATTCAATCGAAACGATTATCTCCGAAACAATGGTCCGGGAACTCATTCCGCAACTACAAAAAAATGGAGCTGAAGGGGTCATCGAGTATCCGCTCAATAAAGTAATTTGAGTTTAAAAAAAGAGAGCAGAACATATTTAAATACCTGTTTAATTTTTATATCACCCTTAACACCTCCGCGTTTTTTTATCGTGAAGGTGTTTCATCGCGGACCTGACAAAAGGGTCATTGATGGCTGCCGTTTATTCCTCGAACACAGAAAAACCATCTTTTCGTCCCCAACATACTTTCTGAAATGGACAAATTGTTAAACGGCTTTAAAAAGGAAACTCCATCGTCCGGGCATTTTTATTAACTTTATGAATAAATTTTAATACCTTGAAATTTAATATATTTTAAACTATACTGCCTAAAGTAAGCGATTTTCTTCGTACGAATTGTGAGAATGCACGCTGGATGCCGGATCGAGTCCAGCTTGACATTAACCGAGTAGGTTGGCGTTGTCTTTCCCGCGAAACGGGAATCCAGGCTATACGACATCGAGTCTATCAAAAAATCGCTCAATTTAGGTACTGGTTAAAATTTAAAATTTTCGATGAGATGAATTAATGGACAAGTTAATTATTCAAGGGAGAAAAAAATATCCGGGCAAGTTACCATAGCCGGTGCAAAAAATGCTGCTCTCCCGCTTATGGCAGCTTCTATTTTAGTTGAGGGGTGGAATACCTTTTCCAATGTCCCGGTTCTCCAGGATATTCGGACTGCTCGATTACTTCTCGAACACTTGGGGGTAGAGGTTAGAAATGGGAAGGAGATCCAGATTAATGCGAAAGGCCTCCATAGCTATACTGCTCCTTATGAATTGGTAAAAACCATGAGGGCTTCCATCCTTGTTTTGGGACCCCTTTTGGCTCGGCTAAAACAGGTAAAAGTCTCTTTGCCCGGGGGGCTGCGCTATCGGAGCCCGGCCAGTTGATCAGCACCTAAAAGGTTTCGAACTCATGGGAGTAAAAATCGAAATCGAACATGGCTACATCAAGGCTAAGACAAGAGGACTCAAGGGAGCAAAAATTTATTTTGATGTCTCTACGGTTACGGGCACTGAAAATTTAATGATGGCTGCCTCTCTGGCGAAGGGGACAACCATACTCCATAATGCCGCTCAAGAGCCAGAAGTGGTAGAGTTAGCCCAGGTTCTTAACAAGATGGGTGCCCAGATTGATGGCGCTGGTTCTGAGGTGATTACGATCGAAGGAGTGAGTGCACTTAAGCCGGTTACCCACGAGATAATGCCGGACCGGATTGAAGCGGGCACATTCTTGGTCGCCGGCGCTTTAGCAGGAGGAACCGTGGAGGTTGCGCCCTGTATTCCTTCCCACCTGGGGGCTTTACTCCAAAAACTTGAAGAAGCAAATGTTAAACTGGAAATAAAAGAAAACAGGATTAAGGTCAAAGGAGGAGGATCATTAAAAGGAGTCAATGTAACGACCCTTCCTTTTCCAGGTTTTCCGACGGATATGCAGGCTCAGTTTATGGTGTTGCTTTCCTTAGCGGAAGGGATGAGTGTCATTACTGAAACAGTATTTGAAAACCGGTTTATCCATGTTAGTGAACTTCAACGGATGGGCGCGGACATTGAAATTAAAGGTAACACTGCTATTGTACGAGGGGTAAAACACTTAAGCGGAGCAAAGCTTATGGCGTCTGATCTTCGGGCAAGTGCGTCTTTAATTTTAGCCGGGTTGGTGGCACGGGGCACTACTGAGGTCGCTCGGATCTATCATATTGACCGGGGATATGAGGCTATTGAAGAAAAACTGCGGGGACTTGGTGCTGAACTTGGACGGGTAAAAGAGTAATAAAGGAAAGAATTATGAAAGTTTTAAGATCCGATAATAAAAAAATTTTTAAAGAACTAAAAAAAAGACAGAGTGTTTCTTATAAACACCTTGAAACTATCGAGACACGGGTCCGTGAGATTATCAAGACAGTTAAATCTCGGGGTGACAAGGCGTTATTAGATTACACTGCGCGTTTTGATGGGGTAAAACTTGTAAAAAAAAATCTTCAGATCCCAAAAGCGGAAATTGACGTTGCTTGGAGAAACGCCTCCACAGAAGATAAAAAAAGTTTAAACCTCGCAAAGGAGAGGATAGAAAAATTTCATCGCCAGGAATTAACTCATTCATGGAAAATTGCCGGCAGCGGAGGAGAGGTGCTCGGACAGAAGGTCATTCCTTTGGAAAAAGTTGGTATCTACGTTCCGGGAGGCAAGGCCTCTTATCCTTCTTCAGTGCTTATGAACGCAATCCCTGCTCAGGTAGCCGGGGTTTCGGAAATCATCATGGTTACCCCCCCGTCTCCCAAGGGGATTAATTCTTTTACATTAGCAGCTGCTCGAATCTGTGGGATAAAAAAGATTTTTCAGGTTGGTGGAGCTCAAGCCATTGCTGCTTTAGCGTATGGTACGGAAACCATCCCGCGAGTGGATAAAATCGTGGGTCCAGGAAACATCTTTGTTGCTATGGCAAAAAAAATGGTTTCAGGAGAAGTGGGCATTGATATGATCGCGGGACCGAGTGAAATCTTGATCATTGCTGATGGCAGCGCTCGTCCCGAATTTATTGCCGCAGATCTTTTATCGCAAGCTGAGCATGACGAAGAAGCAAAGGTAGTTTTAATGACGCCTTCCCAAGCCTTAGCGGCACGCGTTCAGGAGGGAATAATTGCTTTGATGGAAAAACTTCCTCGAAAAGAAATTCTGCGGAAGGCTCTGAAAAACTTTGGGCTCATTATTATCACGAAAAACCTTTTTCAAGCAGTTGCATTGGCAAACAAAGTGGCACCCGAACATCTCCTTCTCGCTGTTAAAGACCCGTACCGCCTGCTTGCAAAGGTGAAAAACGCGGGGTCAGTATTTTTGGGGCATTTCTCACCCGTGGCTGCCGGAGATTACCTGGCCGGACCTAACCATGTCCTACCAACCTCAGGAACAGCTCGGTTTTCTTCACCCCTCGGCGTTTATGATTTTGTGAAGTTTTTTAGCTTTACTCATTTTAACCAGGCGCAGTTAAAAAAATTGGGCAACGATATAATGCGGCTTGCCCGCTTAGAAGGTTTAGAGGCGCATGCTCGTTCAGTCGAACTCCGATTAAGTAAAATTAAACCTCTCAAAGTGAGTGAAAAAAGTACGCGAAAGGCGTGAACAGTGGTGTTTTCAGCAGCGTGCAAAATACTTAAAAAACATCCTGTCATGAAGTCTATCTACCGGGTTTCACAAGAGGTAGGAACACCAATTTACCTAGTTGGTGGTGCAGTGCGTGACTTGCTTATGGGCATTACGCCGGAAAAAGATTTTGACTTTGTGATGGAAGATTACCTGGTAAAATCAGCACGTCTTTTTCCCGTATTTTTGAAGGAAGTTTCTTTCCCTTAAGTTCTGACCCTCCCAACTATCGGGTGGTTTTGTTACACACTAATCAGCGGATAGAAGTTGATTTTTCCGGGTTTCGAGGTGATGACCTTTGCCACGATTTAACTAACCGGGACTTTACGGTTAATGCCATTGCGCTTGAGGTTGGTGACCTTTATCGGGAGGGCGAGATTAAACTTTATATCCCTTAGGGGGAGAGTCCGATCTCCAAGCGAGGGTGCTTCGCCTGGCTTCTCCTTTTCTTTTGATCAAGACCCCCTCCGTATCCTTCGCGCGGTCCGCATTGCCAAGGAGCGCAACCTCCACATTGATACTGCGACCAGAGAAGCAATCTTTCGGCAAAGAAACCGCCTTTGCTCGGTTTCAGCGGAAAGGATTCGGAGCGAGTTTTTCAAAATCTTGAGTTTTTCTGACGCACCAGAATCCTTAAAGCTCCTTGATGAATTGGGCTGCTTAAGCATTCTTATTCCCGAAACAGAGGCGCTTAAAGGGAAAAGTTTAGAATCTCCAAGCGGTCTATCCCTGTGGCAACATTCCCTGAAAGTAGTGAGGTGGTGTGAATGGAGCTTGGTCAACTTTGAAAAAATTTTTCCTCAATTTCATGAATACATAAAAAGCTACTTTGAAGAAGAAATCGAAAAAGATGTGGATCGCAAAAGTCTTCTTAAATTGGCAGGACTTCCAGGACAGGGGAGAAGTTTTTCCTGGGGCAAACGCAATGACTGTGACGGAGAATATCGTCCGGAAACTAAAGCTGGGGAAACGGACAGGAAGAACTTTGCGGAAAATGGTAAAACACTATAATCAGGTTTTATCTCTTCGAAAGATGGAAAAGCCACCTTCGCGTGTTTTTTTTCAGTTTTTTCAGAATGTGGTATCAGAAGGATTGGCAGTACTTCTGCTTGCATGGGCAGGGTATATTGCCTGTTCACCGGAAAGGTTTACACGACCTGAGGACATTACCTTGAGAAACTTCTTAGGTGATCTGGCGAATTTTTATCTTAATGAGTATCCGCTTATTAAGCCCCTTCTTTCTGGTCAGGAAATTATCGAGAGGTTTGGCCTTCAGGAAGGGAAAGTTGTGGGTGAGTTGTTAAACCAGGTTGCCAACGCTGAGGCACAAGGTCTCCTTGCGTCTTCGCGGGAGGCAATGCTCTTTGTCGAGGACCTCTTAAGTCATAAGAGTAAAACAATTATCAATGCACAATGATGAGCCTTGGTGATGAAATAATGACGAATATGTTTTTTCCTTTCTTTTCCTTTTTGTTCGGAAGTATGTAGGAAGTTTCCTTAACGTTTGCATTCTCCGTCTTCCCCAAAAAAAATCATTACTCTTTCCTTCTTCGCATTGCCCCATTGCCAGCAGCCGATTCGTTTTTTATGAAACATTCCCCTCATAAGTTATCTTGTGCTCCGGGGTAAGTGCCGTTTTTGTGGTAGCCGATTTCTCCTCAGTATGTCATTGTGGAATTATTAACGGCACTTTTTTCCCTGCTTTTATTTCTTCACTATTCCTTACCCGAATATTTTATCTACTTTGCCTTTTTCTCCAGCCTCGTGGTCGTAACCTTAATTGATTTAAAACACCAGATAATCCCTGACGCTATCTCCTTGTTTGGTATAGGAGCGGGTTTTCTGCGCTTCTTTTGTTTTACCCGCATCACCTACCTTGATTCATTGCTCGGGATCGCTCTCGGGGGAGGGGTACCTTACCGTTGCCCTAGGGTTTTACCTGATTACGAAAACTGAAGGGATGGGGATGGGAGATGTCAAGCTTCTGGCAATGATAGGCACCTTTTAGGCAGTAAAGCGGTGGTAATTACTATTTTCCTCAGTGCTTTTTTGGGCGCAGCGGTTGGGGTTGCCATTATGGTGATAAAAGGGAAAAGCAGAAAGTACGCGATTCCCTATGGGCCTTTTCTGTGGATCGGCGCACTCTTAACTCTCTTTTGGGGCGATGTTTTACTTGCCTGGTATTATTAATTCCTGACGGGGAGATAAACTCGATGGTTAAGCCCAGCATTCGGTGGCAAATTGTTTTTATCCTTATCTTTTCATGGTAAGCACGAGTTTTCTCCTTGGTTTGGTGGTGATGAGTGTAACCAAAAAAACCATTGTCAACCAAAAAATAGATGGTGCCATCTCTTTACGAAATGCTTTTCAAAATAGCATCAACGCCTTAGCCTACGGCGATGATGATTTTTATCACAATAAAGAGAAAAACTGGCAGATGCAGCGCCTGCTCAAGCTGTTTAGCCTAGAAAACGGGGTGGAAAACATCATAATCATTGACCTCACAGAGAATGTTATCGCGTCGAGTGATCCTCATCTGATAGGGACGTCCCTTCACGACCAGAATTTAAATGAGGTCATTACTACCGCTTCTGCCTCCCTTGAATTGTCTCAGCACAAGCGAACTTTAGTTAAAGAAACGAATAAAAAGCTATCGCTTTTTTGCCCCTTTTATTTCAAAAATCAAAAGGCAGGGGCGATGAGGATTACCTTATCTTTAGGGGAGATGCAAGCGGTTATCAACAAGTCTTATAAACTCATCTTGGCCTATATC
>CAVSIB010000004.1:0-14080 GCA_963727835.1 uncultured delta proteobacterium
ACTCCTTTCCATGTGCTATATAGTTACTACGTTTAGGGGAGGATCTTCCACAACCACGCGCATACCTCCTTATCATAATTTCATTGTCAAATAACCTCATAAGCATAATCGACGCACCAAAAGGGTTTAGATGCAACCCTGAGTTAATGGGACATTACCGCCCTTATGCCCGCTTCTTCGACACGTTTTCCTAGGGAAAGCAAAGCCACGTGAGGCCGATCAGGAGCAAAGCGGGCAACCCAAACACCAGGAGCCCCATGTTAGCTGCACGCTATTTTCCTTCCACCCTGCTACTGCCATACCACCCAACCGTGAATATCATCAAGAACTGCGGCTATTACTCCGAGAATGTTGCCATACCACGGGCAGTGGTAGTGAACATTAATATAACCGAGAAAAAAAATCGCCAGCCCGCCTAATACCCCCATGAGGGAAAATATAAGATTCATAGCATTGTTCTCCGTTTTAAATGAAACATTTTCCTGTTTTTACATTTTTGAGAAACAGTTAGACAGTCTCCCAGTAATCTTCGATAAATTTCAGATTCCGCGCCGTTCCATAATATGCTCCGTAGCCAAAAGCACCATCAAGGACTTTCGCAAGGTTTCTGGTTAAAGGGAAATGGGTGCCAATTTTGGCAACCCGGTGGTGCCAGAGGTCACGTTTGTTATAGGGACATACGGTGATACAATGCCCACAATCACTCCCCATCACACCCCACCAAGAAACACACTGATCTGCTTTGAGATACCACTTTTTTATGCCCGGATTACGAACGCACGAATCCACCGTGAAACTTGGTTCATCGTCAAACGAAATCGCTTGAGAAGGACATGCATCCGCGCATTTTTTGCAAGACATGCAAAATTCCTTCACGCCAAAGGTCACCGGCTTATCCGGGACCAACTCCAGTTCCGTGAACACCTTTGCAAGTCGTATTCGAGGACCATACAAGGGGTTTATGATTGGGCCCATCCGGCTTCCTTCTCCTAATCCGGCCTGAATCGCAAGCGGAATACTGCTTGCGGTATCATTGCCGCAGGGGATCGCGTCATATCCCAATTTCGAATAAATTCCGCCACCGAGTGGCTGGTCACCGCCATCCGGGAATAACAGGTACCCGCCGCAGCGTCCCCGATTGCCGATGGTGTGGTCTGATAAGCCGCGTAATCCATCTCAAATCCGAAAACGATCACGCTCTTGGGCTCAAAGGGAAAGGTATTCTCCTCATGGGTTCCATCATAAAGATTGAAGCGCTTTTCCCAGACCCACCGTTGATCATAGGGGGCTATCCCCACCACGTCCGCGCCAAGAAAAAGAGAGGTTTTCTTTACCACCGCGGTGGCTTCCCGTGTTCTTCTAAAGTATACCTTATGGGCCACTTCGGACGCTTCCAGGTAAGCAGCCCGTCACGGATCTCACCATCAACAAAGTGCTTGAAATGTCCAGACACTCCCCCTTCGCTCAAGCGCGCACCAAAATGATCAGACGCCCACCCGGCGTTTTCGAACGCATAATCAGCTGAACCACCCCTTGCCGCCTTTTCTCTGGATGGCCTGAGCGAGCTTTTCATTGTCCCAGAAAACCTTGGCCATCGGCGGGGGAAATGGTATCGAGTGGCTCGCCAAGTTTTGAAGAAACCCTTCAAAAGGCTTATTGGCCTTCTTTGCCGCGCAAAATATGTCTGCCACCCCGTCGGCCTTGGCAACATACATACCGAAACTTTGCCGAATCCTCGTCTTTCTTCGAAGTTGGCGTCTTTCGGGTCGTTGGCTCGTGGGCTAAACGGGTTCACATTACTAAAAAGTAAGTTCACTTGGTCAAACCGCCGGTAATCTGCACGGATTTCATAAATCTGGTCGATATGTTCGTGTTCTTTTAAAAATCCGAATTTTGCCGCTTTTACGGATTTTCCTTTTACCGATCCCATTGCCAAATTTGTGGTTGCGGCCATAGCGGAGGCCGCAAGGTTATTTTTTATGAAAGATCGTCGGCTCATTCTCATTCCTTTCTGCGCAATTATGCTAAAAATGACTACTTTTGGGTTTAGGCTCATGGTTAGTCCCTGACTCCGCTTTTATCGAGTTTGAGGTCCCAGCCCTTATCTTTATCCGATGCTGGTTACGCTATCCGACCTGCTATTGCCTCGTTGGGATGCCGAGCAAGGTCCGAAGAGAATCCAAACAATTCTTTAAGTCCCTTTCATCCTTGCTCACCCGGCTCATCATAATCCCTCCTTCAATAGTACCGACGATAGTCTTAGCTAACACAGAAGGGGGGGTGCTGGTTTTGAGCGCACCGCTTGAGTGCGCTTCCATCAGCAGCTCGGCGGTTACAGTGGTCCACCGCTGAAAAACGCGCTTAACAATGCGTGAAAAACGCTCATTATGGTCGCTCATCTCCAAAGCAATGTTTCCGACGATGCATCCTCCCACAAACCCGACACTGCGGTGTTTTTCAAGAATAGCATCAAAAAAATTTGATAGTTTTTCCAGCGGATCCTTCCCTCGAAGGTTTTCGGCCATAAAGACAAAGAATTCCTCTTCCACTTCTTTCAGTATCGAAAGCGCCAAATCCTCTTTGCTGGGAAAATGAAAGTATAGGTTTCCCTTCTTTACCCCGGTTGCTTCGATAACATCATTGATCGTGGTATTACGAAATCCCTGTCGGTTTATGAGCGTTCGAGCGGCTTCAATCACGCGCGCCCGGGTAGCCTCGCCCTGTGCTTTGGTAGCCATGACTGCCTCCTTTGTACCATATAGTCAGTACATTATGACAACTTTTTTTCTCTGTCAAGTTATTTTTTCAACCCATGGGGAATGTACGGATAAATTCCGATACGGTTAGCTAAAGGGGAGCGTAAAGAAGCACAAAGGTCTGACCATCCTGCCTTCATACGTGTCGCTCAGCCGTTGCGGGATAAATGATGGAGATCATGAATTAAAAAGCAGAAGCGGTGATAAACTGAACAATTTATGGCATGTTGGCTGATGCGTTTGAATGGTAAGCTCTGTCTGCTCTGGTGCATCGCATCGTGCCCATTTAATTTCGATACTATTGGTTCTTGGCTCATTTTTTCACTATCTCAATCAGCAATTCCCTAGCTTTAGTGACAAATCCTTTTATGCTTTTGACAATCATTTCTTCTGCCAGCGCAGCATATTCGATAAGCTCACACTTTAAATAAGAATTTTTCTCTCTTTTTTACCTATTTTCTGCATAATAATATCCTTCTAACGAAACCGCACAAAAGCTGGAGTGACAATAATATTCAACAAAATAGTTGGCCCCTTATACATCCCGACTAATTTTCCCCTTATCCTTTTTCATTCTGCTCTGCTCCGATCAAAATTAACTAAGATTTAACATGTTCTTTATTTTTAATTTACAAAAAGAAACTATCTTTTTCTTAAAACTTAGAGAAAAAGAGAGGAAACGCTTTGAAAAAACTATTAAGGATTGCGGTCGTTACGGAAACCTACCCTCCGGAAATCAATGGAGTGGCCAAAACCATTGGGAAAATGGTCCAGAACCTCCGAAGCCGGGGACATTTCCTTCAGGTCTTCCGGCCCAAGCAACAAGTTCACAATTGTCACGAAACTCAGATTAACGGGGAGGACGTTACTCTACCAGGATTAAAGATACCCTTTTACCGGGATTTAAACATTGGTTTACCATCAACCGGGCTTTTGTTGAGATCCTGGAAAAGCAACCCGCCCGATCTGGTGCATGTCGTAACCGAAGGGCCGCTCGGCTGGTCAGCCGTTCGGGTAGCGGGAAAACTGGGTTTGCCAGTTATCAGCGATTATCACACCAACTTCCATGCCTATTCCCGCTATTACCGCTTAGGCATCTTCCAAAACCTGGTGAAAAAATATCTTCGCTATCTTCACAACCGGACTGATTACACCTTGGTACCAACCCGGGAATTACAACAGAGCTTAACCGAACAAGGCTACCAGAACATGGGAGGTCGTCGGCCGGGGCATAGATACCAGCCTTTTTTCTTTCCGTAAACGGGACAACCTTTTGCGTAAAGCCTGGGGTTTAACTGAAAACGATACCGCCGTCCTTTATGTTGGACGCTTGCCCCGGAAAAAAATGTTCAGCTTGTCCTTAATGCTTTTCAACGCATGAGCTTATCAAAGACCCGGCTCTGCGTCTCATACTGGTAGGTGATGGCCCTTCGAGGAAAAATCTGGAACATAAATATCCCCAAGTAATTTTTACCGGTATGCAAAGAGGCGAAGCGTTAGCACGGCACTATGCCTCGGGTGACATTTTCCTTTTTCCCAGCATCACCGAAACTTTTGGGAATGTAATTCTGGAAGCCATGGCCAGTGGTTTAGCGATTGTGGCCTTTGATTACGCCGCCGCTCGGAAATATTTGCAAAAGGTGATTCCGCCCTGTTGGCTTCCTTCAATAACGATCAGGATTTTATAAAGAATGCTTGTTCTATAGCAGGGAGCAGCGACACCATTAGAAGACTCGGGGTCAGGCCCAGGCAAGTGTAAAAACCTGCACCTGGGAAAATGTTACTTCCCAATTGGAAAACCGGTATTTTTCTCTGGTCAATTCAGAAGGAAATCGACCAATGTTCCACTACGCATTAAGAGCAACCATCGGCAAAATGGATCAGATTGAGTTCCCTCTTATGTGTCCTTTTCAACCGTTTTTGTCAGAGGGAAATTGCTCTGTCCGCTGTTTGTTTGGGTTAGCAGACTGGGCAATGGTGCTTTCTGGTCTTTCTTTATGGTTTTTCTTCCCGTTTGTTATGGAAGAGGCTCCTTAAACGTGGAATCACAAATGTTCTTCGCCGGCCTCATTAATATTGTTTTTTATAGGCTTATTAAACCTTCAAACCTTCTAACTTCAGCCTTACCGGGCCAATAAGGGCCTTAGGTGGCCGGTTCCACCCCTTGATAAATATAGTTTTCCCTCGGGGCATACTTTACACGCAGTTGCCTTTACGGTCATTCTCGTGTCCCATTATCCGGTGTTAGGGTGGATAACCATTCCCTTTACCATTTTCGTGGCTCTTTCACGGGTGGTACTTGGCCTTCATTATCCATCCGATGTGCTTGCCGGTGTAGTTTCAGGATATCTTATTTCAGAGCTTACGTTATGGATTTATCAAATTCCATAACTCTAACGGTCATTCAGGAGAAATATTGTAACTAAAAATTTATTTAATTTTTTTTTAAATTAAAAAAGTCGCTTTATTCTTTAATTGAATATTCTGAACCGTTTTTAAATAAACTCTACCCCTTGGGGAAATTATTGAACAAACAGAAAACTATCTCGATGAATCCTTTAAAGTTAATAAACCCAAACAGTGGAATGGGATACCAACCACCACCTCATGAGAATCCGAGCCCTTTTGGGAATAAACGGGAACTCACCGGATAACTTTGCCGCGTCCATTCCTTTCTCTCTCAACGATGCGAGTGGGGGAGCGGAAAATGAATTACAGACCGTAGTCATGGGGCAAAAAGATGATGTTGATCTTCCCATCACCATAGAAAAATCGAACTACTTCAAAAACATAATCAAAAGAATTCGGAGTGGTGAAACCCCCCAAAAAGTAATCACTGAGCTGGAAAACTATTTGAACAGCAATAAGGAAAACGTCCGGGAGAACAGCTGGGTTAGGTTTCCCAGCATAGTTTTAAGCCCTTACGCAATGCATGTATTCAACCATGATTCTTTGGCGGATAAAAATAATCCTCCCGGCCCACAGCGGGGGGATATAAACAAGTTTATTTTTTATGAAAAAGGAGAGAAGTTTTTAAGGGTCCCAGCAAGTTATCTTTTAAAATTATACCTTGCTTACGCTATAACAAAAGCCCCACCTACTCATCCATTGGTAAGGGCAACCGGTGAGCAGCTCCTAAACCACTTTTTAAACGACAACACCTCCCCGGAAACGTTCTCTTTTCATCCGGTTCCCTTAAACTCGGCTTTTGAAATGGGTAAGGGATTGGCGCGAGAGACTTCGAAGCGTTTCCTGTTAACCCAGCTTCTCACCATGTATGCCAACCAGAGCTTTCAGCTTTTATCAACCGGACAACGCGCTCTGATCTATTTTGCCCCTCATCCCCCCTGCGCCAGAAGTTATTAAACGAACATATCTCAGACTCTTTTTATAGAGAACTTTTTATGAGCCCTTGCCTTTCCGGATGGGACAGGGGGGAAGAGAAATACCAGTATATGGTTCTCTGCCATCAGGTTTTATCACGCAGCCAGATAAACGCAATTGGGAAGTTAAAAGAAGCAGGGATTATCCTTTCAAACTTGGTAGTGCTTCCCAACATTTCCAGTACTAGTCTTGCCAATAATGGGACTCACATCAGCCTGGGCAGCCGTAAACTTACCACCCTTTTAAGCAATGCATCTTCCGGATTTAAAGCGGAAGATGAAAAATATATTGGCGACCTGGCAATAAAGATTGTCGAGCACTTTTTGCCCCTCTTTGTTGGAACCTACAGTGCTGCACCCTACCAGTTCAACTTCTGGGATTTCCATCCGGAAAGGGTCCTTGGTTTTTTACCTCACGAACTTGATTATACCCATCTTCGAATGATCTGGCGAAGGTGGAAGAAAAAATCAAAGTTCAAAATTTTGGGACAGCCCATCACCCCTTTTGGCCCGGTGTGGTTTGATAAATTAATAAGCAAGCTCTTTTTGTTGAAAGGCGATCTTATTCCTGATGTTAGGTTGATAGATTATCTCGTAGCACTCCTGAGCACTGACCAAAGCCCGGCGTTTGATGGCAGCCCTGGAAATACCACGAGACTCAATAAGGACCTTACTGACTTGGGAGTATTTGATACCAAAATGTCACCTTACCTTCTTTACCGGCTCCGTGAGTTTTCGACAATAGGGTTTTCAGGATTTGAAGGGCGACATTACAGCATCTTCGAAAGCATAGTAAACGACATGAGTGAAGCTGCCAACATCCAAACGCTCATTACTGCTTTGGCTTATAAATATATATTGCAAGGTGAGGTCACCCATCTCCACATACCCATGACCCTTGCCTGGAAAGCGAGCGCCGGCAGATATTTTTTGGAGCAGCGATTGGAATTACGACTTTTTATGTTCGCCGGGATACCAAAAACCAGTTCATGAAAAAAATTCTTCAAAAAGTAAACAAAACCAGGATAAGTCACCGTTATCCAGGTTATATCAGGGTCTACAACGTGGAATACTGCAAGGCACTCATCGCCCTTCTTAAAGAAGATGCTGCAGATCTTATCGAACTTCTGAACTTAAAAGAGACCATACATGAACTGCAACAGAGAATCGAAAGCTTTCAAACTTTCTCTGTTGCCGGCAAACTGACCCGTGGGATATTAAATACGGCAAATGTTTCAACGCCGATAAAACTTTCAGGCGAAGAGTTCAACCAGGCTGCTGAAAACTATTACCGCGATGTCCTCAGAAAATACCATTTGGAAGAAGCATTGAATGTCCTCGAGAGATGATATTAAAAGAATCGAATCGGGCGCGGTAAACAAGGAAAGTTTTTATAAGGATATGATTGGAAATCTGTCGGAAGGCAAAAGTGCGACGCATTTTCTCGCCTCTACCAGAAAAAAAAGTCCTTGAGGAAAAAGCCCCCGCAGACATTCTAAGAAAACTCATCCATCTCACCCTTGTATCCATACGTGAAGATAGGCAAAGAACTGAATCACTAACTGAAAAAACCGGTTATCATGAAAAATCAGCAACATCAGTATATTGAGCGAGACACCTTCCGTATCAAGACGGAAAAAGTCTACGGTGACAAAATACTCAAATTAATTTATTCAAAGACCAGAGAAAATGCACCGGTTCTTTTCAGAGCGTTAATGTCTTCCCGAGTTTCTCGCTTTTTGGGTTTTCTTAATTATCGACCTCCCTTTGGGCGCAAATGTTACCGGTATCAAACGTTTTATCAAAATGTTATCTATAAATTTTTCTGAATGCCTTGACAATCCAGAATCATTAAATACTGCCAGAAAAATATTTGAACGAAAAATCAAATACTGGGAGACACGTCCGATGCCGGAGGATCCTGCGGCAATTTTCTCCCCCGCTGACTCTAAAGCCCTGGTTGGTTCATTTCGCGAAACTTCCCAGCTTTTCCTGAAAGGGAAATTCTTCGATTTTGATGAGCTGCTAGGGGTTGATAAAAAGAATGGTTGCGGGCTTTCTACCAGGGCGATTTTGCGGTTTTCAGATTGACTCCGGACAAATATCATTATAACCACACCCCGGTGGCCGGAAACGTAGTAGACATCTACCAGATTCCCGGAGGCTACCATTCCTGCAATCCGAGCGCAGTAATCAATATTGTCACTCCTCTTCAAAAAACAAACGGGTGGTAACCGTGATTGATACTGATGTGGATGGTGGTACAAAAGCTGGTTTGGTTGCCATGATAGAGATCGTTGCTCTTATGATCGGGATATCTCTCAGTGCTATAGCGAGAACAAATACGACTCCCCCCAGGAAGTTATCCGGGGAATGTTTCTTAAAAAAGGACAACCCAAAAGCCTTTTCCGTCCCGGAAGCTCTACCGATGTGCTTATTTTCCAAAAAGGAAGGGTAAAGTTTAGTCAAGACCTCGTAACCAACATGTATAATCAGGAAGCTCAAAGCCGTTACTCTCTCGGATTTGGAAAACCGCTGGTTGAAACCGAAGTAAATGTTAGATCAAAAATAGCCTTCGCAACCTTTTAACGATCACCAGTTGCACAAAAAAGAAGGGACCTCCACGATATGGCAGAAAAAATTTTCGTTTTAACGCTCACTCTGCTGTTGACCTTTATATTAAGGTGGGGTTTTAAAACGTTACCTAAGGAGTCTTGGCAGATTCTTGCCTCTTTACCAAAAGAAAAAAGGGAGAACGGCGAGTGGGAGGGAGTAAATCTTACCTATTATGGTCTATTTACCGCCAACGCTTCCCTTGTAGCCCTGGCAATGCTGTTCGTTCTTTTCTGCTCTTTATCAGTTCCCGTGCTTGAAGTTTTTGCCATGGCGGTTGTCATGTTATCCATTTGTATTCCTGCTTCAAAAATCATTGCCCGGGTGGTGGAAAAAAAACCTCACACCTCCACTATCGGGGGCGCCTCCTTCGCGGGCATAGTAATCGCCCCATGGATTGTCTATCTTACTAATGCGACGTTGGGCAGATGGATGGGCTTTGAACTGCCGGTCCTGGTCGGATTTGCGGTTATTTCCATCGCCTATGCTTTCGGTGAGGGGATCGGAAGGCTTGCGTGCCTCAGCTTCGGGTGCTGTTATGGAAAGCCTTTATCCAAAACAAATCAATTGCTTCAAACTATTTTTAATAATCGAAACATGGTCTTCACCGGCAAGACCAAGAAAATTGCCTATGCAGATGGGTTCGATGGTGAGAAGATGATTCCCGTGCAGGCAGTAACGTCTATTATCTCTATCATTGCCGGGCTATCGGGAACCTATCTCTTTCTAAAAAACCATCCACTCTCGGCGTTAATCGTTAGCATAGTGACAACCCAGTTGTGGCGAATAATCTCCGAATTTTTCCGAGCTGACTATAGGGGAGACTACCGTGTTTCACTGTATCAAATAATGGCAGTGGGATCAATTTTTTACTCAGTTTTCATTTCGTTTTTTTTTCCACGTTACCGACCACCCTGCAACCTACGGATATTGTTGCAGGACTAAGGTCTTTATGGAATCCTATTGTTATAATTTTTTTAGAATGTTTGTGGGGGGTAGTCTTCTTTTTTACCGGGAGAAGCAAAGTCACCGGGGCATCCATCTCATTTCACATAATAAAAAATCGGATTTAACCACTATTTAAAATCTTATCAACCTTGTGTTTGATAACTTTCCTCTTCGCCATAAGAGACTGTGTCGTAATACACATTTTGGTAGCCGCAAGCTTTAGCTTGCGTTTCTCGGATATGTGATTTCGATATGTTAGCAGCAAAGGCTGCGGCTACCCCCTATTTTTAAATTGTAACACCGCCTCATAGACTCGAGCGTCCCTCAAAATTCTGAATCGTTTAGCGCACGCGCGCGGGCAAAACCGTTTCCTCACTTTTTCCCGATATAGGTTATCATACACTCTTGTAGTCATATTTTGGCGCTCCATCCGACCTTCGTATTTCAGGAATAAACCATCTTCTTTTCTAAACCAATAACAGCAGCTCCACAACATCCCCTTAAACCCCGTGAGGCTCAATATTACTTTTTGTGCTTCAAATTTTTTTTCCCCTATGGCAAGTGTCTCAATCACATCTTTACGAGCCTTTATTTTCAGAGATCAGATTATCAGGCCTTACTGTCCAAAATTCAACTGTGGTAGCTTCGGAAACAATAAAGGGCCTCAAGGAAAGAGAAATCGCCTGATACCAAGGCGCTTCGTCAATAGATATTTTTTTATAGATTGCTTTCCCTTTGTCCCTTCCTAGAATAACGATACTGACTTTTTCTCTTTTGGCGGCTATGCAGGTATTTTCTTCCACCCGGCGCATCTCCCATCGGAAAGTTAACATGAGGGATCATTATAGGAAATATACGTTTCACCCGGCCGGACAACAGTGAGCTTTAAACCATCTTCTTTTTCTAAAATCCATTCAATGGGCAGGGAATCAGAACCTTTTTCCAGATAATCATATCTTTCCAACGCGGCTGCAGGAAGAGAAAAACTAAAAAACAATAAACACAAAAAAGTAATATTACCTAACAAGACGTTCCAAAGTTTCTTTTCTTCCATTGCATTTCTCTTTGCTTTATTCCTGTGAATGTTGCGGCATATCACAGAGAGTTTACGAATTGCGACTCCCGTCCAGCCGCCATTCGGGCTTTGGTTAGGTAAGAAAGACGGTTTCATCCTCGACCCTGTCAGGATTGCTATCTTTTCGCGGCTGTATCCCCGCTTAACGAGCTCAAGGATATCTTTTCCCTCGGAAACCAGAATCTTATCGGAAAGAGAATAAAAAAAAGAGGTAAAATCTTCAATAAGACTTTCCACCGTTTCGTCTTCAATAGCGCTCGTGACCTTATCAGTAAAATCAGGACGAAAAATGCTCATACATTTCACATGGAGCAACCGAATGATCAGAATTCCCAGTAACCCTACCGGCCCGAGGGTGGAGATGACAATTTCATCCGGTTCAGACTTCATAAATCATTTCAGGGATGCCAGAAGGGAAGGAACCTGTAGGGCGCAGGAAGTAAAAAATGAAGGAGTATACGAATGGATAAGTGGTAACCTCATTATTTTAAGTTTAATATATTCCGTCTTGCTATCCGGGGGAAAACAGGTAACCAGAGTGAGGTTGGCACATAAGAATGCGATAACCGTTCGTGATAGTGGCACATTGACTCCCGGTCATTGATTTCATCAAAAAAATCAGCAAACCACAAAATCCGTTTTTTTCTTTTCCTTCTTGTACTCCCATAGATTCGGGAAAGTTCATTCAGCATAGCCCGTGAATTATGTAGTACATTGATGGTGGTATAGAAGGGAAGAGAAAGGAAAATTCCGGGAATTGCGTTGCAGAGTACTTTAACAAGCCAAGGAGATCTCCCTGCCGAATGTTAGATTCAATTTCCCCCATAAGTTTTTTAAAAAGCTCATCAGCTACCTGGGTTATTTTTTCATACACCATATCGAGCTTAATTTCAACCGCAAGGTCTTTATTCTTCTGAAACAGGTCCACTAACTCCACCAGCGCCGTTTGGCTCCATTCTCCCTGATCGCCTTGGAAAATTTCATTTTTCCCACTATGAGGCGATTCTTGAGGGTGATGGATTGTGAATCAAATAGAGAGCCCGTTAACCGTGTTGAAAAGAGGAGTTGACCACCGTTCGCTTTTAGATTTGGAGAAATCATAGGCTACTTTATAAATAGCAAATGCCAGCCCTTGATAATCATTATGCCGCCCTCCTAGAGAAGATTGCTTTTTCTTAAGCTGTTCAACAAATAATTCCGGGGTATCACCACCCGTACTGGTAAAAGTTTTCCCAATAAAAAGACCACCATGATCATCAGACCCGCCGGTCAATCCTTTAATCCATGGTGTATCGCTAAAAGGCTCGATCCGGTACTTTTTATAGAGGTCATCAATTGTTTCTGGAGTAAGGTTCAGAAGAACATCCATCAAAATTTTATTTCCCATTCGGCTACGACTACCGTTAATCCCTTCAAAATAATCGAAAAGAAGAAACAACCGTTCGATATTCTCAATGGTGAGCTTGTTATTGACTGGATACGTGGCATGGGCAACCGAATGGGCAAGATATTGCTCTTTGAGACAACTTCGTAAGTCATAAATATCGGCACGCACCTTATTGATCATTTCGAACTGGGATTCGTTTAATCCATGGACCAGCACATGGATTTTGCAGCCATTTTCGGGAAAATACGTGGTCACCTCCACACCCGTGAATACCTCACCAGGGTATTTTTCCTTTAATAAAATTGATGCAGCAATCTCATTATGATCGGTTATGGTTACCCAGGTCATTCCCCGCTTTTTCGCTTCCGAATAGATTTTTTCCGGTTTAGTATAGGATTCTCGCGTGCCCAGCCGCTGGAGAAACCATTCCGACGGCCGGTCAGAAAAACAGGAATGGACGTGAAGATCTGCCTTTGTCATAGTATCACCTCCTTATTTAAGCAGGGCTTTCAATGTGCTCAAGTGTTTCCATGGAAACTGAAATAAAGAGTCGCCACAGTGTGTATTATCCACTTTATTGTAAATATAGTATGAATGTTGTGAAAATTTTTCGTTAAATCCTCTCACTGGTATTGCTTTTCCTGAAAAAAGAGCTGGTCGGGGAAAACTGGACAGGTGAATAAGTGAGGAAGTTGCTCTATGATCAATCCCTGGAGGATCAAGATATGAGCAAAAGACCAAGAAGAAATCATTCGCCTGTATTCAGCCTTGGAAGCCTTGAAAGGGAACCAGACTATTGTTGAGATTGCCGCGCGTTACCAAGTTCATCCGAACCAGATTACAGAGTGGAAAAAGCAGCTTTTGGAGCATGCAGAGGAAGTATTCAGCAAGGATCGGAAACCTGATCAAGGGCCAAACGTCAAAGATCTTCACGCAAAGATTGGGCGACTGTCGATGGAGAACGATTTTTTATCAAGCACGCTCGGTCGCATAGGCCATGCGAGCGCAAAGAGATGATCGACAAAGAGGATGCACTTTCCGTGACACGTCAATGCGGGATTCCGGGGCTTTCCAGATCAGGGGCTTCTTCTATGCCGGCACCTAAGCAAATATATAGGCCTTATATACTTCATTTCAAAGTCAAATCAGCAGCCGCTTAATTATAAGTTTAGAAACTCTCCCCCGCTCCTTTGCTATTGACTTTTTCCTCCCCCGGGTTAAAAGAAATTATCAAAGCCCAGAAACCAATAATCGCAGCACAAAAAATGGATGTCACTGTGGAACTTCCATGAGTGATGAGAATAAAATAAGGCCAATTGCCAGACAAAAAATGCAATGGGCCCCCTTTATTTTACGGTGGAGACAAAAAACGTACGTAGCAGGGTCGGTGCGTCATAAATAGGAAAAAGTCTTACAGAGGAACATTTGATACTTTAACAAATCAAGGAAATGTAACTTGATTGTCAATTTAGAAGCCATTGAAAAGGATCATCTGTCGTACAAAGAATAAGCCGGGTTGCGGTTTGTTTCTTAGGATTAGCTCTGTGTGTAAGTATTTCGGGTCCTAACGAGAAGGTCGATAAGCTTTTTGTTTGAGGCTACTCAGCTTCAAAGACGGGCACTTTATACTGAAGCAACAAGTTATGCTAACGCCTTGAAATTGAACAATGCTGCACTAAAAAATCTTGAAAGGATAATATCGAAAAATCCATCTTCAGACCCAGCAGCCAGGCTTGCCCCCGGTCAAACCAGGTTTAAAGGATGCACAATGGATCAATTCAAAGTGAATCAGGTGGTTTTCAAAGGAAGGCACGGGCTGAAAAAGATCCTCTCCTTTGCGCACTTCTTCCTTCCAAGATGATAGATAAGGTTTTCGAGAGAACCCGAGCTTATTCATTTTAATGCTTCTACTCCTCTG
>CAVSIB010000005.1:0-13690 GCA_963727835.1 uncultured delta proteobacterium
ACCCAATTGGCTACTTTTTGTTTGGCAGCAAAAGATGGATCAAGGCTTTCGGTTTTTTTAGGGGCATCCGGAGCATTGGTATTAACCTCATTGATTACGGTCAGTTGCGGATTTTTGGTTGGTAACATCATCCCCCAGCACTATTTACGATCGGGCGCTGGCTTTCTTTTTATAATCCTTGGATTTTTAATGCTCTTTTCCAAATAACAAAACATAATTACATTTCCTCGGTCTGTTCTTGCGCTGGGAGAAGAAGGATATAATCACTTTATTAAATTAGGTATTGTCCTTGCGAAAGGAATGGCGGTTCTCTATAATATTATTAATATTCAAATGTTGCTTTAATAAATCACGATGGCTCCTCAGTTGGTCTACATAAAAACTTTTGGGTGTCAGATGAATGAACATGATTCTGAAAATATCCTTAACCTTTTGGCATCCGTTGATTACCAACCAACACCCGACCCCAAGAAAGCTGACCTTATTCTGATTAATACGTGTAGCGTGAGGGAAAAATCTGAGCAAAAAGTTTATAGTTTACTCGGTCGATTAAAAAGGCATAAAAAAAATGGGAGGATACTTTTGGGAGTCGGAGGGTGTGTAGCCCAACAGGAAGGAGACAAACTGCTGGAAAAGGCTCCGTATGTCGACTTGGTTTTTGGAACCAGTAATATCCACCGTCTGCCCGAACTGATTAGAACTGCTCGACACGCGGGAAAAGCCCAAGTTGCCACTGAATTCCACGGTGATTCCCCGTGTTATCCCTTACCCGGGCTTCCCAAACTTTTTCAGGTGAAAGCCTATGTAACCATTATGGAGGGATGTGATAACTTCTGTTCTTTTTGTGTTGTTCCTTTTGTGCGGGGCAGAGAGAAAAGCCGTCCCAGTGCCGAAATCCTCAAAAAAGTTCGCGGACTCGTAACCGGAGGAGTTAAGGAGGTGACTCTTTTGGGACAAAACGTAAATTCATACGGCGCAAATGTGGCAGGAGAGCTAAGTTTTTCCGGACTTCTTAAGGAATTAAATAAAATCGACGGACTCGAGCGAATCCGATTTACTACTTCACATCCCAAAGATCTCTCCGAAGAGTTAATCAACTGTTTCGAAGATCAACCAAAACTTTGCCCCCATATTCATCTCCCGTTGCAATCAGGCTCTGACCGGATTTTAAAAATGATGAATCGGGGTTATACCCGAGAAGACTATCTTTTAAAAATTAAGAGACTAAGGGCCGCTTGTCCGGAGATTGCTATTACGACCGATTTTATCGTCGGCTTTCCCGGAGAAACCGAAAAAGATTTTCAGGCGACACTCGATATGGCAACTGAAATCGAATATGATGAATTTTTTTCGTTTAAATATTCTGATCGTCCAAAAACTCAAGCTTCACAATACCCGGATAAATTACCGGAAGAAGAAAAAGCTCGTCGGCTTTCTATCCTTCAGGAGAAGCAAAAGTCCATTACCCTTAAAAAAAATCGAACCCTGGTCGGCAAAACCTTAGCAGTGCTGGTTGAGGGAGAAAGCAAAAAAAACCCTCTCCACATGAGCGGCCGGAGCGGGACTCATAAGGTGGTCAATTTTGAAGGACCATTGGGTTTACAAGGGAAAATTGTCTTGGTAAAAATTTTAACCGTTCACCCTCATTCATTGTTTGGTTGCTTAACTTGATAAGTTTACGGCATTATTCCAAAGGAGGTCATGATGTTCATTGAAATGAAAGTTGCTGGTATCACGATGGATCCATTCAGCAATACTCCCATTGTCATTCTCAAAGATATTCAGGGTAAAACCGCCTTACCTATCTGGATCGGCATCTTAGAGGCAAGTGCTATCGCCACTGAATTAGGTGACGTTAAACCTCCTCGACCCATGACCCATGACCTTTTAAAAAACATGCTTGAAAAATTGAGCGCCAAGGTGACAAAAATCGAAGTAACCGATTTAAAGGACAACACTTTTTTTGCCACTATCTATCTCTCCCTGGTTGACAGAACCTTTAGTATTGACGCGCGTCCAAGTGATGCTATCGCCCTCGCTTTACGAACAAATTCACCGATCTACGTCAATGAGAAAGTGGTCGAAGATTCCCGGGCAGTCAATTTGGGCAAAGAAGAAAAATTACTCAACGAAGCTACCAATGAAGAACAAAAGTGGCGGGAGATTTTAGAAAATTTATCCCCGGATGATTTTGGCAAATACAAGATGTGATGAGCCGTCACCAGGGTTCCCGCTTTTTCCTTTGGCAATTATTTATCTTCATGGGGCGAAAAAGGTTTCGCCTAAAATTTTAGAAAGCAACCTATCATGATTGATTTACACACGCATTCTCTTTTTAGCGATGGGGTTTTGATCCCCGCGGAGCTGGTTCAGCGGGCTAGGACCAAAGGTTATGAGGCACTCGCTATCACTGACCACGCGGACCGCTCCAACCTTGATTGGATCATTTCCCGGATAGTCCGTTTTTGTGAAGATTTTAAAAAGAAAAGCGATTTTAAGGTGGTTCCGGGAATTGAGCTCACTCACGTTGAGCCTGAGACAATCTTTACCCTTACTCAGGAGGCGAGAAAGTTAGGAGCTAAAGTGGTCGTGGTACACGGTGAAACTATCGTGGAACCAGTGCAGTCAGGAACAAACCGAGCAGCTTTGGAAGCAGGAGTGGATATCTTAGCGCATCCTGGTCTGATTTCCAAAACCGAAGTTTTATTAGCCAAGGAGAAGGGAACCCTGTTGGAGATTTCGTCCCGGAAAGGCCACTGCCTGACCAATGGCCATGTTGCCAAACTTGCCAAAGATGTCGGCTCCGCCCTCATTCTCAATACCGATGCCCATGCCCCAGAAGACCTCATTGATCCCATCCAAGCCCTTCGCGTGGTTTTGGGCGCGGGGCTTACCGAGGCGGATTGGGAGGAAATGAAAAACAATGCGCGGAATCTTTTGGAGAGAATTTTTACAAAAAATTGATACCCCGCCTTTAAAAAACACCGGGCTGTCTTCCGCAAACATGAGATAACGTCATTATCATTAAGCACATTCATCATGGCAATTCATCACCACCACCATCAGGAAAAAAATAATCAGGCTTTAGAACTCCACAACCCGGTGCATCGGCACCATCAAAACAAAAACTTCCTCATCATCGTCCTGACGCTCACCGCAATCGTTTTCCTGGTGGAATTTTTCGGTGGTTTGTGGACCAAGAGCTTAGCCCTTTTATCTGATGCCGGGCATATGCTTTCCGATATTGCTTCTCTCGGCTTAGCGCTTTTTGCTCTTTGGGCCTCCGGTAAACCAGCGCATGCGAAAAAAACTTTTGGTTACTATCGGGCTGAAGTCCTTGCGGCTTTCATAAACGGAGCAGCCCTGGTGGTAATCGCCCTCATTATCTTTCATGAAGCATATGAACGAATGCAGGTCTCGGTAAACGTAAAAAGTGTCCCCCTGATAGTGATTGCCTCCGCCGGTCTGATAATAAACCTTATCGGGGCATATATTCTTTCCAAGGGAGGAAAAGAAAATATTAATATCCGGGGAGCCTTTATTCATGTGCTTGGTGATGCACTCGGTTCCCTGGGGGCAATAAGCGCTGGTCTGGTTATCTGGCTTAAAGGCTGGCTGTGGTTCGACCCTTTGGTGAGCTTTTTTATCGGAGGCATCATTATCTATAGCGCGTGGCGGCTTTTGTGGGATACCGTCCACATTTTAATGCAGGGGGTTCCCACTCATATTGATCTCGAAGAAATAAAAAAATCGATGGTGCACGTTGAGGGAGTAAAATCAATCTGCGACCTTCATGTCTGGACTTTAACCTCACATGTGGAAATGCTCAGTGCTCATGTGGTTGTGGAAAATGTCCTCCAGAGCATGGTGATTTTAAAAAAACTCCAGAAGACCCTGCAGGAATGTTATGGAATAGAACACGTCACCATCCAAATCGAGGATGATTCCATAGGAACGTGTAATTATTTCGTTTAAAACCTCAGGCATTTCACGTAAAAAGCATTCCTCCGTCCCTTGAGGCTTTAATTTCCTCGAATAGTTCTTTTTAATTTTTTCGTTTATGATACGCCACGTTCTCTTGTGGTCTCTTTTTTCCCAAAATAATTATCTTGCCAGAAAAAGGGAATGAGTTTAAAGTGCTAAAATATTATCTCAAGGTGTTCTTAGAATGCAATTTTTCACCTCTGTTCTACCGTAAAAGCTTATTACGTAAAGCGCAGATCACGCATTGTAAGTAGAAGGAAAATTTGGTAAAGTATGTGAAAAGCACCATGAAATTGCTTTTTGTTTTCTGGAGAGATGACCGAGCTGGCCGAAGGTGCACGACTGGAAATCGTGTGTACTCCCAAAAGGTGTACCGAGGGTTCGAATCCCTCTCTCTCCGCCATATTTGCGATAGCCGGGTCCTGCGCAACGAAATATTACGAACCCCGTCAGATCCGGAAGGAAGCAGCGGTAGTAAATCATTTCGTGTGCCGCAGGGAAACCTGGCTATCTCTATAAACCCAGATCGAGACAGGAAACGAGATTCACGTGATCAGAGATATTTGAATTAACTTTATATGTCCCGAATCCTTGAACTCTCCAACTTTTTTCAAAAGCGCTTCCTTGTGGCGGGCAGGTAAAAGCTCTCCTCCTTCTTGAGGATCGTGATGTCCTATGTGGTTTTAGCCCGAAAGTGGAGGCCCCAAAGCTTCGAAGAGGTTGTGGGGCAGCAACCAATTATCCAGACCTTGCAGAATGCCATTCGAAGCAAACGAGTGGCCCATGCCTTCCTTTTTGCCGGTCCCCGCGGAGTTGGCAAAACCTCCGTTGCCCGCATTCTGGCTAAAGCCCTTAATTGCGTCAATGGCCCTACCCCCACCCCCTGCAATCAATGCGATGCTTGCTTAGAAATCACCAAAACAATAGCACCTGATGTTTTTGAAATTGACGGAGCCTCCAATACTGGCGTGGATCACGTAAGAAACCTGCAGGAAACCATAAAATATCTTCCCCAAAAAAATCGCTACAAAGTTTATATCGTTGATGAAGTGCACATGCTCTCCACCCCAGCCTTTAATGCTTTTTTAAAAACTTTGGAAGAGCCTCCCGCGCACGTTATTTTCATTTTTGCCACCACTGAACCCCATAAAATAATCGAAACGGTTCTTGATCGGTGTCAGCGGTATGACTTTAAAAAAATCCCCTCACTCCTTATCGTTGAAAAATTACAGGCACTAGCCAAGGATGAAGAAATAACCATAAGCCCCAACGCTCTTCAGCTTATTTCCCGGGAGGCAGACGGCAGCCTCCGGGATGCCCAGAGTTTGTTAGACCAGGTTATTGCCTATGCAGGAAAGGCCATTACCGATAAAGATGTCGCTGAAATTTTGGGGATTGTTGACACCAAAGTCTTAGGTGAAATTTCACACGCGGTGTTCACCCAAGACTTAAAAAAATGTCTGGAAATCATCGAACATGTTTTTACCTACGGAATTGATGCCCGCCAATTTTATCGGGGACTTTTAGAACATTTCCGAAATTTAATGGTGGCTAAAATCAGCACAAATCCTCAGCTCTTCCCTGATCTTTCTCCAAAAGAAATCGAAGAGTTAACCAACCAGATTCGGAAAGTGAGCTTGGAAAAACTTCAACTGATTTTAAAAAGCCTGATCGAAAGTGAAGGATATGTTTATCGAGCGCCCTTGCCTCGAGTCATTTTAGAGGCCATTATCCTTCGGCTAGCTACCATTCCCCCCGTTGCCTCATTAAAAGAAATTCTGGAGCGGTTGGGTAAACTCCAAGAAAAGCTTGGTACTAATGGCGGGTTATTGTCTCAGGCTCCTCCCGTCACATCACCCGTCCCAGCTTTGAAAACCCAAAAACAAACTTTTCTCCAAACCTCAACTGAGGAAACCGCCCCCTCTTGTTCTTCGGCTCCGGATGACAACGCACGCGGATGCGATATGTCTTTAGAGGAAAACTGGAAAGAGTTCCTAACATTTATCCGCACGAAAAAACCACCCCTGGCTTCGTTCCTTGAACATGGCACACTGGTCCGTCTGGCTCCAGGCTCCATCGAAATCGGATTTCCAAAAAACTACTTGTTCCTGGAGCGCATCCAGGAACAAACCAAAAAACAGGAACTGCTGCAAATCAGTGAGGAATTTTTTGGAGAAAAGAAAAAAGTTATTATTCATGCCCTGACAACATCAGGTGAGGAAAAGAAGAATGTGCATCTACCCCTTGCCCAAAAAAATGAAAAAATCAGGAAAGAAGCTAAGGATTATCCTTTAGTGAAGGAAGCACTCACGATTTTTGAAGGAAGTATTAGTGAAATAAAGGTTAAATAATTATGTAAAGGAGGTAATTGCGTGGTTAAGGGAATTGGTGATTTAGTCAGACAAGCCCAAAAACTTCAGTCTCAGATGGCCAGGGTCCAGGAAGAAATGGCCGCAAAAACAGTTGAAGGCTCTGCGGGCGGAGGCATGGTCACGGTTATTGCCAATGGCAAGCAAGAGGTTATGAGCATTAAAATTGATCCTGAGGTAGTTGACCCCAATGACATTGAAATGTTACAAGATTTAGTGGTAGCAGCAGCTAATGACGCTCTTAAGAAAGCCCAAGAAATGGTGGCGAGCGAAATGAGCAAGCTTACGGGTGGAATGAATCTTAACCTTCCAGGACTTTTTTAATCTATTTTCGCTAACGTTATTTAATTCCTGAGGAAAAACATGATCGCGGAGGCTTTAAACCGCTTAGTGCGGGAACTAACCAAACTTCCCAGCATCGGAGAAAAGACCGCTCTGAGAATGGCTTTCCATATCATTGCATTACCACAACACGAAGCCCACTCTTTAGCTCAAAGCATTCTTGAGGTAAAGGACAAAATAACGCTTTGTTCGATTTGCTTTAATCTAACTGACTGTAATCCTTGTCTTATTTGCCAAAGCGAGCGGGGAAACTCCGACACGATGTGTGTTGTTGAAACCCCAGCGCATCTCGCGGCGTTTGAAAGAACCGGACAATTCAAAGGCACCTACCATGTTCTCCATGGGGTCATCTCGCCTTTGCGCAACATCCTTCCCGACGATCTAAAAATACGAGAGCTTTTGAATCGCCTCCAACATAATAATATTAAAGAGGTAATTTTGGCAACCAACCCAACCAGAGAAGGTGAGGCCACGGCCCTGTATTTATCCAATTTAATCAAACCCCTCTCCCTAAAAGTTACGCGGATTGCCCAAGGAATTCCTCGGGGCGGAGAAATCGAATATCTTGATGAATCAACCTTAAAATCTTCTCTCGAGGGACGGAGGGAACTATAATTCTGGCTGAAAAATTTTTTTTAAGAAATTCTTGACAAATAACAAAAAAATACGTTATTAAAATTCCCTTTCATGACAATTAGTTTAGGAGCTTGAAATATGATTGAAATTCGGTTACATGGCCGAGGTGGGCAAGGAGCCGTAACCTCTGCGGAATTATTAGCATTGGCGGCAATAAGTCAGGGAAAATATGCTCAGGCTTTTCCCAGTTTTGGGCCCGAGAGACGAGGCGCTCCAGTAGTAGCCTTTTGCCGCATCGATGATAAACCAATCCGAACCCGGGCTAACATTTATAAGCCCGACCTGGTGTTGGTTCTTGACCCCTCTATCCTCAGACTCATCAAGGTGACCGCAGGGCTAAAGGAGGATGGTATTTTGGTGGCAAACACCAAATACACCGGAGATGAAATCAGAAACGAACTCGGGATAAAACATGCTCTCGCCACCGTAAATGCCAGTAAAATTGCGATGGAAGAACTGGGCCTCCCGATAGCCAACACCACCATGCTCGGTGCTTTACTGAGAGCAAAAGAAGTAGTGCCTCTTGAGACGCTGATTGATCCTCTCAAAAAGAGATTTGGCCGGATTGCGGAAAAAAATATCAAAGCTTGTAAGAGAGCTTTCCAAGAGACTTCAGTAATAAAGCAAGAAGGAGAAAAAAGTTGATAAAGTCAGAAGAAGAGCTTACGTGGAAAGACCTGGAGGTTGGCTGCGTTGTAAGTGATGCCGGTAATGCCAGCCAGTACAAAACCGGAGACTGGCGATCACTGCGGCCGATTAGTGATAAAACGAAATGCATTAAATGCGGAGTCTGTTATATCTTTTGCCCGGATATGGCTATCCGCAAAACGGATGAAGGATATTTTGAAGCTGACCTCTACTATTGCAAAGGGTGCGGAATCTGTGCCCAGGAATGTATCACGAGCTGTATAACCATGGTAGAGGAGGAAGAATAATGGGCGAACGAATTGGAATCGAAGTATCTTTAGCAGCATCTGAGGCCGTAAAAATGGCCAATGTGGATGTGGTTGCAGCCTATCCCATCACACCGCAGACCCATATTGTGGAGCACCTCTCTGAGCTGGTAGCTGACGGTGAGCTTGATGCGGAATTCATTCCCGTGGAATCAGAACATTCCGCCATGAGCGTGTGCTGCGGTTCATCCGCAGTAGGAGCAAGGACATTTACCTGCACCAGCTCGCAAGGGCTCGCCCTTATGAATGAAATTGTTTTTATTGCTGCTTCCCTGCGCCTTCCCATTGTTATGATTTTAGCCAACCGTTCTCTTTCCGGCCCCCTCAGTATCTGGAACGACCACACTGATGTGATGTCAATTCGAGACTGCGGCTGGATTCAGGTGTTTGCGGAAAATGGCCAGGAGGTCTTTGACCATGTCTTATTTGCTTATCGGGTGGCCGAGGATCACAAAGTTTCCCTGCCGGTTATCGTTAACATCGATGGTTTTGTTCTCACCCACATGATCGAGCCCGTGGAATTCTGGGATGAAGAAACGGTAAAAAAATACCTCCCGGACTTTAAACCGGTCAATCAGCTCCATCCCGACCAGCCCGTAACCATGGGAGCTTTTGGGATGCCGATCATCTTCACTGAGGCGAAAAAAGCTCAAGATGAAGCCCTTATTAAATCTAAAACTGAAATCATTAAAGCCTGGAAGGATATGGGTGATCTCGTAGGAAGATATTATCAGCCCGTGGAAACCAACCACCTTGAAGGAGCAGAAACCGTCTTCTTAACCATGGGAAGCATCGGGGAAACGGCTTCTCTTGCGGTTAACGAGCTTCGATCCCGAGGAAAAGCAGTTGGTCAAGTGAGGTTACGACTCTGGCGGCCATTCCCCTTTGAAGAATTGCGGGAAGCAGTTAAAGCAGTTAAGCGGATCATTGTAATTGATCGGGCCATCTCTTACGGCGGACCCGGAGGCCCCGTAGCAAGCGAAATCCGGGCTGCCCTATATAAAGAACGCAATATGCCGGTCATCACCAATTTTCTTTGTGGGTTTGCGGGACGCGATGTAACTCCCGACGACTTTATTAAAATATATGAAAAAACAGAAAAAATGACCAAAAAGAAAGTACGAGAAGAAGACTATATCATTTATGGCGTGAGGGAATAATGGAACCATTAAATGTTTATGCCAGCCGGCTTATAACCAAAAAAGAATACTTCACTCCCGGCCATCGAGCCTGCCAGGGGTGTGCCGAAGCTTTGGCCGTAAGGCTGGTGGCTAAGGCCTTGGGTAAAAATGTTGTGGTTGCCAGCGCTACCGGCTGTATGGAAATCGTTTCATCCCCTTTGCCGTTCACCAACTGGAAGGTACCGTGGATCCATGTGGCCTTTGAAAACGCAGCGGCGGTAGCCAGCGGCGCTGAGGCAGGGACCAAAGCGCTTATCCGGAAAGGGAAGCTCACGGATAAAGGCACGGTATTTCTCGGCATGGCTGGCGATGGAGGAACCAGCGACATTGGGCTTCAGGCCCTATCCGGGGCTTTTGAGCGGGGACACAACTTTGTCTATGTCTGTTATGATAATGAAGCATACATGAATACCGGCATACAGCGGTCATCAGCGACTCCTTTTGGGGCCGCAACCACAACCTCTCCAGCTGGAAAGTTAAAACCCGGTCAGGTCACGTGGAAGAAAAACATGCCGGAGATTGCGGTTGCCCATAACATCCCGTATGTAGCCACAGCGTGTTCAAGCTACCCGTTTGATCTGATCAAAAAGGTGGAAAAAGCTGCTCGTATCCAGGGACCCGCTTATGTTCACATCCTTTCCATCTGCCCCACCGGATGGCGTCTTCCTCCGGATAAAGCGATCTGGATTGGAAGGCTGGCAGTTGAAACCGGGGTATTCCCCCTGTATGAAGTGGAACAGGGAAAATACCGAATTACCCAGGATGTAGGAGAACTGAGGCCAGTAAAAGAGTATTTAAAACCCCAAGGACGGTTCCGCCATTTGACGGATGAACTCGTTGAGGATATTCAAAAAAGAGTAACGGAAGAATATAATAAACTCAAAGTTAAAACGACGCTCTAAGATAGGGGATGGGGCTCCCGGAAAAACCGGCTCTTGCTCCCGTCGTTCACATTCCACGCAAAGCAATTCTTTTAAGGGAACAGTATGGAAACAGATATAAAAGAAATCATTAAGCGGTATGGAGATGATAAAAGCTTCTTAGTTCCTATCCTCCAAGATGTGCAAAAACGTTTTAACTACCTCCCCAGGGAAGCGATTCAGAGCGTTAGCAAATTACTAGAGGTTCCTCTGAGCCAAATCTACCATGTGGCAACCTTCTATAAAGCCTTTAGTTTGCTCCCCCGGGGGAAACATCAGTTTCAGTTATGCGTGGGCACTGCCTGTCACGTGCGTAATGCAGCCCTGCTGGGTGAACATATTGAACGGACATTGGGGATCAAGCCAGGAGAAACCACCGCGGATTTGGAATTTACCTTTGAGACCGTCAACTGTTTGGGTGCCTGCGCCTTGGGGCCCATTTTGGTGCTGGATGAAGAGTACCATGGCCAGATGACGATATCTAAAGCTAACAAAATTCTTAAGAAACTGGGGAAAAAGGTAGAAAGTGATGATGAATAAAATTAAATCACCTGATGAGCTTTTGAAACTGCAGGAAAAGATCCGGGCAAGCCGTGACCCGAATAAACCCTGCATAACCATCTGTGCTGGCACCGGCTGCTTAGCGTATGGCACGCAAAAACTGATTGATAATTTTAAAGCCGAGATTGAAAAAAGAAATTTAACCGGCACAGTTGGTGTCCGCACCAGCGGCTGCCATGGGTTTTGCGAACGGGGCCCTTTAGTGGTGGTTAACCCCAAGGGGATTTTTTACCAGCGGGTTAAAATTGATGACGCCTCGGAGATTATCGAGAAAACCGTTTTAAACGGAGAACTGATCGACAGGCTCTTGTACACTGATGCCCAGACCGGAGCAAAGGTTACCTACGAGCACGAGGTGCCTTTTTATAAAAAACAGATGCGCCTCGTCTTTGGCATGAATGGTCAAATTGACCCGAAGAGTCTGGAAGATTACCTGGCGATCGGTGGCTATAGCGCCTTGGCAAAAGTCTTACGCGGGATGCAACCGGAAGCAGTAATCCAAGAAGTAATCAAAGCGAACTTGCGCGGCCGGGGCGGCGGTGGATTCCCCACCGGCTGGAAGTGGGATGCTACCCGCAAGGCCAACGATAATCCCAAATACGTAATTTGCAATGCTGACGAAGGTGATCCGGGTGCGTATATGGACCGGAGTCTATTGGAAGGAAACCCCCACGCGGTTTTGGAAGGGATGATTATTGGCGCCTACGCCATTGGTTCCAGTATTGGCTATATTTATGTGCGCAACGAATATCCCCTGGCAGTAACGAATATCACCATCGCAATCGAAAAAGCCCGAGAGCTCGGGATAATAGGGAAAAACATCCTGGGCACCGGCTTTAATTTTGACATCAAAATCAACCGAGGAGGAGGAGCTTTTGTCTGTGGTGAATCCTCTGCTCTGTTTGCCTCCATTGAGGGCCGCGCCGGAGAACCGCGCGCAAAATATGTCCACGCCACTGATCGGGGCCTTTATGACAAGCCCACGAACCTCAATAATGTAGAGACCTGGGCGAACGTTCCCCTTATTATTAATAAAGGAGCAGACTGGTACCAAAGCATTGGTACGAAAAACAGTAAAGGAACTAAAATATTCTCCTTGGTGGGTAAGATCAACAACACTGGTTTGGTAGAAGTACCCATGGGTATAACCCTCCGAGAAATTGTTTTTGAGATCGGAGGAGGAATTCCCAAGGGAAGAAAATTCAAAGCCGTGCAAACCGGAGGTCCCTCAGGGGGGTGCATCCCCGAGAAGTTTTTGGATATGCCGGTAGACTTTGATGAGCTTTCCAAAATCGGATCAATGATGGGATCGGGCGGCATGATTGTCATGGATGACCGAAACTGCATGGTGGATGTTGCCAATTACTTCCTTAAGTTTCTCGAGGAGGAATCCTGCGGAAAATGCACCCCCTGTCGAGAAGGTATCCTCCAGATGCGAAAAATCCTTGACCGCATCACTCAGGGGCAGGGAAAAGAAGAAGACCTTGATTTGCTCGAGTGGATGGGCCAAGCAATCATTGACGGCTCTCTCTGTGCTTTGGGGGGGACAGCACCCAGCCCGGTGCTAAGTACCATTCGGTATTTCCGTGAAGAGTATGAAGCCCATATTAAGGACAAAAGGTGCCCTGCGGGTGTCTGCAAAGCCCTGATCAGTTATTCCATTGATGCTGAAGCGTGCACGGGTTGTGGTGTTTGTGCTCGAATTTGTCCCACGAAAGCAGCTACCGGAGAGAAAAAACAAGTTCACACCATTGACCAAGAGAAATGTATCAAGTGCGGAGCGTGCTTTGAGTCCTGTAAGTTTGACGCCATCAAAGTAGCTTAGGGACGCAAACGTTAGAAACCGAAAACTAAAAAACATGAAGTAGAGGAGTACGTAATGGCGGAAATGGTTACACTTACAATAGATGGCCGAGAGGTAACCGCATCTTTTGGAGCTACGATTCTGGAAGCAGCCCAAGATGCGAATATCTATATTCCCAATCTTTGTAACAACGAAGAACTGGCGCCATACGGCTCCTGCCGGTTATGCATGGTAGAGATATCACATCAGGGACGCAACCGGCTTGTAGCATCATGTATTTATGAAGTAGCTGATGGTCTGCAAGTTAAAACTAACACTGAGCGTGTTATGAACGTGAGAAAACTCGTCATCGAACTGCTTCTCTCTCGAAACAGCACCCATCCAACAATCCGACGCATCGCCGATGAATTGGGTGTAAAAGCTACCCGATTTCCAATAGAAGAGAAAGGTTGTATTTTGTGCGGTCAGTGTGTGCGAACCTGCCGCGAGGTAGTTGGCCTCTCGGCGATCGGTTTCTCAGGGCGGGGAATAACGAGAAGAATCGCCGCCCCATTTCTTGATTTTCCTCCCGATTGTATTGCGTGCGGCTCCTGTGTTTATGTCTGCCCGGTTAATTTCATCCCGATGCGGGAACAAAATGGGGTCAGGACAATTATTCGTTTTGATTTTCCAATGCAACAGTGCAAGAAGTGCGGTAAATTTTTCGCTCCGAAAAAACAGTTAGAGTATTTCAGCAAAATCACTGGTCTGCCATTAGAGCACTTTGAGACTTGTGTAGACTGCCGTAAATCGTAAGTATGTGAAACGGTTGCACCACCAACTTTGACAATTGCCGTTCGTGATTACATAAAAGAACCCGCAGTATATGGAAGCAGTTCAAAACTGTTCCCCGGTAGCTCAGTCGGCAGAGCGGGTGGCTGTTAACCACTTGGTCGGCGGT
>CAVSIB010000006.1:0-19294 GCA_963727835.1 uncultured delta proteobacterium
CGATTTGGGTAACTTCCCTTTGCGGATCATGGAGCAAAGAAAGCGGGGGGGAGCTTAAAACCCGAAGGCAGCGTCACTTGAGCAGGTGTTTTGGGTTTCTCCGGTGAAATCTTGTCAGGTGCCGGAGGAGCAATAATCACTGGTTCCTTTTGGATGATCTGTGGCTCTTCCCTTTCCCGAAAAAGAGGAAGTGGTTCTTTTTTCTTGAGAGGCTTTGTTTCCACCCTATCGGCTTTCTTCTGAGTAAAAATCTTCTTCCCGGTTTTAAAAAGAAAAAGCAACCCTTTTCCCAAAAAAGTTAAACCAATAAAAATAAAACGTCCCAGCTGGATAAAAGAAAAGTTGGCGTACAGCCGCAAGGAAAGAACCAAAACGAGGATTAACAGGATATTAGAACCTGCTTTATTTAAATATTTTATAAGAAAATCAGAGAGGATAGAGCCTAATAATCCACCCGCATTTCCCGAAAAATTGATGAGCGTGACTTTCCCCAAATTAAGATTTAATAGCCCTGCAGTTGAAAACATGAGCCCAAGAAAGCTTAAGCTTTAAGCAGCCGGAAAGAAAATTTAAGGGTAATAAAAAGCCGGACCGAAAGATGAAAAAAAGCCACTACCAGCAGGAAAGCGCTAAAACCAAAACCTTGGAACAAAAAATCAGCAAGACAGGAGCCTATTATTCCTAATAAGTTATGAATCGTTTGCGGACGGTTAGTATAATAGGATAATGAAGGATCTTTTGCGTAATAGGAAATAAGGCTTAGAAACATCACTAAGCTAACGGCAAAAAGAATGACGGAGAGAACTTCGTTTCGCAGTGAGGATGGCTTTTGAGGTTTTCTCATGACTTCGGATTACGTGTGTTGCCCCGAAAAAGTTATTCCGCGGCTAAAAATTTCCCCCATTAAGGATACAGTTTTGTTTTAGAATGGCTTTTTTCAATTCCTCTTATTCTACCAAGCAGTGCCAACCTTTTTAATCACAATCCCCGCAGCATAATTCGCTATTAAAGCAGCAACTCTTTTCGACGCTCCGGTGGTAAGCGCTAACGTAAGAGCGCTTACCACTGTATCCCCAGCACCGGTTACATCATAGACCTCAGTGGCTAACGTGGGGATGTGGGCAAAAGAACCATTTTTTTCTATCAGAGTCATTCCCTGTTCACCCCGGGTGATCAGGACTGATTCGCAGCCAATATTTTTTTGAAGGAGAGAAGCTGCGCGGGAAGAATACTCATCAGTCAGGATTTTTACACCACTCATTTCGCTGGCTTCTTTTTGGTTGGGAGTGATCATGGTCACGCCTTTATAAATATCGATATGCTCCACCTTGGGGTCCACGATCACGGGTTTCTTATCCTTTTTGCATAGGGCAATAATCTCCTCAACCAGCTCACGCGACAACAAGCCGATCATAATCAAACAAAATAACCGCATGTATGTCTGAGAAATTTTTTTTGCAATAAGCAATAATCCGTTTTTTAATATCCGTGTTTAACGGTGAGACTTCTTCCCGATCAAGCCGAACCACTTGTTGGTTGTGCGCAATAATTCTAGTCTTTACAGTCGTCGGCCTCGTGAGTAGCAATAATCCCCCCAATGCTTATGCCTAACGCCCGAAGATCATGACCGATCTTTCTTCCCATCTCATCATTTCCCGTAACCCCAGCAGTATAAACTTTTCCACCCAAGGTATGGATGTTGTGAACCACATTCGCAGCTCCGCCTAAGTGGAAACTTTCGTTAGTTATCCGCACTACCGGTATCGGGGCCTCAGGCGATATCCGGTTAACACTGCCCCAGATAAAATGGTCGATCATTATATCCCCGATGACCATAATCCTGGCCTGGGAAAACTTATCAATGTGCGCTAAAAGGGTTTTTTTGGAGTACATTTTTTCATCGCAGCTTCTACATAAAATAGCATAAATTAGAAATGTTACATAACTGATGGTTAAAGTCAATTTTTTCTGGACATAAGCCTAAAAAAATCCTTCCTTATCCTTTATCGTGAAAACATGAAAAAGTAAAAAGTGTATTAACATTTTTGATTTTTTTTAGTACCTTACCTTTACACTACAAAATGGTTAATAAATTGGCCAAGGGACAAGGGATCTGAATCACAATCAATGGGAACTGGAAAACTATTCTTCCTCACTCGCAAAGTCTACGGGTGCCTCCGTTGTTATTGGCGGCAGGGGGGGGTTACCAATCATCCTTCCCTACGCCGTAGTCGTTGCAATGGGCGCTTCACTAACTACGAAACAACGCACATTAGCACAGATGCTGAAAGAGTCGTTGGCTAACTCGGATAACCTCCTTCAGCGGTTTCATTTCACTACTACCTAAGCCAAGCTCACAAATCTCGAAAGGATCATATTGTGTCAGTTTTTACGATCCGATCAAAAGCTTTTGGGTACAGCGTGATTATTATTATATTGTGGGATCATGTGACTGAAAAGTTACGTGGGTTGCCTACAATTCTTTTAAAATCCTAGAAAAATTAGTAACTTAGGACAAAGCAAAACTACCAGCGGATCATTGAGTCGACCCTATCCGCTGCTGTGCGGCTCTAAGTTCGTCTTATTCCCATCGGTTCGTTTTTCCTTCAAAAACCCACTCCCCCCCATTCCATTGGTCAAGCAAACCGTAAGTAAAAATAAAGTTTACTAATATCAAGATTATAAATAATTATCTTTAATCTTCAAAAAGTTTCGGCACCCCTGTCATTTTCTCCCTCCCTTTTTTCTTCCCGCCAATATTGACATCTTTGAAAACATAAAGTATTTCAAAAAGAGAGCAAGAGAAGATTTTTATTACTTACCTGGAAAGAAAAATGCTCGTTTTATTTAGAACCATTTTCTTTTGGACCACTGTTTTTTCATCCCTTCTTTTTCTTGTCCCTTTTCTTTTTACCCTGCAATCGCGCCCAAAAGCAATCCATTGGATCGAGCAGCGGTGGGGACGTCTTTTGTTGTTTGCCGCCGGAGTTAAAACAGAAATTCAGGGAATGGAAAAGATTGATCCTTCACGTTCCTATATTATCATGGCCAACCACCAGAGCTATTTTGATATTTTTTTACTCCTTTTCTCACCGGTCCTTATCCGTTGGATGGCAAAAAAAGAGCTTTTTAAGATACCCGTTTTTGGGAGCATCTTGCGCTGGATCGGCGCAATCGAGGTTGACCGGGAAAATAAATCAAAGGCCTACCTCAGCATAAAACAGGCAGTAGATAAAATCCGGAACGGATCAACCGTGCTTATCTTTCCCGAAGGGACCCGGAGCACAGCCGGGGAATTGCTCCCTTTTAACAAAGGCGGGTTTTCTCTGGCCATCCTTTCGGGCGCTCCGATTTTACCGATAACTATCAAGGGGTCTCGTAAAATCATGGCCAAAGGGTCTTATCGAGTTTTGCCGGGTTCGGCCACGCTTTCGGTTCATGCTCCTGTGGAAACAGCCGGACTGACGCTGAAAGACCGAACCCAGCTCCAGGAAAAAATAAAAGAAATTTTTCAAAACGATCTCAAAGACCCTTCTTCCCTGCAAATGCATTCTTGACAGAGGCTTTTTTTTCTTTTATCATCCAAAAACCTGACTGAGATCGCGTGCGGGACGATTTTTATAAGAAAATTTATTATTTTTTCATCTTTTTTGTTTTTCTGTGGGAAATCCAGCGAATCCTGTTCATGTTAAGCTTATCGCCAGCTTAATCTGCCAGAAAGAAGACACTTTTCCGAGTGTCCTCAAAGAAATGGTTAGCCATTTTGGTTCCCTTGATTTTGTCAGCGCAACGATGCCGTTTGATTTTACTGATTATTATACCGAAGAGATGGGAAAAACCCTTTGGCGGAGGATCGTGGGGTTTGAAACACTAATACATCCGGAAACTCTTTCCTCCATCAAGCTTTTAACCAATGCTCTTGAAGCATCACTTTCCCCTGACCCAAAACAGCGAACGGTGAATATTGACCCTGGGTATATGAACCGGTATCATTTAATTTTAGCCACAACCAAACCAGCGCCTCACCGCCCTTATCTCAAGGATGGCATTTACGCGGATTTGAGTTTAATCTACCAGGAAAAAGTCTTTAAAGACCTCCCCTGGACCTATCCTGATTATGGGTCAGAGGGTATAAAGACGCTTCTGAATGAACTCCGTCAAAAATTCCTTTTTCAATTAAAAAGCTTACAGAAAGGCTCTTCATGAAAAGCATGACCGGATATGCCCGGGCAGAAGGGCGCATTGGCGACCGGCTCTGTGTCGTAGAGATCAAAACAGTTAACCACCGGTTTTTAGATATTTTTCTCAAAACCCCCAAGTCATTAGCACCCCTAGAATTATCTTTAAAAAAATATCTGGGAACCAAAATTTCCCGAGGAAGAGTTGATGCAACCATTCAAATGGAAAATGGGGCGGGGAATAACGCTCGGGTGAGCTTAAATCTCCCTTTGGCAAAAGAATATTATAAGCTCATTAATAAATTAAAAGAAGACCTTTCCTTGCAGGAAAACATTTCCTTGCAGCACCTCGTATCATTGCAGGATGTCCTTGTCGTGGAAAAAACCGAGGACAACGTTAGCCAGGAGGAAGAAATTACGGTTATTTTAGAGCAAGCTCTGGGTTCTCTTAATACCATGAGAGAAGCAGAAGGGGAGGTATTAAAACAAGACCTTAAACAACGGATCACTAACATTGGCCGACTCGTTTCCGACATCGAAGCTTCCGCCTCAGGGCTGACCAATGCCTATCGAGAAAAAATACTGAAACGTTTTCAGGACCTCAACGCCCCTTTTACCCTTGACGAACCCCGCTTTCTGACTGAGGTCTTCCTGTTGGCGGAAAGGGCGGACATCACCGAGGAGATCGTGCGGGCAAAAAGCCATCTTAAACAATGCCAGGAGTTGCTTGGTGTTGCGGACGCTATCGGCCGCAAGTTCGATTTTACTCTCCAGGAAATAAACCGGGAAGTCAACACCATGAGCGCTAAGGCAAGTGACGCGAAAGTCTCTCAAGCCGTCATCGAGATAAAAAGCGATCTGGAAAAAATGCGCGAGCAAGTCCAAAATGTGGAATAAAAAAGAGGGAGGGTGATATGGACAGAAGATTGTTAAACGTTGGGTTTGGGAATGTGGTGATGGCATCCCGGGTGGTGGCGATCATCAACCCGGGTTCAGCTCCCACCAAACGCCTCAAGGAAGAAGCGAGGGAAACAAGAAAACTTGTTGATGTGACCCAGGGAAGAAAGACCCGCTCGATCATTATCACTGATAGTGACCACGTGGTGCTTTCCGCGGTAGAGGCGGGAACAGTGGCGAACCGTCTGTTGTCGGATTTTCAAAAGGGTGTAGAAGGAAAAGAATAATAATGGAAACCGGTCTTTTATTCATCGTTTCCGGCCCTTCGGGGACGGGAAAAAGCACGCTCTGCAAAGATTTAATGAAACTCATCCCCGATATACAATTTTCCGTATCATACACAACGCGCTTGCCCCGCAAGGACGAACGACCGGGCGAAGCCTACCACTTTGTTTCTCGGGAAACCTTTACCGCGATGATTGATAAAGGAGAATTTGCTGAGTGGGCGGAAATCTACGGGCATCTCTATGGCACTCCCCGGTCGGTTGTTGAACAGACCCTTCGGAAGGGAACCGATCTTCTTTTTGATATTGACGGTCAGGGCGCGCAACAACTTAAGAAAAATTATCCCCGCGCAATAACTATTTTTCTCATCCCCCCTTCACTTGAAGAGCTTGAAAATAGACTCCAAAAAAGAGAAACTGACTCTTCGGCAGTCATCGGGGAGCGGGTTGCCAAAGCCTGCGCGGAGATCGCTCAAGCACGCGACTACGCTTATATTATTATCAATGACATCTACGCTCAAGCTCTTCAGGCGCTCCATTCCATTATCTTAGCGGAGAAACACCGTGGGGAGCGCATGAAAAAACATCTAACAATTTTTGGTAAATTTTAATGCACCCCTTGTTCTCACGACGTCTATGGAAACACCCACAGAAAAAGCGAAAAAGAAACTCATTGTAGCGTTGGATATAGATGACCTTTCCCGGGCATGGGACCTGGTGAAAGCATTAAAGGACTCAGTTGGCCTTTTTAAGGTCGGCCATCAATTATTTACCCGCTCTGGGCCTTCAGCCGTTGCCATGGTCCACGAAGAGGGCGGCAAAGTATTTCTCGATTTAAAATACCATGACATTCCCCATACCGTAAAAAATGCAGTCGAGGCGGCCGTGGCTTTAAAAGTAGCCATGCTCAACGTCCATACCTCCGGCGGAAAAGCCATGATGAAAGCCGCTGCCGAAGCCGCTCGCTCCAAAGCCCGCGCGATCACCGTTACCCCGCCGATTCTCTTGGGTGTCACCGTCCTCACCAGCCTTTCAGACGCTGACCTCGCTGACGTCGGTTTTCATTCTCCGGTTGCCGAAGAAGTTACGCGGTTAGCAGCGCTTGCCTATACCTCAGGACTCAACGGAGTCGTCGCCTCCCCTCATGAGATTTTTCTTATTAGAAAGGTTTGCCCGGCAGGATTTCTCATTGTTACTCCGGGAGTACGACCGCCGGACGCCACGAAAGATGATCAGAAGCGGGTTCTTACTCCCCGCGAAGCAATACACGCCGGAGCGGATTATTTAGTGATTGGCCGGCCCATCCTTCAGGCTTCTGATCCGAAAACTGCGGCCCAAAAGATCGTAGACGATATGGCCGGCGCTCTCAAATAACGATGCTTTTTTGTGCATGGAAGAAAAAATCTTTGGCATAAATCCTATCTTGGAAATCCTTAAGTCCACCCCCGAACGGATCCAACAGGTTTATCTACCCGTGGGAGATCTTAAAAATAAAAAGGCCTTGATTTATTCTCTTGCCCGGAGCCATAATATCAAAGTGCATCGTATCCCCCCATCCAAGTTTTCTTTTTTCGTGGGGGATGTGTCTCATCAGGGTGTCGTTGGAATCGTCTCTCCGTATGCCTACCAATCCTTAGAGTCACTTCTGGAAACCTGGCGCAGAACAAAGGGAAAAGCGCTTTTTTTGATTTTAGACGGAGTCGAAGACCCCCGGAACTTTGGGGCTATCATAAGAACAGCCAACACCGCTGGTGCTCAAGGGATCTTTGTTCCTAAACATCGCTCTGCCCCTGTTAATGATGCAGCCCTTAAAGCGTCGGCTGGAGCTTTAGCGCATACCCCGGTTTGTCGGGTTTCTAATCTGGTTTCACTGATTGAAGAGTTAAAAAAAGAGGGCATCTGGATCGTTGGGACGGATGCGAGCGCTGAACAATCTCTGTATTCTATGGATTTAACGATGGACATAGCGGTGGTCATTGGTGGCGAGGGAAAAGGTATGCACCAGCTGGTTAAAAAACACTGTGACTTTCTGCTCTCGATCCCCACGCGCGGAAAAATCAATTCCTTAAATGCTTCGGTTGCTGCTGCCGTAGTGTTCTATGAGATTATCCGCCAGCGGCATTTTGGTTAAATGCAATCGTTTTTCAGTTTCGGGCAAAACGTGGTAGACGCAGGCTTTAGCCTGCGTTAAAACGATTTAACTCCTCAATTATCTTTTCGGCAGCGTCTTGGGGAGAGAGGTTATCCGTATCAATTGCCACGTGGGCAGCGGCCTGATATTTGGGGGTTCTTTCGGCGAGTACTTCTTTTACTTCTTCTAAAAAAGATTTCTTCTCGGTAAGCGAGGGCCGATTAGGATTATCTTTGATCCGGCGGATGATGGTTTTGGGTCTGGCTTTAAGCCAGATAATAAATCCCTTTGTGCGGAGAATATCAACATTGTGATCCCGCACTATGACTCCCCCTCCGGCATCAATAATGGTCCGATTCATGGTGCTTGTTTTTTCCACCACCCTTGATTCAATGTCGCGAAAAAATTCCCAGCCGTGTTTTTCTACAATCTGAGGAATACTCATTCCCATGTCTTTCACGATCCCTTCGTCGAGATTGAATCGGGGCCATTTCAGACGAGCTGATAATATTTTAGCGATGGTTGATTTTCCGGTCCCCCGGTATCCGATTAGAACAATGTTCATGTCTCTTATCCCTAAATTAACTGTTCCAAAAGAACTTTTTTCATGGCATCAACCGGAGCTTTTTCTCCGGTCCAAAGCTCAAACTGAACGATCGCCTGATTAATAAACATCTCGAGACCGGAAATAGTCCTGCAGCCGGCTTTTTGAGCATCTTTGAGAAGCGTGGTTTGGGGAGGGTTATAGACCACGTCAAAAACCAGAAGCCCTGGCCGGAGAAAGCTGCTCGGCACCGGACTTTCCTTGGTTTTGGGATACATTCCTATTGGGGTACAGTTAATGAGTATATCCGACATACTAAGGGTCTTTTGGAGAATATCCTCCCGCAGAAGTGTCCCCTGAACATCACTCCCCCCGGTTTTTCTGAGGTCCTCAATCAAAATGTTCATCTCTTCCTTGATAATCCCCAGAATATGCAGTCTTTTTACCTCACCCCTCATGACGAGGGAAAAGGTGATTGCCCGGGCCACCCCTCCAGAGCCTAAGACCAAAACAGACTTTCCTTTAAGGTCAATTGTGCGGTCCTGGAGAGCTTTTAGTGCCCCCATCCCATCATTATTATACCCTATGAGCTTCCCCTTTTGATTCACAATGGTGTTGATGGAACCGATTTTCTGCGCCAAGTCATCGAGCTTATCCACATAACTGATTGCTTTGACTTTATGAGGAATGGTAATGCTTGCCCCCCGGATATTTAACGCTCTGATTCCTTTTATGGCGTGTTCAAGGTCTTTTACGAGATAAGCAACATAGACAAAATTAATTCCCAATGCATTAAATCCAGCATTATGGATCAGCGGAGAAAAAGAATGTTCCACCGGATCACCGATGAGGACACAGCTTTTTGTTTTGGCATCAATCTCTTTCATGGTTTTACCCCCCCATGGTTTGTTTTTTTCATTTTCCACGGTCATGTTTGCCGAAAACGGCTTAGGGGAACTTAGGCCAATGAGCTTCTTCTGGGCTCATGAATGATGTTTCGTTACAAAAATATATTGGTTTATTTTATTTCAATCTTTTGGTATAAGACAAACATAAAATGAGGTTAAGGTTATTTTTTTCAGAGGAGCGCCATGCCCAAAAAAAAGAAGCCTTCGAAAAAAATTTCGGTTGAACAACGCCAGTACTTGCGGTTAGGTTATTCCCGACTTATCTCTTTTACTCACTATGATCCCGATAGTTTAGTTGAAATACCGGGGGAAATGGCCACAGTATACGACCTCAGTGAATCCGGTATTCTCATTGAGTCTGCGGTGGTCTTTGAGCCCGGAAACGTCATTGATCTGGATATCGCCTTTGAGCAGGATAAAATTATTCTGGCCCAGGGAGAAGTGGTCCATTGCAAAAAAACCAGGGAAGGCCTTTATAGGACAGGGATAAAATTTCTTCGAATTGATGGCGACCATCTTGCCTATTTAAAAAAATTCCTTGATAGCCAAATTGAACAAACCAATATCCCCAAGAAGAAGGGAAAAAAGTAAAGGCTTAAATCCCTCAATCTCGGTTAATTCAAGATATCCACTTGGCTCGGTGCGGAGATAATAATTGCCGGGCCTTCACTGTTTTTTACAAACCCGTAAATTTTTACTTTCCTTCCTAAAAAGAATGCGCTACGGCTTTGCTTTCCCAGGGAAAACTTTGCAGGTTGTCCTTATAAATGATCCCGGTAAAATCCTTTTCCCAGTTTTTTCCAAAATGCAAATATACCTTTTCCCTTCCGATAGTAACACTAATTATTGTGCCTTGCACCCCGCCAATTTCTCCTATTAATTTAAAAGCCTCCTGCTCGGGAAAAAGTATGGTCTTCAAGTTTTCCCCATATATCCCGGTGAAACTCACGCACCTCTTTTTGGAAGTCAAAAAACATTTTTTAATTCTTGCGGTTGGGGAACCGAACATCCACCAGAGCCAAACCTTGTCTAAGCAATTCTCCATTGATCAGGACCCCATCACCCCAGACATAAGCCAGAATCCGGTTGTAATCATCTCTTTTTTTCTGGTCATATCCCAGCGAACCATTTTCCCTTCAACCAGCTACTGATTATAAGCCTTTGCTTCTTCGCCGCATATCTGTTGCCCTTGGTATCCACTCTCCGTGCCTGACCCTTATCTCCGGAGCGTTAATTCCTAAATACCGGACTTTTTCACCCCCATCCAAGACAATGATGCCCCCATCTATCACTTTTGCAACCCCTGCTTCAGAAGGAAGCTCATTATAAAAACAAAGGGGTTGCATCTGATTTTTAAAAAAAGTTCCTGATCCGACAACAAAAGCCAGGGCAATCAAGACAAATGATATTATTTTTTTTGCGAGAGCTACCCATGAGATGCGTCAATTAAGTTTAAAAATTTACCTAAAGATGATAATTTAAACCAGCCAAAATTTTATTACTAGATTTTCCTTTACCTTTTCAATCAAAAAATAATACTAACAGAACCTATGTTGATTGAGAATTTTATAACATCTTTTGCCCGTAAAGAAAATGCCCGGTACCTCCGGTTCTCTCCTGCGGCTTCTTTGACTATTCCCCCGAAGAAAGACGCTATCCCCACCCTGTTATATCTCCACGTGCCTTTTTGTGAGGAGCTTTGCCCTTATTGTTCGTTTCATCGGGGGGTATTTCAAGAACCTCTGGCCCGAGATTATTTTGTTGCCTTACGCAAAGAGATCGTTCTCTATAAAAACTTAGGCTACGATTTTAAGGCAGTGTATGTGGGAGGAGGAACCCCCACTGTTCTCATAGATGAATTAACCCGAACTTTAGGATTGATAAAGAAAAATTTTTCAACCTCTGAAATTTCAGTTGAGACCAACCCCAACCATGTGACCAGGGAAAATATCGAAATTCTCAAAGAGATAGGGGTAAACCGTCTTTCCGTGGGGGTCCAAAGCTTTGACGATGGCTTGCTTAGGGCAATGGAAAGATATCATAAATACGGCAGCGGGCAGGAAATTGCAGAAAAGCTCAAACACGCCCAGGGTAATTTCAACACCCTCAATGTGGATATGATCTTTAATTTTCCCCCGCAAACCCCAGCGATCTTAGAAAAAGACCTTGAAACCATCCTTGCTTTGGCGGTTGACCAAGTAACCTATTATCCGCTGATGGTATCATCTTCCACCCAGGGGCTGATCAAAAAAAAATTAGGAGTCGTAAAGTATGAGCGGGAAAAAAAGTTTTATCAAATAATCACCTCTCTGTTATCGCCTCATTACAAGCCGGCAACCGCCTGGTGTTTTTCCCGAAGTGAAGCCATGATTGATGAATATGTGGTTAACTTTGAAGAATACGCAGGAATCGGGAGCGGAGCAATTGGCTATCTTGGGGGAAGCGCCTATGCGAATACGTTTGATATAAAAGAGTATATCCGAATAGTTAATGAGGAAAAACTCCCGATTACGGCAAAAAAAGATTTTTCAATTAAAGAAAGAGCGCGTTATGATTTTTTGATGAAGCTTTTTGGACTAAGACTTGACCTGGAAGCACTGAAGACTAAAGTCGGAGAAAATATTTACCGATATTTGTGGTCAGAGATCCTATTTTTCAGGATTGCTGGGGGACTAAAAAAACAAGGAAATAGTTTATTTCTGACTCAAAAAGGCCAATACTACTGGGTTATCATGATGAGAGAGTTTTTTATCGGGGTAAATAATTTTCGGGATTATTGCCGGGAAAAGTTAAAGTTTAGTTGACATTCTCAAAAATTAAAATATATTATTTTTAAAAATTGGGGCTGTAGCTCAGCTGGGAGAGTACTTGACTGGCAGTCAAGGGGTCACGGGTTCGATCCCCGTCAGCTCCATAAAGAAAATTAAGAGGTTAGGGATAACCTCTTTTTTATTTTCTAGTTAATTTCTAACTTATATCTAACAATTAAATTTTTTTATCGATAAGTGAAACCGCCAGAAGATTATCTCGAAATCTTCAAAAGATGTTTTCGAGGAGATAATGAAATCCAATAATTTTTCTACGGTTGCAATGTGTGAAGAAAATCAAAAATGGCGTGATTCTATACGCCGGCAAAAAAAAAATTTATTCGAGAAGAAATGATATAAGAAGCAATTTCGCCCGCGACTTTAACAGGATTCTGCATTCGACCGCGTATCGGAGGTTAAAACATAAGACGCAGATTTTCTTCGCAACTGAAAACGATCATATTTGCACCAGAATTGAGCATGTTAACCATGTTGCTGCGGTAAGTTATACAATATCAAAGTATTTGGGCCTAAATACAGAATTAGCTCAAGCTATTGCTATTGGTCATGACCTTGGGCATACTCCATTTGGTCATGAAGGAGAAGATATTTTAAAAAGAATTTCTGAAAGAGATTTAGGAGAGAGATTTTGGCATGAGAAAAACAGCCTTTGGTTTGTAGACAAAATAGAAACCCTAAAAGACCCGGATGGAAATGAGATGAATCTGAACTTAACCTATGCTGTGAGAGATGGAATTGTCTCACATTGTGGAGAGGACAATGAAAATGCCATTTTGCCGAGAAAAAAGGTGATAGACTTGCAGGAAATAGCGAAGCCCAATCAGTATGGCCCGTATACTTGGGAAGCTTGTATTGTAAAAGTCGCTGATAAAATCTCTTTCTTGGGAAGAGATATTGAGGACGCCTTGACGCTTAGGTTTGTAACCGATAAACAAATAAGGAATCTAATTAACCGTATAAATAAAAAATTCAAGATGAACGTAAAAAAGATAAATACTACCGTTCTTATGCATGACCTTATTATCGATTTATGTAATTCCAGTAGTCCAAAAGAGGGAATTAAATTTTCCGAAAAGAATTTGAGATTGTTAAAAGAGCTTCGCGAATTCAGTAAAAAGAACATCTACTATCATCCCAAATTGGACCACTTTAAAAGATATGCCGAAATCATTATTGAATCTATCTATAAAACTTTGTCAGATTCTTACAAGGGGCGACAGTCATTATCTAATCTCACTATGGAATACAAAAAGACTTGTTCATTATTAGCAGATACATTCTCTGATTGGCTAATTAAGTATTCGGATTTGGATGCAAAAAAAAGGAAGGAGTTGAAATTTCAAAATGCTATCATCTACCATGTTGAAGAAAAAAAGAGCTATTTAAGGGCAATTGTTGATTATATTTCTGGTATGACTGATAGTTTCGGGATAAAAGTCTTTAGTGAACTGACGAGTTTTTTGAAGTAGCTTTTTACGATTAACCGTGGCAAAAAAGCTAAAAAACATTGAAAGAAACGTGAAATAGCTGCACTTTCAAGAAAGGATAGAAGGAGGGGTTGTAACTTTGCGTACGATGAATGGGTCGCAACACCTTGCCGAATGCATGTTTTTTTTAATACAAAAGGAATTATTTGCCCTCCGAACATTTTAATTAGGTTTTTAAAATTTATTTGACTATGTCTTCAGCTAAAAACAATCGGGCTAAAAAAATACTTCGTTCCCAACGCTTGTTGATTGCGATTTTTCTGTTGTTTAATTTTTTTCAAGGACGTAGCCTTAACGCTATAGAAGAAAAGTTTCCTCGGCCTACTGGAGCAGTAAATGATTTTGCTTCCATTATTCCTCCTGATACAAAAACCGCAATGGAAGGCCTTAGCCGTGAGGTACTGGAAAAAACCGGAACTGCGGTAGTAGTGGCGACCTTTAAAACCATCGGGGACAATGAGCCGGACATGTACGCCAACGAGCTTTACGAAAAATGGGGCATTGGCAAGAAGGGAGAGGATAAAGGGGTGCTCATTTTCCTTGTGCTTGATCAGCGAAAGGTGAGGATTGAAACCGGCTATGGGGTTGAAGGCATTCTTCCTGACGGGCTCGTTGGGAATATCCTTGATGAACAAGTTACCCCTCTGCTAAAACAAGGTCACTACAGCGAAGGACTTTTAAATGCTATGATCGCTGTGGGCCAGGTCATTGTCAAAGATGCGGGAGTAACATTAGGAGAAGGCTACCGCCCAGAAGAAGTATCTCCAAGAGAACTCGCGGGGGGAAAAAGCTCCGGAGGTTTCTTTTCTTTTTTTCTCGCCTTTTTATTTATTTTTATAATTCTTCCGCTTCTCATGGCTAGGGGGGGTAGGAGATCATACTATGGGGGCGGCTTTGGCCGCCGCGGTGGTTTTGGGGGAGGATTTGGCGGGGGTGGCTTTAGTGGTGGGTTTGGAGGATTTGGTGGAGGCTTCAGTGGGGGCGGTGGAGCAAGTCGAGGGTTTTAATACATTAACGTCTGGATAGCATGGAGGATTATGATGCCCAAAGCACCAGCAAGGCCAGAAGAGATTTTTGAAGATTTTTCGAGTGACTATCGAGAAGCTTTCGGTTCTGATCTCTTGAGCATTATCCTTTATGGAAGTGGGGCGCGGGGGGAATATATCCCGAAAAAATCGGACCTTAACTTTATGATTGTTCTTTCTGAGAACGGCATGAACCGACTCAGCAAAGCCATACCGCTAGTTTCCAAGTGGCACAAAAAACGAGTTAACACACCGCTTTTCCTGACCCCAGCCTCTATTGCCTCTTCACTTGACACCTTCCCCATTGAGTTTCTCAATATCAAAGCGGCCCACAAAGTAGTTTGCGGAGAAAATTTTTTAAAAAATTTAGCTTTTGATAAAAACTATATGCGGCTTCAGTGTGAGCAGGAAGTAAAGGGAAAGCTTATACAGCTGAAAAAACATTTCCTGGAAACCGCGGGAAATTGGCGCAAGACAGAAGCGCTGATTTCTGCATCGCTCCCCACCTTTTTCTCCCTCTTTCAAGCAATCATGTTTTTGAAGGATAAAGAGCCTATTGCCGAAAGGCATACATTAGTAAAAACAGTCGCCCAGGAGACAGGCCTGAATCAAGACTTTTTCTTGGAACTTCTGACAATCAGGGAAGGACGGAAAAAGCTAACTTCAAGCCAGGTAATTCCCCTCATGGAAAAATATATTGGGGAGATACAAAAGCTTTCAACCTTCTTAGATCAATTGAAAATACGATAGAACCGCTTCGAAGGATAAAAAAAGCATCTTTTGGTAGCCGCAGGCTTTACTATTTCTTATCTTTTTTGTTACTTAATAAGGGAGGGCTTATTCATGAAGGTCAAAAGCAAGAATAGTTTAGTGGTTATTATAATACTGTTGTGTTCTTTCATTTTTTCGGGTTGCAGCACCTATAATAACCTCGTGACACTGGATGAGGGAGTTAAAGAAGCGTGGGCGCAGGTTGAGACGCAACTGCAGCGCCGCTATGACCTTATCCCGAATCTGGTGGAAACAGTAAAAGGATTTGCATCCCAGGAAAAAGAAGTCTTCATCAAAGTTACCGAAGCACGCTCTAAGGTTGCCGGAGCTGGAACCGTTCCGGAAAAAATTGAGGCGAACAATCAGCTCACTGCTGCTTTGAGCCGTCTCTTGGTCGTCGTTGAGCGGTACCCGGAGCTAAAATCCAATCAGAATTTTATTCGCCTTCAGGATGAGCTTGCGGGAACAGAAAACCGGATTGCGGTAGCGCGAAGGCGGTACAATGAAGCAGTCAAGGTCTATAATGTGGCGATAAGAAGATTCCCTTCCAACTTAATTGCCAAAACCTTCAAGTTTGAAAAAGCTTCGTTCTTTGAAGCTCCAGAGGCAGCAACCGAAGCGCCGAAGGTGAAGTTCTAAAGCTGTGAGAGCAACGCCTTCCACGTGTTACCGTGGCAATGCTGGAGGAATGTATTGGGCAGGCTTTTCACCTGATATAAGCACAACAGTAGTCGGTAACGGTTTTAACCTTCAGGCTGAAGGTGGATCGGGCCGGAACCTCAAAAGAATCTCCTTCTTTTACTGTTTCCCAGCCAGCCGATCCGGGCAGTAAAACTTCCAGATCACCAGCCATGATTTCCATGACCTCCTTGTCTGCGGTGCTGAATTCGTATTCCCCGGGAAGCATGACACCGAGCGTCTTCTTTGAACCGTCCGGAAACAAAACCGTGCGGCTGGTCACCTTGCCGTCAAAGTAAACATTGGCCTTTTTAATTACCGTAACATTTTTAAATTCCGGCACAGATTCCTCACTTTGCTAATGTTTTTGCCATAAATTGTTTTATCTGCTCATGGTCATTATGCGATTATCTTTTTATGGTATCTTCTTGAACTTTATTCTCCTGAGGTTGATATGTTTTTGTTTCTGGTTGCCGACAAATTGAACCTGTTCTTTCCCTTTTAACATTTCAGGGGTAATAACATACGTGCCCCGTAGCGAAGGACTCCAGATTTTTTGGGCAACATCCTGGTTACCGCACGTAACCAGGAATGCCATCCCTCCGGTAAGCCCTCCAACAAGAGCATAGACCACTTTTACGGGCGAATATACGCATGATGCTAAAATAGAGCCCGCTCCGTAACCCATATTGCTCCAAGTTCCTTCTGCTTTGGCGTTGTAAGGGGTAAGTAAACACAATGAAAACATTACAATAACAGCAGCGATAAATTTTTTCATAATGCAGCCTCCTTAAAAAAATAAGATATGAATTTCTTTTCATATCTATCTTCAAAAAAGCACACCATTATCGATCTCTCAACCGTGAGTGCTCTTTCAATCTTTAGGGAATAAAAGTTTGCTAGACGAGGCGGGATTATTTTTTTGCGATACTAACACGTTAACTTCATCTCCTTCCCGCAGCAGAGTAAATCACAGGCAACCTCGCAACCGCAAATAGTATCTACCGACACCACCAGTCCGCACTTTTCGCATACTAACTTATCGTTCTTTTTAACTTTCTTATTTTTTGTCGTTTTTTTAGGAGCGGTTTTCTTGGTAGTCACTTTTTTAGGTGGCAAGGATAATCACCTCCCTCCGTTTTGATTTATTTTCTGCCCCCGCTTCGCCTAGCATTTATATTATAACGAATTTTTTCCCAAAGTGGAATTTTTTTTCCTTTTTTTTATAAATACGACCCAGATTATATCCAAAAGTTTTCCTTATTGAATCAGACATGCTTCATGGTGTATGATAAAGCCGTATACGTTAATCATTATGAGGGTTGACAATACAGAGGATTTAGCGAACAAACATGCCCGTGGATAGAAAAATCGCCTTTATTGATCTAACCGCTGAGAAAATCAGGGTTAAGCCGATCCCTGTTGTGCTTCGGAGAAAATTTCTGGGAGGACGAGGAATGAACATGCATCTTCTTTCCCCGCACTATACTCCTTCCTTAGATCCCTTTTCCCCGAACAACCCCCTTATTTTTGGAGCGGGACTTCTTACGGGATGTTTAAGTTTTGGTTCGCGGATCTCTATCACGGCAAAATCGCCTGAATCAGGCCATCTGGGTGACTCAAACATGGGTAGGGATTTTGGCGCCGAACTTGTCAAAGCTGGCTTTAGTCATGTGGTCATTTCAGGTAAAAGCCCCAAGCCGGTCTACCTTTTAATCACCGATAACCATATTGAAGTTCGCGACGCGAAGAGATTAACCGGGCTTGATACCCTTGAAACTCAGAAAAAACTGCGTTCCGCGTTAAAGGATGATAAGGTTCAGATTGCTTGCATTGGCCCCGCAGGAGAGAACCTGGTTCGTTTTGCGGCTATCCGCTCGGGAATGAAAAGTTCGGCGGGAAGAACGGGAATGGGCGCGGTCATGGGATCAAAAAATGTAAAGGCATTAGCCGTCCGGGGAACGCGGGACATAAAACTCTCTGACCCAAAAAGTATTTACCGTATTATGTGCCGCAATGAAAAGTCTGGCAGGCACCAAATGGGCTCAGGCGTTAGGAGAATATGGCACCCCGCTTCTTTTCAGCAGGGCGAACGCCCTGGGTATCCTCAGCGTCCGCAATAATCAACACACCAGTGTTGGTGACCAGGGTTATCGGTTAGCAGCTGAGGCACTGGAACCTTATTCCACCGGCATGCTTGCCTGTTTCAGCTGTCCGGTTCACTGCCGGCACCGCTTTGTCATTGAAAAAGGGCAGTATCAAGGAACCAGGGGAGAAGGCCCGGAATACGGCTCCCTTGGCTCTCTGGGGAGCAAGCTGGGGAATCTGGATCTGGAAAATAGTATGTATGCGATTGAACTTTGCAACCGTTATGGACTTGACACCATTTCTACCGGTTCCTATATCGCGTGGGCAATGGAACTTTACCAGCGAGGAATCATCGATCAGAAACTAACCAAACGCCCCCTTGTCTGGGGTGATCGGGAAACCATTACGGAAGTTATTCACCAGATTGCTCATCGAAAAAATTTTGGCAATATTTTAGCAGAAGGCCCTTTTGCCCAGAAGGTTTTCGGGGCAGCATCCAGAGATTATCTCATGGAAATTAAAAATTTCCCCATTGAAATGACTGACGAAAGGCTCCCGAAAAGTTTCGCTCTGGGATGGCCACGGCAAGCCGTGGTGCCTGCCATATGAGAAGCCGTGCGTCGATAGATGTGCTGGGTCTTCCTGAAGAAGTCCTCAAGAAGCTCTATGGCGGCCCGGTAAGCAATGATCTTGCCTCGTATGCCGGCAAAGGAAGAATGGTCTGGTGGCATGAGGTACTGAATGCGGTAAGCGATTCATTAGGAATCTGCCGTTTCCTTACCGTCTTTTCCAGCCCGCATGCCCTCCAGTACCGGGAGTTTTCCCCGGCTGATTACGCTCGCCACCGGACTTGATTTTTCTCCGAAAGAATTGAAACAAATTGGCGAAAGGATTTGTGCTCTCGAAAAAATGATGCTGGTTAAGGATGAGCTCTCACGAAAACACGACACGCTTCCCGAAACGGTATTTTGACGAACCCATTCCCGAAGGGCCCGCGCAAGGAGCGTTCATCTCGCGGAATGAATTTGATCACATGCTGGATGACTATTATCGTCTTCACGGATGGGGGAAAAATGGAGTCCCCAAAAAAAATACTTTGAAACGGTTAGGGCTTAAGGCATGAAAATCACGGTTGACCGAAAGAGGTGCAGCGGCTGTCATCTGTGTGAACTTGTCTGTTCTCTCTTTCATGGCGGAAGCGTAAATCCAGAAAAATCAGCTATTCGAATCAAAAAAGATGACCTCAATACCAGCATGAATATGCCGATCCTTTGCCGGCAATGCAGGGAGATGAAGTGCTTACCGGGGAAAAAAGCAGAGGGAGAAAGGGAAAAGAAAAAGTTTATCTGGGGCAAGTCCCGCGCTGAACGCTGTCCTTTTGGCGCTTTACCTGTCTTTGGCAATAAGGCTTATCACTGTGACCTCTGCCAGGGAAAGCCTCAGTGTGTGAAGGTTTGTACCACCCGGGCGATTGG
>CAVSIB010000007.1:0-78284 GCA_963727835.1 uncultured delta proteobacterium
AAGTCTTCAATCAAACCGGTAAACATTGCTTATTCCTTTTACATAGTGCGCGGGTTATCTATATTCTTATTGTTATTTTTTGACATCTTTTTTAATATACCCCTCAATCATCACGTCATCACCGAACCTTTGGGTGGTGATGTTATGAAGCACGAGAGCATCTTTCACTCTGGCAATTCCTTTGCCCCCTACCATCAACGGGGCCTGTTTACCGCCGATTATTTTGGGGGCATAAAAAAATAAAACTTTATCAACGATTCCCGACTGAAGCGCCGAGGTATTGATATCACTTCCCCCTTCAATCAACACGCTGGTGATCTCCTCTTTGCCCAGGATCTCCATGAGCAGACGGAGATCAACCCGGTCCTCAGAAGGGATTACTAAAACCCGTGCTCCTTTTTTTTCGATCAGCACCCGCTTTTTCAGAGGGGATTTTGGAGTAGTGGCAATAATAGTCAGAGCTTGGGAGTTAAGATTTAAAACCTTAGCTTCAGGAGAAATGCTTAGGGTTGAGTCAACAACTACGCGAATCGGGTCCTTTTCCTTCCGATTTTTTAACCGGCAGGTAAGTTGAGGGTCGTCTTTTTTGACTGTCCCAATCCCTACCAGCACTGCGTCAACCGCACTCCGTACCTGGTGAACATACTCACGGGATTTTTCATTCGTAATCCATTGTGAATCACCACTCTCTGCCGCGACCCTCCCATCAAGGCTAGCGGCTGCCTTCAGGATAACAAAGGGGCGCTTTGTAGTAATGTATTTGATAAACACCTCATTCAGTTTGCGGCACTCTTTTTCCAGAATTCCGGTCGCAACTTCAATTCCCGCTTCTTTAAGTCTTCTTATTCCCTTCCCCCGCACTAAAGGGTTAGGATCCACCATTCCCACAAATACTTTCATTATTTTTTTTTGGATAATGGCATCCGCACACGGTGGAGTCCTCCCAAAATGGCTGCACGGCTCTAAATTCAAATAAAGTTCAGCCCCTTGGGCTTTGTTTCCTGCTTCATTGAGTGCATTTATTTCAGCATGAGGGGTGCCGGCTTGGTGGTGGAATCCTCGACCCACTATTGTGCCATTTTTAACGATCAAAGCCCCAACTAAAGGGTTTGGGCTAGTTTGGCCAAGTGCCTTTAAAGCCAGTTGAATGGCCAACCACATGTATTCTTCAGGAGTTTTTTGAAGGACAAGGTTTTCCAATCGAGTAGATTTTTTAAGACTTTTTTTCTTTCTCACGGGTTCCGAGTAATTCCTTAACTTCACTCATAAAATCAGTGAGATCTTTAAAAGACCGATAGACCGAAGCAAAACGGACATACGCAACTTCGTCCAACGCATGTAATTCCTGCATAATTTTTTCGCCAATAACCGAGGAGGGGAGCTCTTTTTCCCCTTTTTCCTGGAGAAATTCCTCTATCCTTGAAACGGTTGCTTCCATATCCTCTGCGCTGATCGGTCTTTTCTGACAGGCTTTTTGAATCCCCCCCAAAATCTTGTTCCGGTCAAACGGTTCTCGACCTCCATCCTTTTTAATCACCATGGGCATAATCTCTTCGATCCGTTCGTGAGTAGTGAACCTCCGCTGACACTCAAGACACTCTCGGCGCCGGCGAATCACGCTTCCATCCTTACTCATCCGGGAGTCAATTACTTTGTTTTCCAAATGACGGCAAAAAGGACATTTCATGCCATAATCCTTTAAGAAAAATTTGGGTAATGAAGACCACAAAAAATTTAAATATCGAAAAATTTTAATGTTGTCAACAGGAAAGAAGTTAGACAACGTAAAGAAAATTTTTTATAAACCAGAAAAAACTTTTTCCACCAACACACCTTGAAACGAATAGATAAAAATCCTTAGATAAAACTAGTGCTTCTTGTCGGGTGCTTTGCGGGACCATTTAAAAAAACCACAAAGGAAGCAAAATATTTTTTTGATGGCTTTAGCTCAAGCACGAAAAATGCTTGCATAAAATATTCCAATTTGAGATTTTATCTGTTGACTTTGTTGGCTTTATATTATAATTTTTAAACAAAACCCTGTCCTATAGTGATGAAGATTGTCGCAGTAATTCCTGCACGTTATCAGTCAAGCCGTCTCCCAGGCAAACCCCTTGCCAAAATAGCCGGAGAGCCAATGATTCGGTGGGTGTACGAACGAGCTCGAAAAGCTCAATTTATAGATGAAGTTTGGGTGGCAACGGATGACGAGCGGATACATAAGGCAGTAAAAAGTTTTGGTGGCAATGCATGGATGACTTCATCCGAACACCAATCCGGAACCGACCGGATCGCCGAAATAGCCCGGCACATGGATTGGGATTTGGTGATCAATGTCCAGGGGGATGAACCACTCATTGATCCAGAAATGATTGATGAAGTAATTTTATGCTTTAAAAATAACCCTTCGGTTTATATGGGTACATTGAAGCGAGAAATAAAAACTACCAATGAAGTCTTAAACCCAAATGTGGTAAAGGTCGTTACCGATAACGAAGGATATGCCCTTTATTTTTCACGTTCTCCTCTTCCCTTTTTGCGAACCCTTTGGAATACTATTCAAGCAATTGAGAACGCACCCTTATCTTTCCCTATCTTTAAACATATTGGGTTATATGGCTATACGAAAGACTTTCTCCTCCACTTTGCGAGCTTGAAACCAACCCCATTAGAAAAAATCGAACACTTAGAACAACTGCGCGCCTTAGAACATGGCTATAAAATAAAAGTTGGGATAACCGAAAAAGATTCCCTCGGGGTCGATCACCCCGATGATCTGCAACGAGTTAGGACCCTAGTTAAACATCAGAGGTTATCCTTTAATCTTCCATAGGAGACAGAGGTGGTTAAGCCCAAATATATTTTTATTACTGGTGGAGTTCTCTCATCGCTTGGTAAGGGAGTAGCAGCTGCTTCGATCGGTGCCCTTTTGGAAGCGCGGGGCCTTACGGTTACTTTTTTGAAACTTGACCCCTATATCAATGTTGACCCTGGAACCATGAGCCCCTTTCAGCATGGCGAAGTTTTCGTAACTGATGATGGTGCCGAAACTGATTTGGATTTAGGCCACTATGAACGATACACCTCGACTCGGATGGGGAAAAAAAATAATTTTACCACCGGCCAAATTTACGATGCAGTAATCAATAAAGAAAGAAGAGGGGAGTATTTAGGGGGCACCGTCCAAGTTATCCCCCATATTACTGATGAAATCAAACAAAAGATCAGGGCAGTAGGTGGAGGAGCTGATATTGCTATTGTTGAGATCGGTGGCACGGTGGGCGATATTGAATCTCTCCCTTTTCTGGAAGCAATACGACAGCTTAAAACCGATCTTGGAAAAGAAAATGTCTTGTATGTACACCTCACCCTCGTCCCTTATATCGCGACTGCCGGACAACTTAAAACCAAACCCACTCAGCATAGTGTGAAAGAGCTCCTGGAGATCGGGATTCAGCCCGATATTCTTATATGCCGGACTGACCGATTACTTCCGGATGATGTTAAGTCAAAAATTGCCCTTTTCTGCAACATTGATAAAAGCGCTGTAATAACAGCATTAGATGTGGGACACATTTATGAAGTGCCTTTAGGCTTCCATCAGGAAGGGATCGACGAAAAGATTGTTGAATTCCTCAATATCTGGACTGGCATGCCCAATTTGAGCAAGTGGGAAGAAATCGTAAGAAGAATTAATCATCCTGAGTCATCAACCACCATCGCGGTAATAGGGAAATATGTCAATTTAATTGACTCATATAAAAGTCTCAATGAAGCTCTCCTCCATGGTGGCATTGCCAATAACTGCCGGGTTAACCTTAAATTCGTCGACTCGGAAGAGCTTGAAAAAAAAGGAGCAAAAGATTTACTTTCTGGGTTTCCGGGTATTCTTGTACCCGGGGGATTTGGGAACCGGGGGATTGAGGGAAAAATTGAAGCTATCCGACATGCCCGGGAAAATAAAATACCTTTTTTTGGAATCTGTCTCGGGATGCAGCTTGCGGTGATTGAATTTGCACGGACTGTCTGTGGCTTAAAGGAAGCTCATAGCGCGGAATTTGATCCAGATACCCCTTATCCAGTCATTTTTCTTTTAAAAGAATGGATTGATTATAAAAATAATGTAGTGCAAAAGCGGGATGAAACTTCTTATTTGGGCGGGACCATGCGGCTCGGTGAATATCCTTGCAAAGTTCAAAAAGACACCTTCACCTACCAAGCCTATCAAAAAGAACTAATTCATGAGCGTCACCGCCATCGGTATGAATTTAACCAAAAGTATCAAGAAATCCTGGTTAATAATGGTCTTAAACTTGGGGGAACTTCACCAGATGGAAAGTTGGTGGAAATAATCGAGATCTCTGACCACCCTTGGTTTTTGGGATGCCAGTTCCATCCGGAATTTAAATCCAGACCAAAAGACCCCCACCCTTTGTTTCGAGAATTTATTCGTGCATCCTTAAGGTACAAACCATGACCGGCGAAGTAGCCATAACCAACCATATTAAAATCGGAGGGGGGAATCCTCTCGTATTAATTGCCGGTCCCTGTGTAATCGAAACCGAAAAGAAAACCCTATGGCTCGCTCAGGAGCTTAAGACAATTACCGAAAAAATGAACATCCCCTTTATCTTTAAATCGTCTTATGATAAGGCTAACCGCACCTCGATCAATTCTTACCGGGGACCTGGATTAAAGGAAGGATTGAGAATCTTGGCAAAGGTGAAAAAAAATTTGGGCGTCCCTATCCTCTCGGATGTGCATCAACTCTCAGAAATCAGCCAAGCAGAAAAAGTTTTGGATATTATCCAAATCCCTGCCTTCTTATGCCGTCAAACTGACCTTATCGTTAAAGCTGCACGTACCGGGAAACCAATCAATATAAAAAAAGGACAATTCCTTTCCCCCTATGAAATCGGGCCGATCACCAAAAAGATAACCACCTGTAATAATCCCCATATCCTTTTAACTGAACGAGGGACATCTTTTGGTTACAACAACTTAGTCGTTGATATGCGATCATTGGTGATCATGCGAAGGTTCGGGTTTCCCATAATCTTTGATGCCACCCACAGCGTCCAGCTCCCCGGAGGAGAAGGCACTGCTTCTGGTGGGGAACGGGAATTTATCCCTTATCTGACAATGGCTGCAACCGCAGTAGGTGTTGATGGGGTATACTTAGAGGTCCATGACAATCCCGAAGAAGCACTTTGTGATGGCCCCAATTCCTTAAAGATTTCTGAACTTACTCCTTTACTTAAGAAAATGAAAAAAATATCCACCACCAGTGAAAAAAGGTAGAACATGATCTTGGAAACTGCCAAGCGAGTTTTAAAAATTGAAGCTGAGTCAATTTTGAACCTTATTGACACAATTGATGACAACTTTGTCCGTGCCGTTGATCTCATCTCAAAATGCAAAGGCAAAGTGGTCCTGACCGGGATTGGAAAATCAGGGTTTATCAGTACAAAAATCGCCTCCACCTTAGCGAGTACCGGGACTCCGGCTTTTTTCCTCCACCCTGCTGAAGGCATCCACGGCGATCTGGGGATGCTCTCTCCCAAAGATGTCGTAATCGTTATCTCCAAAAGTGGTGAAACTGATGAAGTCCTTCAATTACTTCCGCTCCTTAAACATTTGAGTCTAAAAATAATTGTCTTTACTGGCAATGCGAATTCTACGTTAGCCTCGCGGGGCAATATCGTCATCAACACTAGTGTCAAGGAAGAAGCGTGTCCCTGGGGTTTTGTTCCTACCTCTTCAACCACTGCTGCTTTAGCTATGGGCGATGCCCTAGCCATGGCAGTCCTAAAAAAAAGGGGGTTCAAACAGGAAGATTTTGCCATCCTTCATCCCGGAGGAACGTTAGGAAAAAGGCTCCTCTTAAAAGTTAAGGATCTTACGCACCGCGGAAGCTCTGTTCCTTTGGTACGAGAAAATACCATCATGAAAGATGCTTTATTAGAAATGACCTCCAAGCGGCTTGGGGTAACTGGAGTGGTGAATAAAAATAAAATTTTGGTCGGGGTGATTACTGATGGAGACCTGCGCCGAGCTTTGGAAAAACATAGCGATTTGCTCAACAAAAAAGCCATAGAAATCATGACTACCAACCCGAAATGGGTCTCCGAGGACACACTGGCTGTCATTGCCCTCGAAATGATGGAAAAGTATACCATTACCACCCTTTTTGTCTATAAAGGGAAAAAACCAAACCGGGTGGTTGGGGTTATCCATTTGCACGATTTGCTCAAAGCAGGAATTGTCTAGGATGATAGAAAAAGCCAAAAAAGTCCGGCTGCTGATTTTAGACGTTGATGGAGTTTTGACCGATGGAGCAATAATTTATTCCGATAAAGGAGGAGAATCAAAATCATTCAATGTCAAGGACGGGCTGGGAATAAAGATGTTGATCAAAGGGGGGATAAAAGTGGCAATCATTTCCGGTCGGAAGTCACGGGCAGTAGAATATCGAGCTAAAGATTTGGGTATCCAAGAAGTTTACCAAGGGATAAAAGACAAGGTGGCGGTATTTGATGAAATTTTAAAAAGGAATAAAATAAATCCTGAGGAGATAGGTTTTATGGGAGATGACCTGATTGACTTACCCCTTTTATATCGTGTGGGGTTTGCCATTGGGGTTTCCGATGCAGTGAAAGAAGTTAAAAAAGCTGTTGATTATGTAACCAGACTCCCGGGGGGAAAGGGAGCGGTTCGAGAAGTGTGTGAGTTACTATTAACATCACAGAAAAAGTGGAAAGGATGTCTCGAACAATTGCAATAGTCCTACACGCCTTTTCCTTTAGGGTTTGCTAACGTGAAATTTATACCAAAGAAAATTACTTTTAAGAGAACAAAACTTTTCTTGGCCGGAATAGGGGTCGCTTCTTTTTTGGGGATCATAATAGTCTTAACCCTAACGTTATCAGAAAAAGAAACCCCCAAACTTCCACCTGCACCCGAAAATCCTCAAGGGGCTGATATCATAATAAATAATTTTGAATATACTTCAACCAATGCGCAAGGTGTTAAGGAGTGGACGCTTAAGTCTGATACTGCCAGCTATTTTCAGGATAATAAGATGGTGGGATTCAAAAAAGTAAACGCCACATTTTATACGAAGGAAGGCCGAACTTTTACCGTGCGGGGAGATAAAGGCACTTTGAATACCGAATCCAAAGACTTTGAGTTATCAGGCAATGTAGTGGGCACTTCAAGTGACGGCTATATCATTTCGAACCGAGACGTTAGCCTACTCGGCTGATAAAAACCAAGCCCGTACTAACAAGAAAGTTTATCTGGAAAATCCTCAGTTTAAGCTGGAAGGAACAGGAATGGTTTTGGACGTAAAAGAACAAAAAGTATTTCTGGCCAACAGTGTAACGGCTAAGATAACAAAAACGAAATAAGAATGCTGTTTAGTTTTGGCGTAATGGGGTGATAAGGGCTTTTTGATTGTCTGCCTTACTCCCATACTCCAATTTTTGACAATCCATAACCCCTACGTATGGGAAAATATTATGATTAGTTACAAAAATAGCGATAAATATTTGCAAGGATTTCTTTCCAAAAAAACAGTTTTTGGTGTTTTTTTGGTCTTACTCATTCTGTTGTGGGTTGGAGGTAAAAACACCCTCTGTGGCAAAAGCACTGCCCAAGTCGGAATCCTTCCCTTTCAAATTTTTAGTGGGGAGAAAGTGGAATATCTCAACGAGGTCATTGCCACTAATTTATCCCAGCAATTACAAACAAAAGAGGGGTTTACCATTCTTAACCAAAAAGAGATTAATAGCCTGTCCGGGAAAAAAGCAGGTTCGGGAGCTTTTTCCCTTCAAGAACTAAGTCTTATAGCAGAGGAAACGGGAGCTCAGTTTCTCATTTATGGCAGCCTAACCAAAATCGAAGATAATTTAAGTATCGATGCCCGAGTATTTACTACTTTGGGGTCCTCGCCCCCGTATAAAGATTTTGTGGAAGGAAAGGATTTGGACCTCTTGCTGAAAAATTTGGGAGATAAAATTTCTCATCATGTCTCACAGGTAGTTCTTGCGTCACCGCCCCCGGTGGTAATCGCAGAAGCACCCAATAGCCAACCCCATCCGCTCCTCCCGCAACAGGATCAGAAACTACGCAGGGGAAAGTGCCATCTTCTTCCGTCATAAAAGAGTCTCCTTCGAGTAAAACCAAATCTCCCCCTCAAGGGGAAGAAACGGCAACAACTCAGCGCACGTAATGGAGCAGCCTTCTGAGCCAAGGGCTGAACTACTGCCATCTTCTTCCGTCATAAAAGAGTCTCCTTCGGGTAAAACCAAATCTCCCCCTCAAGGGGAAGAAACGGCAACAACTCAAGCGCACGTAATGGAGCAGCCTTCTGAGCCAAGGGCTGAGCCTACTGCCGAAGCTTCTTCCGAACACCCCAAAAAAGCATCTGATGATAAGACGCAACTTTTTAAACCTAAAGCCTTAGGCTCAGACCAACCCGTAAATATCACCTCTGACCGAATGGTGGCGGATAACCGAAATCGGACGGTAAATTTCCTGGGTAATGTGGTATCCAAGCGGGAAGATATGATTATGTTTTCTGATCAACTTTCTGCGGTTTATACTGAACAAAGCAATATCGAAAAGATCATCGCCCGGGGCAATGTAAAGATTCATCAAACTGATCGAACTGCCACCTGTCAAGAAGCAACTTTTTTTCAATTGCGCCAACAGATTGTCATGACTGGAAAACCCAAAGTCTGGCAAAACAAAAACATCATAACCGGAGATAAAATCACTATTTTTATCAAAGAAGACCGTGTGGAAGTTGAATCCGACAAGCAAGAAGGCGGAAAACAAGGCCGGGTAAACGCAATAATTTATCCGGGAGCAAAAGGATCTAAACCAATAACCGAGTAAAAACCCATGGAAATTATTTCAGAAGGCTTAACCAAATTTTACGGAAAACGAAAAGTAGTTAATGAGGTAAATCTCAACGTTAAAGCTGGTGAGGTCGTAGGACTCCTCGGCCCAAATGGAGCAGGGAAAACTACTACGTTTTATATGATCGTAGGCCTTATTAAACCTAATCAAGGAAAGGTCATGCTCAATAACGAAGAAATTACTGATTTTCCCATGTATCTCCGGGCACGAAAGGGGATTAGTTATCTACCCCAGGAAACTTCGGTTTTCAGGAACCTCACGGTAGAAGAAAATATTATGGCCATCCTTGAGACCCTCGATATAAGTCAAGAAGAACGAGAGCTTCGTTTAAATAAACTTCTTAACGATCTGAATCTTCAGGCTTTGGCAAAAAACAAAGCCTATTCTCTATCCGGAGGAGAACGTCGCCGGGTAGAAATTAGCCGGGCTTTAGTTACCTCACCTTCTTTTCTTCTTTTAGATGAGCCTTTCACCGGTATTGATCCTATTGCGGTTGGAGAAATTCAAGAGATTATTCGCGGCCTCAAGGGGAAAAATATGGGTATCCTTATTTCTGACCATAACTACCAAGAAACCCTGCTGATTTGTGACCGATCATACATTCTTTATAAAGGTCGGATTGTCGAAGAGGGTGATTCGGAAAAAATTTATCGGAGCAAAAAAGCGCGTGAAGCCTATTTGGGAGAAAAGTCCCTACTGGGAATCGGTGAGGTAAGGGCTGAGTTGAAAAAGTTAAGAGATGAATTATCATAAAATGTGTTGATATGGCGTTGGAACTCAAACAAACTTTAAAACTTACTCAACAGCTGGTAATGACCCCTCAGCTCCAGCAGGCCATTAAACTCCTCCAGCTTTCGCGAATAGAACTGTTAGACCTCATCCGCCAAGAAATGCAAGAAAATCCCATCTTGGAAGAAGCCCAAGAAAACACCACGGAGAAAACTGATAAAGAAACCCAAATTACTGAAGAAATAAGTACGTCCGGAGAAGAAAAAGCAGGTTCTAACAACGGATCCAAAGACGCTGATTTTGATTGGCGTAATTATCTCTATCACGACGCTAAAACCCCATGGGAACCTTCCTTCTCTGATCGAGAAGAAAATGATGATGAATCTATGTCGTTTTTTGAAAGGAGTCCGGATAAGAAAGGCAGCCTCCAAAATGATCTTTTCGAACAGCTTGTATTCTCGCCCTTAACCTTGGAAGAAAAAAAACTGGCGCAACTCATCATTGGCAACCTCGATAATAATGGATATTTAGCCGCTACCTTAGAAGAGCTGGCCTTATTATCCAGCACCACAATCAATACAATTGAAACCATTTTGAAGGAGGTTCAAAAATTCGATCCCCCGGGAGTGGCAGCACGAAATTTAAAAGAATGTCTTCTTCTTCAACTGACTAATGTTAGAGAAAAAGATAAAATTTTTATCGAAAAAATCCTTGACCGCCACATGAACAACTTGGGCGCCAAAAAATATGATGTTATCGCCAAAGACCTCCAGGTTCGCCGGGAAGATGTGATCAGGGCAGTCAAAATCATTCATTCTTTGGACCCAAAGCCTGGTCGAGCTTTCGATACCGAAGAGCCCAAATATATTACCCCTGATCTTTATGTTTATAAAATCGGAGAAGAATTTGTTGTAGTACTTAACGAGGATGGGTTGCCTCGACTCCATATTAACGCTTTTTACCGGCAAATCCTCGCTAATAACAACCGTGTCGCCGAGGATTCTAAAGAATATATTCAGAATAAACTACGCTCAGCGGTATGGCTGATAAAAAGTATTTATCACCGTCAAAATACCTTGCGAAATGTCATGTATAGTATTATTAACTTTCAAAAAGATTTTTTTAACAAAGGGATCGACTGTTTAAAGCCGCTCGTTTTGAGGGACGTAGCGGAAGACATCAGCATGCACGAATCAACCGTAAGTCGGGCTACCAATAATAAATATGTCCATACCTCGCATGGAATTTTTGAGTTAAAATTCTTTTTTAATAGTAGTATAAACTCTATGGATGGAGATCACTTTGCCTCAAAAAGCGTTAAGGATATGATCAGGAAAATCATCGCCATAGAAAATACAAGCTCTCCTTATAGTGATCAGAAAATTGTGGAAATTTTAAAGGGTAAAAATATTAATATTGCTCGGCGAACGGTAACCAAATACCGTGAAATGATGTCCATCCTCCCCTCCCATATAAGGAAGCAAGCATTTTAAAACAAAAAATCACTAGGGAAGACAACAATGAAGTTGTTTGTTTAAAACTAATTAAAGTTGAGGTATAAAAAGCTATGGAAATTTCTGTGACCTTTAGGCATGTAGAACCAAATGACGCCCTAAAAAAATATGCGGAAGAAAAAATCTCCCGAATTAAAAAATTTTTTGATCGGGGGGTAAAAGCCGAAGCAGTGCTTGCGGTAGAAAAAAGAAGGTTTATTGCAGAAGTGAATATCATTGCCGATGGAATTAAGCTCAACAGCAAGGAGACTTCCAACGAAAACCTCTTCACCGCTATTGACCTTGTCATGGATAAACTGCTGACTCAGGCGAGCCGCTACAAATCAAAGCTTAAAAAGAAAAAAGGAGCCCCAGAATTTACTATCCGCCACAATATTATCTCCTTCGAAAGCGGAAGCGATACTCAAAGCCATAAAGTAATCCACACCGAACACTATTTTGTAAAACCCATGACAGTAGAAGAAGCGGTCATGCAGCTTGACGTGATAAAAAAAGATTTTTTGGTTTTTACTAATGCTCAATCACATCGAGTCAACGTTTTATACCAACGCCGCGATGGAAATTACGGATTAATTGAAACCGAAAGTTTGAATGAATAAAAAAAGACCTTATTTGTTCCGAGAGGATTTATCATGAAAATTACCGAATTAATGAACAAAGACCTTATTATTCCCATGGTTGTCGCCAAAACAAAAAAAGAAGCATTAAAAGAATTGGTGGATTGTGTAGTAAAAAAAGAGTCGACGGTTGACAGCGCCGAACTTCTCCGAGTTCTTTTAGAACGAGAAGAACTCGGCTCAACCGGGATCGGAGATGGAATCGCCATTCCCCACGGAAAAATTAAAAAGATAGAAAATTTGATCGTTTCTTTTGGCCGAAGCCTTGATGGAGTGGATTTTCAATCGATGGATGGAAAACCAACGCACATTATTTTCCTTCTTATTGCTCCAGAAAATTCGGCTGGTATCCATTTAAAAGCTTTAGCACGAATTTCGCGGTTATTGAAAGACAGCGCCTTTCGAAGAAATATTATGGGAGCCACCACCTCCCAGGAAATCTATGATATCATCGCCCAGGAAGATGAAAAATATTAAGGTTACCGATTGCTGCTTACACAAAAAAATCACGGGGTTGATCTTCGGACGATCAGCCCTTTTTTTGTGCACGTTGTGATTGTGACTGAGGGTGAGAATTTAAAAACTGGGTTTACAAAAAATATTATGGCGGCAAAATATATTAGAATCGTTATTGTTACCGGTCTTTCAGGCTCAGGTAAGACCACGGTTTTAAAAGCTTTAGAAGACCTTGGCTTTTACTGTGTGGATAACCTGCCCCCTATCCTTTTTCCACGGTTTATCGAATTGTGTGAAGGTTTTACGTGGGAAAAAATTAGTAAAATCGGTCTCGGGATGGATATCCGAGAAGGAGAATTCCTTAACGAATATCCCAGAATCTTTAAAGAGCTTCGCTCGCACGGTTATACTCCTGAGGTTATCTTCTTGGAATCATCCGATGCGACTTTAGTACGCCGTTTTAGCGAGACCAGGCGCCAACACCCCCTTGACATCAAAGGCTCTATCCCAGACAGGATAAAGCTGGAAAGGGATCGCTTATCGGCATTAAAGGAAACGGCTTCTATAATTATTGACACCTCAGAGTACACGGTACATGACCTGCAGAAAAAAATCTTCGCGGCTTTTCAAGTGCTCACAAATAAATCGCGGCTAACCATTCACGTGGTTTCTTTTGGCTATCGGTTTGGCATTCCGTTTGAAGCGGATATTGTGATTGATGTCCGTTTTATTCCCAATCCTTATTTCATAGACGAGCTTCGCCCGTTATCCGGGAACGATGAAAAAGTGAAAAGTTTCGTCTCGGAAAAACAAGAAACAAAACTTTTCCTTAAAAAGTTTGAGGAACTGTTAACCTTTTTGATCCCACTCTATGAAAAGGAGGGTAAATCAAACCTTACTATCGCCATTGGTTGCACCGGCGGACGTCATCGTTCCGTCAGTATCGTTAACCTGTTAAAAATCTTTTTTGATGAAAATATTTACTCACTTCATATCCGTCATCGAGACGTGGATAAAGTTTAAAAGAAAGAGGTGCCAAACATGATTGGAATAGTTATTGTTGCCCATTTTGGTTTAGCGGAAAAATTTCTCGACGCAGCTGAGAAGATTGTCAGGAAAAAACCAAAAAATACGGTAACCGTTTCGATTGATCCTGGGAAAGATGTAAATGAATTCAAACAGGAAATCGTTAAAGCGATCAAGAAAGTTGATGAAAAAGAAGGTGTTTTAATTTTTACCGACATGTTTGGTGGCACACCGTGTAACATGAGTCTGGCGTTTCTCAAAGAAGGAAAAGTCGAAGTACTAACCGGACTTAATCTTCCCATGCTCATCGAAGTTTTGGATATTCAGACCAACGGAAGGTCACTTAACGATTTAGCCCAATACATCCAAACATTGGGACAAAAAAATATTTGTCTTGCGAGTGAAATACTTAATAAAAAATCAAATAATACAAAAAATTGACTCAAACCAGTTTCTCATCGAATCTAGGGAGGAGCAAGATATCAGCATTGCTTTGCAGTGCGAGCGGATAATGATTCCATCTATCACAATTACAAAAAACGCGCTTTTCTGGCACTGAGGTAGTATGCCCATGGATACAGGTAAAAGTGGTTTATCGAGGGAACGTGATTGAAGGTTTTTTTACTAACAACGCTTAAAAAGAAAAAATATCGCCTAAAGTTCCATGAAGGATAGTAAAACTAAAATCGTTTTCAATCAAGAGGTAGCCCCTGCTTGTTTTCGCATGGTTTTGTCTGGTCCTTTAGATAATTTTATTATTAAGCCAGGACAGTTTATTATGCTCAGACTTGGGATGAGTTACGATCCCCTTCTTCGCCGCCCTTTCGCTACGCATAGGTTTAAAACTCCTGAAAGAGGTTTTTTAGAAATTTTTTACCAGGTTGTTGGTTATGGTACCCACATCATGTCCCGCATGCTCCCTGGTACTGAACTGGCGTTATTGGGGCCATTAGGAAAAGGATTTGAATTTTCTGGAACGCTGAGCACTGCATTGATTGTGGCTGGAGGCATGGGTATTGTCCCTCTTCGGGGACTGATTTACTCTTTGGTTGAATCGGGTATAAAAAATATTCAGATTTTCATGGGGGCAAAGTCTACTTCGCAACTCCTGTTTCTAACGGAATTCCAGAGAATGAATATCCCCGTGCATTGTGCAACTGAAGATGGAAGCAGCGGATATCATGGTTTGGTAACTGATCTTTTCCACCGATTTTTAGATAACCATGCTTTTAAGGCTGATCATCATACGATGTGTTTTGCTTGTGGCCCTCGTCCAATGTTAGCTAAGACGGCAAGCCTAAGCTTGAAATACCAATTACCCTGTCAGGTCTCTTTAGAGTCCCGGATGGCCTGCGGCATTGGAGTGTGCCTTGGCTGTGCGGTTAAACTGAAGCAACAAACTCACCACGATCAGGATCAAAAAAAATACGGACGGGTTTGCCTCGAGGGTCCAGTTTTTGATGCCAAGGAAATAGAATGGTAAACACAGCAGTCAACATTGGCGGTATACCTCTCAAAAATCCGGTTATTGCTGCCTCCGGAACATTTGGATACGGCCTAGAGTTTTCCCCGTTGTTAGATTTAAATGAGCTGGGGGGTATAGTGGTTAAGGGATTATCCTTAAAACCTTATCCGGGAAATCCTCCTCCCCGCATCATGGAAACCACCGGAGGCATGCTCAATTCCATCGGACTGCAAAATATCGGAGTAGATTCTTTTACCAAAGAAAAGCTCCCGCTTTTGCGTAACTATGATGTGGCTATCTTCGTTAATATCTTCGGGCACACTATCGAAGAGTATTTAAGGATAGCTCGACGTTTGTCCGAGACTGAGGGGATAGCGGGACTCGAAGTTAACATCTCCTGCCCCAACATTAAAAAAGGCGGGATGTCCTTTGGCAAAGAGCCCAAACAGGCCGGCCTTTTAACAAAGCGGATTCGCAAGGCAACCTCCTTACCCCTTATGATAAAGCTTACTCCTCAGGCATCTGATATTGCCGACGTTGCCAAAAGAGTTGAAGGAGAAGGTGCAGATAGCATATCCCTGGTGAATACTTTTCTGGGCATGGCAATTGATGTTGACACTGCCGCTCCATTACTTTCAACAATAACCGGAGGTCTCTCTGGTCCCGCAATTAAACCTATTGCTCTCCGGATGGTGTGGGAGGTGGCTCAAAAAGTCTCAATACCGGTTGTGGGATTGGGAGGAATTGCTTCCTACCGTGATGCTCTCGAATTCATGATTGCCGGAGCACAAGCAGTTCAAGTGGGAACAGCTAATTTTATTAATCCCACTATGTGTAGGGAAATCATTCACGGCATTAAGGAGTATCTTAAGGCTAAACATATTGACGATATAAAACAACTTGTCGGAAGTTTAAACCTATCTGGTCATGAAACGACATCCAACTAAAAGCATTAGTATCGGTAATATAAAAGTTGGTGGACGGGCGCCTATATCGGTCCAATCCATGACCAAAACCGACACCCGAGACGCAGCTGCGACGATTAGCCAGATCCATGAACTGGAAGAAGCTGGCTGTGAGATAATACGGGTCGCGGTGCCGGATGAAAACGCTGCTCAACAATTAGAAGACAATAAAAAACCGTATTGCTATCCCTTTAATTGCCGATATTCATTTTAACCATAAACTCGCACTGATGGCCATCGATGCCGGGGTTGATGGCCTCAGAATAAATCCCGGTAATATCGGAGAAAAAAGAAAAGTTGCTGAAGTCGTAAAAAAAGCTTCCACCCGCTCAATCCCTATCCGTATCGGAGTTAATGCCGGGTCACTGGAAAAAGACCTGTTAAAAAAATACGGTCACCCTACTCCCCCAGCCTTAGTCGCAAGCGCCCTTCGCAATATTAAACTCTTGGAAAGCTTTGACTTTGATCTTATCAAAGTCTCCCTTAAGGCTTCTGACGTGCTTTCAACCGTAAAAGCGTATCGCCTGATTGCTTCCAAAACCCATTATCCCCTGCACGTTGGTATTACCGAAGCTGGTCCTTTGCTCAAGGGAGCGATTAAGTCTTCTTTGGGAATGGGTATTCTTTTGGCTGAAGGGATTGGCGATACCATCCGGGTCTCTCTTACTGCGCCCCCGATTGCGGAAGTGAAAGTTGGTTATGCTATTTTGCGGGCATTAAAGTTACGACGTTTTGGTCCGGAGATCATCTCCTGCCCTACCTGCGGCCGCTGTGAGGTAAATGTTGAAAGGATCGTTAAAGAATTAGAAAACCGAATTTCACATCTAAAAAAGTCCATCACTATCGCAGTCATGGGCTGCGTGGTCAATGGCCCGGGAGAAGCCCGGGAGGCGGACATTGGGATTGCCGCAGGAAAAAGATCCGGTTTGTTGTTTAAAAAAGGAAAACCTGTCGGAAAAGTGCCAGCACAAAACCTGGTGGACCGCCTCATTGAGGAAATAGACAACTGATATGAGACAACCACCTGACAAGATACAAGGATTAATAAATCATTAAGCGAGGGAAACCTGCGCCTTCCAATACTGGGTAGTAACAGTCAATTCAAGATGCATCCAGTCCGAATCAAAAATTTCTTCCTTAGCCTCAACTTATTGTTGCAAAGGTCAAGCTATAGATTTTTCTTTCAAGAAATCGCATAAAGATGAAAATTAACTGTAAGGAGAACGAAAAGACAGGTACATTTGAAGCGAACCGTTCAACAAATTTTGGAGCATCATGAGCAGGCAAGCATCAAGAAAGATATATCAGTGCATACACCATGTCACAGCTTTAAACCATCTCCTTGAAAGTGCGTGGATTTGCGATACATACAGGTGCTGCTTGGCCATGCACACAGTAAGATAACTGAAATTTACCTGTAGCCAACGAGTCTTGGTAAAACAAGAAGTCCATTAGATAGCTTAAGCGCCTCAAAAGGAAGGTGATGAGTGACATTTATTGTCAACAAGGGGGAAAGGGGCGGGTTGCTGTCAGAGGTAATATATCCTCAATATGTCGTTTATCATCCCGAATTGGGGCAAAAGACGACATAAGCATATGAACGAGATTAGCTGCCACCGCTGGCAAAGGAATATCAATGGGTAAGATCACCAGTTGAACGCTTGATCAATTGTATGATTGCTGAAGAAGTTCGGTGAGTGGTGACTCAATGGATTCAAATAAACGAAACAAGAACTCCTGAAACGCTCTTCCATTCTCGATTTGCGCCGAGAACGTTATCTGCGATTGTGCCCTTAATGAAGGAGATTCCATACAACAATTAAAATTGCTCTGACATGATAAAATAATTCAGGGTGTTTTGAGGATAAAGAAGGTGTTGATAATGGAAACCTTAAAGCAAGAAGCCATCGTAATTTCAAACTTCCTGATAGGTTACGGTCAGATCCGCCATGTTCGCCTTGGGAAGATCTCCTCTCCCTATTAAAGCTACCTCTGACGGAAAACTGAGAAAATTTCTTGGCTGGAAAATCCAGAACCAGAAAACTAAGTGTTATTTTCAAAAGCGTTGATACCGACATTGAGGAAACCCCGGCGGATGCGGAAGTGATAAGCCATCAACTCATGCTCCGGGCCGGCATGATCAGAAAGCTGCCGCGGGAATTTATTACCTTAACCCCAGCGGGTTTTCCAGAAACTTAAAACCATTATCCGGGAAGAGATGAACCAAATCGGCAGCCAAAACCTCCGGAGTTAGGGCCCGGAAGCATTTGGCGAAAGCGGCCGCTGGCATTTTTATGGTAAGGAACTTCTCCGATTTAAAGACCGAAATGAACGCGATTTTTGTTTAGGCCCCACACATGAAGAGGTCATTACTGATCTCGTTCGAAGAGAAGTTAAGTCCTATCGCCATCTCCCGTTAATCCTTTATCAGATTCAGACTAAATTCCGAGATGAGATCCGGCCACGATTCGGCGTGATGCGCGCCCGGGAATTTGTTATGAAAGATGCTTACAGCTTTGACCGTGATGAGGCAGGAGCGGAAGAAAGCTATCACAAAATGCATAAGGCTTATTCGAGAATCTTTGAGCGATGTGGCCTGGACTTCCGAGCAGTAGAGGCTGATACGGGTGCTATTGGAGGAAGCTTTTCCCATGAGTTTATGGTCTTAGCGCGATTCCGGTGAAGATATCATCGTTTATTGCGAATCCTGCGGCTATGCCGCAAATTTGGAGAAAGCTGAAATCAAACCCCCGGAAAATTCTCTGTCACAAGAAAACCAAAAAACCCGCAACAAAGTATCAACGCCCGGACAAAAAACAGTTGAAGAGGTAACCGGATTCCTTGGCGTATCACCTGAGCACCTTATCAAAACGCTTATTTTCGCCACGGATAAAGGACCAGTTGCCGCTTTGGTACGAGGAGATCATGAGATTAACGAGATAAAACTTAAAAATTACTTGGGATGCGGTGAATTATTTCTTGCTGATGATTCGTTAGTTGAAAAGGTGACACGCGCCCCTCGAGGATTTGCCGGTCCGGTCGGTTTAATGATACCGATCTATGCTGACTATACCTTAAGAGGAGCTGTCAACATGGTTACCGGAGGAAATGAAAATGATGTGCATTTTAAAAATGTCAATACCCCTCGAGACTATCAGGTGACTCACTATGCTGATTTACGCAAGGCGGAAGTCAATGACCCTTGCGCCCGGTGCGGAAGGCCGTTAAAAATGAGAAAGGGGATTGAAGTCGGACACATCTTCAAACTCGGGACCAAATACAGTGAAGCCCTTCATGCAACCTACTTAGATCAGGCCGGCAAAGAAAAACTGATCGTGATGGGGTGTTACGGAATTGGCGTGGGAAGAACAATCGCGGCCGCGATTGAGCAGCACCACGATAAAGACGGTATTATCTTCCCGCCTACCTTAGCTCCCTATCAGGTACTGATCCTTCCCGTAAACGTTAATGAACCGAAAGTCCATGAAACTGCCTTTAAAATATATAACGGACTTAACTCAGGCGGCATTGAAGCTCTTATGGATGACCGCGATGAACGGCCGGGGATAAAATTTAAAGATGCTGATTTAATCGGGATACCCCTCCGTATCACCCTTGGCCAGCGCACGCTCGACGAAGGCAAGGTAGAGATAAGAAATCGAAAGACCGGAAAAGTTGATTTGGTTAACGTTGAGGAAACAATAGGTTATGTCAACGATCACTTTTCTGGCAAAGACAAACTCCTTTAACGCTTATCGGTCGAGGATAAAGAGATAATAACCTTGGTTTAAAAATAGTGGAGGAGTATTTCAAAGAACAAACGTCCATCCAAACCGTGTAGAGGAAGTTTATGCCCATGGTAACCACCCATAAAACGACCCACACATTACACAGAATACGAGGTTCATAGATGGACTCTTTACCCCTTCCATCACAAAAATCTGATCAGAATAAACTGTGGGATATAAAAAAAGATGATCCTCACCAAGGCCTTCCTATTGTCCGCATCAACGACATCATTGAAAGTCTGCAATCCTACTATCCTCATGCTGATACTGCCCTGATTGAAAAAGCCTATATTTTTTCGGCCAAGGCCCATCAGGGACAGATTCGACTCTCTGGAGAGCCATACCTTACCCACCCATTACACGTTGCTTACATTCTTACCAAAATGAAAATGGATGATCTCTGTGTTGTCACCGGAATTCTTCATGATACCATGGAAGACACCTCGACGAGCCTCGAAACAATCCAGGACGCTCTTCGGCCCTCATGTCGCTTCCCTTGTAGATGGATTAACAAAAATCAGTAAAATCAACTTTAGTAGTACCGAGGAACAACAAGCAGAAAATTTTCGCAAAATGATCCTGGCAATGGCCCAAGATATTCGCGTGATTCTTATCAAGCTCGCGGATCGCATCCACAATATGAGGACCTTAGAATTTTTATCTTCGGAAAAACAAAAAATCATCGCCCAGGAAACCCTTGATATTTATTCTTCCATCGCCAATCGTTTAGGAATTGATTGGATCAAAACCGAACTCGAAGACTTGTCTCTTAAGTTTCTTCACCCCAAAGAGTTTCATTACCTCGACGAAATGATCAGGTCAAAAAAAGAGGAACGCAATCAGTATGTCCAAAAAGTAAAAAAAATAATTTCGGAGAAGCTGGAGCAGTTCAATATTCAGCCCGAGGTCGTTGGACGGTTAAAGCACTATTACAGTATTTACCAAAAGATGCTCCGTCAAAAAATCGATTTTGATCAAGTTTATGATCTTATCGCTTTTAGAATGATCGTTAATTCAATCAAGGATTGTTATGCCGCTCTCGGAATTATCCACTCACTGTGGACACCGGTGCCCGGACGGTTTAAGGATTTTATTGCGATGCCAAAGGCCAACATGTACCAATCCCTTCATACGACGGTGATTGGTCCTTATGGGGAAAGGATGGAAATTCAAATCAGAACCTTGGAGATGCATAAGATAGCCGAGGAAGGGATTGCTGCCCATTGGCGTTATAAAGAAAGTGGAAAAGAAATTGACAAACAATATAATCAGCTTTTTTCGTGGCTTCGCCAGATGTTAGAATGGCAGCAAGAGCTCAAAGACCCGGGAGAGTTTTTGGAAACTTTTCGCATTGACCTTTTCCCTCAAGAGGTCTATGTATTTACACCCCGGGGAGAAGTAAAATCTTTCCCGAAGGGGGCGACCCCGATTGATTTTGCCTATGCTATCCACACCAATGTTGGTCATCAATGCATAGGAGCCCGTGCTAACGGCCGGATGGTCCCTTTGGCGTATGAGTTGAGGAATGGTGACACTATTGAGATCATTACCTCAAAAAATCAAAAGCCAAGTAAAGACTGGTTGAAAATCGTAAAAACTTCTCACGCCCGCACCAAGATACGACAGTGGGTACGGCTTACCGAACGTGAAGATGACATTCAGGCAGGACGAGAAGCGTGTGAACGTGAGTTTAAACGGTATCACCTCAATTTCACCCATCTTTTGAAGTCAGGAAAAATTGGCAAGGTGATGGAGGATATTGGTTTCAATAATGTGCAGGACCTTTTGATTGCCATAGGGCTTGGAAAAATCCAAATCAGTCACATTATCCAAAAATTAATCCCGCCGGAAGAACTGGAGAAAAAACTAAAATTCCTTTCCAAAAAAGGCGAATCAAAACCAAAACCAGCTGACTCTTCAAGTGGAGTGCGCGTAAAAGGGATTGACCACATTTTGGTAAATTTCGCAAAATGTTGTAGTCCGCTTCCGGGAGACAAAATTATCGGGTATATCACGAAAGGTCGGGGTGTAACGATTCACCTAGATGCGTGCCCTCGTCTCCTTGAAACAAGCAAGGAACGAAGAGTCGAGGTGGGTTGGGACCGTACTAAAGAATTGAGCCGTTCGGTAAAAATTAAAGTTTTATCACAGGATAAACCCGGCTTGCTTTCTGAACTTAGCGGGGCGATTACAAAACTTAAAAGCAATATCAAAAGGGCAAATGTCATGACGACCGGAACTCAGCAAGGTGTCAGCACTTTCGAGTTAGAAGTTAAAGACCTTGCACATCTGGAAAGCATTATCAATCATATCAAAAAAATTAAAGGGGTTATTGAAGTAAGCAGGATAAAGCTGTAAAGGGAGAACAGCCTAAGAGGCTTTGTTCAAGACGCCGGATCGAAGGCATTGGGTACAGACCTTCATTCGCCGCCTCGAACCTTTTTCGCCTACTCGAACTTTTTGGAGGTTAGGGTACCACACATGTTTGGTTCTGTTGTGCGCATGGCTCACCGTATATCCAATTTGATGCCCTTTCCCGCAAATCTCACATTTTCTTGCCATTGTTTCACCTTAACTAAATAAAATATAAGTAAAATTATTTTGTTTTCATTAAAACCATTTGAATGTGCAACTATTGCCGGAATTTTTGATTTTTACCATAAAATTTTTTTTTGGCAAGCTTTTTTTACTCTATTGCTATCTTGACTGAAGTTTTCATTTTTTTGAGTTTAAAACCATTATAATATCAAATAATTAATCAACCAGTGCGTTTTTTCATTCGAAAATAATCCTGAAGAATTTTATCATGATCAAACACTATGGGATGGGGGAGATCGTCCGGAGTGAAAATTCCTAAATCCTCCGCATCATCAGCCGCATAGGGCATTCCCCGGCCTTGGGCAATAAAAACGATTGAGAGTGTATGTCGTCGTGGATCCCGCGTGGGGTCTGAATATACCCCAAACTGTCGCATAGACTCTAATTCCAAAGAAGTCTCTTCTTTTGCCTCACGAGCTGCTGCCGCTTCAACTGTCTCGCCATAATCCACGAATCCCCCGGGAAGCGCCCATCCGTGAGGATAGTTTTTCCTTTTTATTAAAATAATTCCTTGAGCTTCAACCTCAATGATGATATCCACGGTAGGGACAGGATTTTGGTATTCCAGTAATTCTTTCCCGCAATGAGGACATATTTTTTTCTTTCTGGCCATATGGCTTCCTTTAGTAAGATTTAGGTTCAATTTTTATTTTTATTTTATCTTATTATAAAAGAAGATTTCTATTTTTCTTGGAAAGTAAAGCTCCTTGACGGATGTTCACTATCCTGCTATACAATCATTCTCGACAAGATTTTAAAAATGAATTGAATTTCAAAAAATGCCAACGCGTTCTTTCTGACTCCCAAGATGGTTTTAAATAAGTTTACACCAAAAATCAAAATAATTGATCTTTACCTATTTAAAGAGCTACTCACCACTTTTGGGTTATGTATCTTCATTTTTACTTTTACCATGCTCATGGGTCAGGTCTTCAAACTGACTGAAATGGTAATAAATAAAGGTCTTGGATTCGTAGCCACTTTAATGTTTTTAGGATTTATTCTTCCTTCCTTATTAATGTTCGTTATCCCCATGAGCCTTTTACTCGGAATCCTCACCACCCTGGGAAGGATGTCAACTGATGGTGAAATTATTGCGCTTAAAGCCTCAGGCATTAGCCTTTCCCAAATTTTGCGGCCAATTCTAATGGTCGCGTTAATTGCATTTTTTGCGTCCAATTTTTTTAGCCTTTATTTAAGTCCCAAAGCAAATTACTCTTTAAAAAAACTGATTTTTGATGTTGCGAAAACCAAAGCAGAAGTTGGAATCAAAGAAGGGATATTCAATTCTGACTTCGAGGGTTTAACGATTTATGTTAACCACCTAGCCCCAGATGGGAAATTAGAGGGGGTCGTGGTATCTGATACCCGCCAAGCCGAAGAGCCTTTAACCATATTCGCCCAAGAGGGGTATTTAATCCCTCATCCTGAAGACCTTGCAATGATCCTTCATTTAAAAAACGGCTGCAATCATCATCTTAGTCAAAGGCAAAAAAATTATCAAACATCTAATTTTGAAACGCAGGATCTGATACTAAACTTCCAAGACTCCTCTGCCGGACCTACAAAAAAGCAAAAGGAAATGTCACTTCAAGAATTATGGCAGTTCGCAGTCCAACAAAGGGACAACAAAGAAAAATATTATGATATCTTAACAGAATTAAACAGCCGGTTTTCTACCCCTTTTGCTTGTTTAGTCTTTGGCTTTTTAGCAGTTCCACTCGGCATTTTTTCTCCCCGGGCCGGAAGAGCATACGGTTTTGTTATTAGTTTAATGGTAATACTCATATATTATATTCTTTTTTCTCTGGGAGAAAATATCGGCAGCCTTGGCATGGTGCATCCCATGATTGCCATGTGGGTACCTAATATATTTTTTCTTTTGCTCTCTTTCTACCTTTTCAAAAAAATAAAGTCTGAATCACCAATAATGATTTTAGAGAAACTCAACTGGTGCCTGGAAATAATTAAAAATACATTTCGCCGTATTACCGAAGGAACAAAGTCCGAAAAATTCGACGACCTTCCCTCGCTCATGTGGGACATTAATAACTCTACCAAAGATGGCCTGATGTTGAAGCTGGGCATTGGGGAAAAAAGGGCCGCTGCAATTATCGCCTATCGAGAAGCCCAGGGAGGCATAAAAGAGCTTGAGGAGCTAAAAAAAATCCGAGGCATTAGCGACAAAACCTTGAATAAAATTTTAGAGAATCTCCTTGGCTAAATGGATATTCCTAACATTTATCTCTTGTAAAAGAAAAATAAATTCACCATGACGATTATCACCCGGTATATCCTCCGCGAATTCATCAAACTCTTTTTATATAGCTTAGCGGTAATAGTTATTCTTTTTTTTATCGGTGACTTGGCTGAGCGCCTTGGAGACTTTTTACAATACCAGGCAAGTTTTGCATCACTCTTGCAACATTTCCTTTTTAGGATCCTTGCCATAATTTTCCAGATTACTCCCGTCCCGGTACTCCTTGCTACTTCTATTGAGATCGGTATACTATCTCGAAATTTCGAGATCATCGCCCTAAGGTCAAGCGGAGTAAGCCTATCACGGACGATATCGCCTATCCTTATCGCCGCTTTATGCATCAGCATTGTTACTCTCTTGGGCAACGAACTTGTTTCCCCTTATGCTACCAAAAAAGCTGCGGCTCTTGCCCGCAGTATCAAAGGGAAAGAAAATAAAAAAATCTTTAATCCAGATCAAATCTGGTTGCGGGGAAAGGGGATTATTTATAATATCAAGTACTTTTCCGCTCGCAAGAATACGCTTCATGGCGTTACCGTGTATTTCCTTAACCATGATTTTAGGCTCTACAAAAGAATCGATGCTGAACAGGCTATCTGGCAAGGAAATACATGGGTTTTCCAAAATGTTTTCACCCGAGAGTTTGAAGCAAATAACGTTATTAAGTCTTCTTTCACCAAAGAAACATCCTTTCCCCTTGAAGAGACACCGGAAACCTTTAAACAAGAGATCAGGGAACCCGAAGAGATGGGTTATCTCGAGTTAAAAGCATATATTGAAAAAACCACCCAGGAGGGGTATGATACCACCAAATATTTAGCAGATTTATACGCTAAACTTTCCAGCCCCTTCATCAATTTTTTTATTGCTTTATTTGGGATTCCCTTTGCCCTGAGGATTGGAAAACATGGGGGGTTTGCTATCGGGGTAACATTAAGTTGTTTTATTGGACTTTCATACTGGTGTTTTTACCAAATCTGCAATGTTCTCGGAGCGGGAGGGGCTTTGCCCCCGCTTATTTCTGCCTGGGCCGCAAATTTTATTTTTGGCATTTTGGGATTCTATCTTTTGTTGCACGTAAAATATTAGCATGAAAAGAATATCGTTACCCACGCGCTCAGAAAAGAGTGAATAACTAATTGTCTTCAGGGGTTAGTACTCATGAAAACCAAGTCCTTTTTCATCGGTTAATCAGCATGTTAAATTTACCAAACATCTTAACTCTGAGCAGAATTGCTTTTATCCCGGTTTTGTTCATCCTGTTATTTTTTCCTGACAGAACAGCCAGCTTTTTTGCTGCCTTCTGTTTTGCCCTAGCCTCTCTCACTGACTTTTTAGATGGTTTTTTTGCTCGAAGAAGAAACAGTATTACCCGTCTGGGAAAAATCCTTGATCCCTTGGCTGACAAGCTTTTGATCACTGCTTGTTTAATCATGCTTATTCCTCTTCATGGGGTTGCTGCCTGGGTGGTAGTCATCATCGTATCCCGAGAAATAGCCATTACCGGCTTAAGAGGAATTGCCGCAATCGAGGGCTTAGTTATTCCTGCTGAAACGTTGGGAAAGAAAAAAACTGCTTTCCAGGTTGTTGCCGTCTTTTCCTTACTGCTCCATTATGAATATTTTCACATAAATTTTCATCAAATCGGAAACGTCTTATTATTCTTGGCTATGCTTCTGGCCGTATGGTCAGGGTTAGTCTATTTCTATCGATTCTCCTTTTTGATCAACCTCATGCCTAAAGAAGAAAGAAGAGTTTCTGTTGACAGAACAAAAAATTTACTTTAGATTTTAATATTGCCTTAAAAGCGGGAATAACTCAGCGGTAGAGTGCAACCTTGCCAAGGTTGAGGTCGCGGGTTCAAATCCCGTTTCCCGCTTTAAAAGGCGGCATAGCCAAGTGGCTAAGGCAGAGGTCTGCAAAACCTTTATTCCCCGGTTCGAATCCGGGTGCCGCCTCTTGTAATTTCAATGGGTTAGCGTTTTTCGTTAGCCCATTTTTGTTTTCTGGTTTGGTATAGGTTTGGTTTTTTTATCCAATTCATCGATGTTCGTTCTGCTTTCTCTTGGCAACCATTTATAATAATTTTTATACGTCAAATCCGTGTTTCCGTGTCCCATTTCTTTACTAACCTCTGCCAGTGAATCCCCTTTGCTCACTCTGGAAGGATACACCACCTATCCTCCTAAACACAACTTTCAACTATATCTCATCGTTTTATGGTTAATTCCAAGTCAACAAATTTACCAACCGACATTGATTATAAAGAGCAATAAAACACAAGCCGGAGATTAAGGGGATTAAAAAGGAAAGGGAGAAAAGGAATAATTTTTTTTGGAAGCATAATTTTTTCCCCTAAACATTAAAATTATCTACTCACCTTTGACATAATATTTTCTCTTTAATTATAAACACGGCACAGTAACGGCAAACGATATACTGTGCCTGGGAATGCAATCTACCGACAGCAACCACTATCAACACCTAACCCCAAACTCCCCAACTCCTTTTTGGTAAGACTTAAAAATCGCAAGCGGGGGAAGTTCAATTCTTCCCTGACCCGCCATCGGTTTCCCGGGATGCTTCCTTTCCCTTGATTTTTTTAAATAACTCCCGAAGGATTTTTTTCCGCCAAAGCAATTCTTCTTTGGTGACATGATTCCGGCTGCGCCAAAGAGAAATTTTTTTGCTGTTCCGGTAAGGAGTATCGCGCAAAGGTGAGGTGGTGAAATTATTTTTCCATAAAACATAGGTAAAACTTAATTGGTCTCTTCGGGAATAGTTTTCAACCCACCACCACCAGTCCTCCATGATTTTGATGACTTCTTTATCATGATGTTCCCGGTAGATGATATTATTTTCAAAAAGGCCGTAGTTTTCAGGGAAGCCGTCCTTTCTTATCAAATCAATCTGCTCTTTCATGATTTCACGGTCATCTTTCTCAAACTTTAAACAGGCAATGAACTCATCATAAACACAATTTCTGCCGGGGTGGATTCCAAGAGAAATCTTTTTTGATTCCTTGATAGCGCGGTTAATATCGTCAAAAATTTTATCACTGAGGAAATTTATATTCGTGTCAACATAAACGCTTCTTTCATAGTCGGGGAATAAGAGATGCGGGTGAAGTTTATGCCATCGGTTGTTGCGGACATCATCCATTGTGTCGAAAACCAGGGGCTTAAGGTTCCAGGTGGAATTGTTATTGTTTTTTATCGCTAGCTTGTCGGTAAAACAAACATAATCCCAATCCGGGTTGATAGCGGAGTGATTGTTCAACTGGTCATAATTTCCGGTTAGGCAGGTATAGAGGACTACTTTTTTTTTAAGAGAAAGCATGATAAATTTCTCGATTATTTTTTTTAAAGCCATTATATCATAATAGAGTTTTTTTATTAAAATTTTATGATATAATTTTGTTATTTTAAGTAAAAAACTATAAAATAAAGGAGTCGGAAGGAATACGTCAAACTGTTGATGGAGAGACCATTATATGTTGAGCAAAAAATATAGAATTAATGAATCGAAGGCCATCAGTGAAACTATTGACGGAGAGGCCATCATAGTCAATTTAGATACTGGTTTTTATTATAGTGCCAATAAAACTGCGACTATTATATGGAATGAAATTCAGGAGAATAATTCCATTAAAAATATATCTCACTTTTTTTTAAATCATTATGAAGTGGATGAAGACACCTTGGAAAAATATATGACCGAAATAATTAGCTTATTTTTGAAAGATGATCTTATTTTGAAATCAGAGCCGGATAGTTCTCCCGATAGTATAGGGAATCCAACGAATAGTATAAAGGAAACATTCATAATACCTAAAATTGAAAGATATGATGACATGGCAGGAGCTTTAATGTCCGATCCGGTTCATGATGCCAATGAAGACGGTTGGCCAAATTTAAAATAATAAAAATTATTTTAAATTATTGCTCCGGCAAATAAATATATAAAAGCATGATCGCCATTCTCAATAACGACGGGCATTGCACAGAATTTTTTTACATGTTTAATTGCCGAAGTAATATATCATCATCTCCTATCTCGATCATTAAAAAAGAAATCTCATCTCCTACCTGAAAATATGAACAATTTTCCATCGCACATTGTTACCAATCAGCACCTTCGTATTACGAAAAAATACTTTAATGATGTCGTGGTGCCGATTATGAATGATATTGCCAACTCAATTCCGCCCATTAAAAAGACCTATGCTATCGCCGGGAAAACTATTTGTCTGAATTTTTATAGCAAGATACTTTTTGAAAAAATGTCCCGGGCTTTTAGCCATATCGAAGAAGATGCAGTCAATTCTCCCGATTTGACGGTATGCATTTGGGATTCGGTATCTACCAACACCCATCTTGCTTCCCCATGGGTGAACCAGTCAGAATATACCTATCCACGAGAAGTAAATGCAAAAACGATAAATGTAGATTCTTTTTTGGGAATATACCTGCATGGTGAAGAAACATTAAATTTATATGATGAGAAGAATAATACGGCTTACTTTTGGACACACAATGCCGAATGTTTGCTGTATAGAATAAGTGGTTCACCACTAAGGTCAATATTGAATTGGTTTCTCTCCAAAGAAGGAGTGCATTTAATGCATGGGGCAGCGGTAAGCACAAAGGGGAAATCGATATTGCTTTCCGCCAAGGGCGGATCAGGAAAATCAACCACCGCTTTATCATGTTTGTTTTCCGACATGGAATTTTTAGGAGATGATTATGTAACAATAAAGTCGGGTGATGTTATTACGACTCACAGTATTTTTAATTCGGTAAAAATATTTTCACTATCTCTGGATAAAACCTTTCCCGCGCTAAAAGAAAAAATATGGAATAAAAACGACGTTGCGTTGGAGAAGGAAAAAGCAATTGTTTTTTTGTCAGAATTATTTCCGCAACATATTATCAGGGAAGCACCGCTTCATGCCATCATGATTCCGGTGATTAAAGATATTAAAAAAACGAAGATTGTGCCCGCTCGTAAATTAGATACGATGATTGCCATGATGCCCGCCACGCTTTTCCAATTTTCTTTCATCCCATCAAATAAAATGGCTGAATTAAGGTCAATTGTTGAGAGGACACCATGCTACTTTTTAGAGCTTGGCGGCGATATTCCCGGTGTGCCCGACGTAATTAAATCTTTTTTGTCCCATGAAGAATAATCGTGTAAGTGTTTTAATGCCGGTCTTTAATGCTGAAAAATATGTTGAGGAGGCAACGAAAAGCGTCTTATCTCAAACCTATAAAAACATAGAATTGATCTGTATCAACGATAACTCAACCGATAGTTCTTTGGCTCGATTAGAATCATTCGGAGATGAAATTATAGTTATTAATAATAAAGATAATTTTGGAACTTCAGAATCAAGAAATAAAGGTATTCGTCGTGCGAAGGGGGAATTCTTAGCTTTTATTGATAATGATGATATCTGGGAAAAAAATAAATTGGAAGTTCAGATGAATCACTTTAATAATAATCCTAAGCTGGATATTTCATTTTCTTATATGAAATGTTTTTTAAGTCCGGAATTAAGCGAAGAGGTAAAGAACCTTCGCTATTGTCCGCCACGTCCTCTGCCCGGATATATTCCTTCAACGATGGTAGTGAAAAGGGCTTCCTTTGACCGGGTTGGTTATTTTGATGCGCGATGGAAAAATGGAGAATCGGTTGACTGGTTGTTCAAGGCTAAAGAAGCTGGTTTAAATTTTGGGATCGTTGATGATGTTCTGGTTAAAAGAAGAATTCATGAAACCAATAAGGGGGCTTTAGCATCATCGACGAATAAAAGTGAATATTTAAAAATAATCAGAGAATCATTAGCCCGAAGAAGAAAACAATGAATAGCAGGCCGGTTAACCTATTTAAAAATCATGAGAGATTTTAAATATCCAAAAAGTTTTCCCAATAAAGAAGAAAATTTTTTCCTTCAGATGCTGCTTTCAAGCAAAAATGATTTTCCGAAATTATGGCAGCAATGGAAAGACCAGATTGTTTTTGATCGCCTGGATAAAGCCACCGCAAAATTAATTCCTTTTTTGTATTTGCGATTAAAGGAATTGAACATCCCGGATGATGAGATCAAGAGGATAAAAGGAGTACACCAATTTACCTGGTATAAGAATCTGTTAGTTATCGATGCGGTGAGAAAGGTTATCTCTTTATTTAAGAAAGAAAACATTCCGGTCATTTTACTCAAAGGAGTGCCTTTATTAAAGAATGTCTATAAGAATACCGGAGCGCGGTCTATTGCCGATGTGGATATGCTTATCGATCAAAAACATGTCGAAAAAGCGACCGAGATAATGAAGGCCAATGACTGGGAATTTTTTGAGCAATCTCCTTTTGCTCTTAACCGGATTTCAGCGCCGCTGGCAAATAAATATATCAAAGAGATTGCTTTTATTAATAAGCAGGATGTCCGGATAGATATACACTGGCGCTTGTTCATGTATTTATTCAAGGACAACAAAGAACATCCGATGTGCTATGAGGAGGTATTCAACCATTCCCTTGATTTCAAGCTGCACGGGGTCAGATGTAAAATCCCCTGCCATGAAGACATGATTATTCATATTATTGTTCATGGGGCGGAGCAGATTTTTCAAAGAACCTTGCGATGGGCGCTCGATGTGGCAAGTCTTATCAGAACGACGCCCATTGACTGGGAATTCTTGATCAAACGCATCAAGAAATTTGATGTGGCAATAGAGCTTAAGGTCGCTTTTTCTTATTTGTTAAAAAACTTCTCCCTTCCGATTCCCGAATCGTTCATCAAAGCGCTTTCACAATTACCGATGGAAAAGAGTAAGAAGAAAGACTATTATCGAATGGCGAATAATACCGAGTTTTTACTCTGTGGGAAACTATGGTATTTATGGCGCGGTTATTGGCTCTATGAAAGAAAGGGTAATTTTTTTACCAGCTGGTATTATTTTATCGATTATACCTGCAAAAGCCTGGGAATTAACAGTAAACGGAGGCTTCCCGCTTTCATCATCGAGAAATATAAACCGAGAATAAGCGTTTTTTTTCATAAATAATAAATATGAAAATAAATATCATCTCAACCGACAATCAATACCTTGCCTCGGATTATACCATCACCAATTTAGTTGATGGTAATGATATCTTTTTTAATACCCCGCAGGATATAAATATTATCAACAAAAGCAAGACCGGGGACTATGTAGGATATAAAAAGAAAGATGATCGTATATATGGTTTAAGAATTGTTGATGATGTGGCTTACTGGTTCAATCGTTTTTATAAAAACGAAGCGATTTCATTTTTTGTGGTTTCTTCCTATGAATCTTATCTTTTATTAACCAACGAACTTGAATGCGAAAAACCGGTATTATATTTGGAAGATGTGATAATGACGCCTCCCATATCCGATGATATTATCAAAAGTAACCGGATTTATACCTTTTTCAATCCGATTAATCTGGACGCCAGATTATTGGAGATGGAAAACATTGATATTTACACCGCCGATTCCTATTTTATGGATGATGAAGTGATTAACTGCAATTTCCGCGGCAGAGCCAAAGGTAAATTTTTTGAGTGGACTCCCGGTTGTGTCAGCGAATACGCTTGCTACCATACCGCTTATATTTATTATGACCGGAAGCACCCGGAGGCGTTAAATAAATTGAAATCAATCAACAGACTGTCTCAATGTTTTTATTTTAACCAGGAAGTGATAACCAATTATCCCGGCAGGTTCCATCCCGCCATGGAGAAAGAATTAAAGAGAGAAAAAAGCGACGATGAATTTTATCGAATATCCGGAAATACCAGAAGGATATTTGACCGGTTTTTATCACCGGAGGTTATTAAAAATAATTTGATTAATTTTTGTAATAAATTAATGACAGTTAAGGAATGAGCCTATCAAAATTTTGACATAATTTTGAAAAAAAATAGGCCATTATTGAAAGGTAGTAAAGGCTTTCTGGGGAAGAATTTAAAGCATCAGCCCCTGCAACATTAGTCGTTACCCTTAGTTCTTTCTTTAATAGTTCCTTTAATTCATCAATTCGGGATACAATCAGGTCAAATGCACGGAGGCCATTTTTAAAAAACTGATTCCCCCACTCTATTTGTTGAAATGGTTCTTTTTTTATTTCTAAAGGGGATTCCCTTAACTTTTCCCTCTCATCTGGTTGCAGTCCTTTTGAGCGTGGAAAGAACTTCGGTAGCCATCTCAAATGTTGTTTCTCCATTCCATTTTTTATTTTTTCGATTTCTTCATCAGCTTCTGGCAAACGAACCTCAAATTTAACTTTCTCTGAACCACCAGGTTTTTTTATTAAACGTCTTCCTCGGCGATACATAAGCCAAAGGTAATAAAGCCATACGGCAAGCTCTTCAAAATTCTTGGCCTCTTTTTCTATAATCCACCGAAGGTCATCTGAAAATTTTTCAATTTCTGCCTCCTCAATAAATCCTGGGGATTAAGACCGGGGAAAGTGGTAAAGAAAAACCGCCTTGTTGGAGATATCTCTCTACCCAAAGAAAAAGTTGATTTTATCTTGATTTAGACTCACCTTGCAAATTGCGGAAACTGGTTGCGGATAGGTTACATTTTGTGGTAATATTTTGACAATCTTTGTAAGGTAAGTTACTGAATTTATTAAATTTAAATTCTAAAATTTCTTCTGCAAAACCTTTATTCCCCGGTTCGAATCCGGGTGCCGCCTTTCGTACCAAAAAAAGCAGCCTATTAATTGGGCTGCTTTTTTTCACTCCAATCTGTTTATCCCAATCATTAAAGTGAAAAATTTTACACCGTAAGAAAACAGTGCGAATTTGCTTGTCACAAAAGAAGAAATTTTTTATAGTAGAAAAGAAATGATTATAAAAATTTTATAAAATCAATAAATATATAATGAACTAAAGCCATGCGACCTAATTCGGGAAAAGTTTCTGTCAAATTTTTTGTTGGCATTTTAACCTTCGGCATCATTTTAGGAGTTATCGGAGGTTATTACTTTGGCAACCTTGATTTCTTAAGAAATTTATTGCCTTCGAAATCAACCTCGTCTGTTATCATTAAAGGTTTTCCTCCTTCTTTTGCTGATTTGGTGGACAAGGTAAGTCCGGCAGTAGTCAATATTAGTACCACAAAAATGGCTAAATCGCCCGATTTCTCTGGCAACCCTAAATCTCCTTCCGAAGATTTTTTTGGAAGGGATTTCTGGGAAAATTTTTTTGGGCGAAAGCTTCCTCAAGAAAAACAGAAAAGTTTGGGTTCTGGATTCATTATTTCCAAGGAAGGGTATATTATAACCAATGCCCATATGGTGGAGGAAGCAGAGCAAATAAATATTCGTTTAGCGAATGAAAAAACCTATGAGGCTGAAGTTGTCGGTCGTGATGAAAAGACTGACTTAGCCCTGATCAAGGCAAAAAGGTGGGTTGACTTTCCTGAGCCGGTAAAATTGGGGGATTCTAACAAGCTGAGGGTAGGGGATTGGGTAATGGCTATTGGGAATCCCTTTGGATTGGATCATACGGTAACCGCCGGCATTGTGAGCGCAAAAGGAAGGACCATCGGCGTTGGTCCATACGATGATTTTATTCAAACTGATGCTTCTATAAACCCTGGCAACAGCGGAGGCCCTTTATTCAATATCCAAGGAGAGGTGGTTGGAATTAATACCCTTATCTACACCACAACAGGCACCAATATCGGGATTGGGTTTGCCGTTCCCATCAATATGGCTAAAGAAATCATGGAACAACTTAAAAAACAAGGCAGAGTTACCCGTGGATGGATGGGAGTTTCTATCCAAGACCTCACTCCCGAATTGGCGGAAACATTTGGGGTTAAAGACCTGGAAGGAGCCTTGATCACTGATGTTATCCCTGGCAGCCCAGCGGATAAAGCTGGTCTTAAAAAAGAAGATATCGTGGTTGAGTGTAACGGTAAAAAAATTAATAGGATACAAGACTTTTCCCGGCTGGTAGGAAAAACCCCCATAGGAGAGTCGGTTAAACTCATTGTCGTTCGAGATCGGGAAAGAAAATCCTTTGTTGTTACCGTAAAAGAAAACGAGGAAGCAAAAAAACTTGCACCTAAGAAAATGAGCCCTGATATTGGGATTCAGGTTGAAGAACTCACCCCTGAAGTAGCCCAAAACTTTGGTTACCCGGAAAGTGAACAAGGAGTAGTTGTTTCCCAGGTTGAGCCAAGAAGCGCGGCTGATGAAGCTGGTTTAAAATCAGGGGATGTTATTAAAGAAGTTAACCGAAAACCAGTTAACTCACTCAAAGATTATCGAGACACTCTAAAAGATTCTTCCCTAAAAGAGGGAATCCTCTTTTTCGTAAACCGCAAAGAAGGCTCTTTTTTCGTCGTAGTCAAAGAACAGTAAGTTATTGATAAATGTTTTTTTACTCACAAAAAAGGTGACTTTTCTCGTTTAATAGAATAAAATAAATTTTTTCCAATTGAACCTCGATTTGATTATCTTATTCTATTTTTTCTTCTATGCGGTCTTCTCCGATAACCTGAAAGGAGGAATGTGCCATGGGAGAACCAATTAAAATTGCATTAGTGGGCGTGGGAAATTGTGTAGCCGCCTTACTTCAGGGACTTGAATATTACCGGCATAATCCTGAAGATACGCTCGGCCTTATGCACAAGGCGCTGGGTGGCTATCTGCCGAGCGATATCCGAGTCGTTGCTGCTTTTGATATTGACGCGCGAAAAGTGGAAAAAGCTCTGGAAGTGGCTATCAATGCAAAGCCCAATTGCATCATGCCTATTTGGAAAGAACTCCCCCATTATGGAGTGACCGTGAAAATGGGTCCGGTCATGGATGGCGTTGCCGGCCATATGCTGGACTATCCTGACGATCGTGCTTTCCGGATCGCTAAGGCCTCCCCCGTTGATGTCGAACAAATCCTTCGAGAGAAAGAACCCGATATTCTCCTCAACTATTTACCCGTGGGATCAGAGGAAGCTGCGCGGTATTATGCCCGGTGTTGCCTAAATACCGGGGTGAGTTTTATCAATTGCATGCCGGTTTTTATTGTTTCCGATTCGGATTGGGCTAAGAAGTTTTTGAAACGCGGAATTCCCGTAATCGGTGATGATGTTAAATCTCAGCTTGGCGCAACCATTCTCCACAGAACTTTAGCCCGCCTTTTTGAAGAAAGGGGAACCCGAATAGAGCGGACCTATCAGCTCAACACCGGCGGCAATACCGACTTTCTCAATATGCTGGAACGAAGCCGGCTCATAACCAAAAAACAATCAAAAACCAGATCCGTTCAATCCCAGCTCGAAGTACCGCTCGCTGATGAAAATATCCATATCGGTCCTTCGGACTATGTTCCCTGGCAGAATGACAATAAGGTTTGTTTTATCCGGATGGAAGCACGCGGGTTTGCCGGTATACCCTTTGAATTAGAATGCCGTCTCTCGGTCCAAGACTCACCGAACAGTGCTGGAGTGACGATTGATGCGATCCGTTACTGTAAAGTAGCCCGTGATCGGCACGATGCAGGGGCATTGCTTCCTATCTCTGCCTATTGCATGAAACACCCACCAGTGCAGATGTATGATCATGAGGCGAGGAAATTGATCGAAGAGTACATTCATCAACCCTCTTCTGAATCGGCAGAGGAGGAGAACAAAGCCATAAGCATTAAAAAGGGTAAAACCCTTCCCTTTAAAAGCTCGATTTAGACAAACGAATCTCTCCCTGAGCTAATTTTTTTAACGTTCTTCGGTCTACGATCCGGATACGACCATGGATATCGGTGGCAATAATCCCTTCTTTAGTCATCTTTGAAAGTATGCGTGAAAGCGTCTCTGGAATAGTACCTAAAAGGCTTGAAAGCTGGACTTTGGTAATCTCTAATGCCAAGTCATCATTACCTTTTTGTTTGTCACTGAGGTAAAACAGGTAGGCTGCGAATCTTCCCGGAACTTCCTTGAGCGACAAATCTTCAACCAAGGCAGTAAATCGATGCAAACGGTGAGACAACACGGCCAGCATGTTCAAAGCCAGAGAGGGAGTCTTCCTGATCAAGCCAACAAAAGCCTCGCGAGGAAAATAAAAGATACGGGTCTTTTCCAGAGCTTGAGCATTCGCCGGATAGGGGCTTCCCGCAAAAACCGGCACTTCACCAAAAGGCTCTCCTGGACCAAAGATGTGAAGAATCTGCTCTTTTCCCTCCAGAGAAAGCTTAAAGATCTTTACCCGACCGGAAATGACCACATAAAAGCCCTTGCCCTCGTCACCTTCAGAAAATATTCCCTGACCCCGTTTTACGACTTTTTCAATGGCGATACCGGAAAGATCCTGAAGGTATTCTTGGGAAAGCCCTTGAAACAGAGGTATGCTGGTAATCTGTTTTATCGTATCCACGGGATTGAACCTTACCTTTTTCTTTGCTCTTAGTCAAGGCATTACCCGAATGATTACCGATAACATTAGAATAACAGGCAAGCGCATTGCTGTTTGTCCAACCGGGACTTTACAGGAAGGGTCTCAAGGTTTCCGAATTCAAATCGGGGAGAATTTTGGATGGCATCCCCAGCTGGTCAGGGAACTGCCGGGAATCTATCGTGAGAAAGAAGTAGCCAATATTATTGACCAATGTCTGGACTACTCTCAACAAAACTCTTTTAAAGTTGAACGCGTGGTAAAAATTTTAGAGCAGAAAGGGTTTGGATCTCTTTTTAAAAACTGATTGCCGGCAAAAAAAATAGGGGGGATTGACTTAGGTCAATGCAATCATCAAACAAGTAGGTTATACTTTTAATTAACAATACGTTGAAATAACGATAACAACGCGAAACAAAAATTAATTTAAAGAAGGAGGTAAAAAATGTTTTGCTATCAATGTGAACAAACGGCCAAAGGCGAAGGGTGCACCAAAGTTGGAGTTTGTGGTAAGCCCCACGATGTTGCCACGCTTCAAGACCTTCTCATTTACATTCTTAAAGGCTTGGCTTTGGTTGCTCAGGAGGCGCGGAAAAAAGGAATTACTGACCGGGAGGTAAACGTCTTCACCGTGGAAGCTTTATTTTCTACCTTGACCAACGTGAACTTTGATCCGCAGAGGTTCCTCCCCATCATCAACCATGCAATGACGCTTCGGGAAAATCTTAAGAAAAAAATCGGCAAGCAAAATTTTCCCGAAGGACCCGCGACGTTTAAACTGGAAGCAACCTTAGAAGGATTGATCAAACAGGGAGAAGTTGTGGGTCTTAAATCAGACCCCACCATCAACCCCGATATTCTTGCGCTTCACCACACCCTCTTGTTCGGCATTAAGGGAATCGCTGCTTACGCTGACCACGCGCTGCTCTTAGGAAAAGAAGACGAGGCGGTCTATGCTTTTATCCATGAAGGCTTAGCCGCAACCCTGAATAAAACCCTTACCCTTGATGACTGGGTAAAACTGGTGCTTAAGTGCGGTGAAGTTAACTTAAAGACCATGGAACTTTTAGATGCTGCCAATACCGGAGCTTACGGCCATCCCGTACCCACGAAGATCCCCCTGGGAACCAAAAAAGGGAAAGCGATTTTAGTCTCCGGACATGACCTTAAAGACCTGGAAGAGATCCTCAAACAGTCAGAAGGCAAAGGTATCTACGTCTATTCACACGGCGAGATGCTCCCCTGCCACGGTTATCCTAAGTTAAAAAAGTATTCCCACTTCTATGGCCACTATGGAACCGCATGGCAAAACCAGACCAAGGAGTTCGCAGACTTTCCCGGCGCGATTCTGATGACCACCAACTGCATCCAAAGACCGAAAGAATCGTACCAGAGTAATATCTTTACCACCGGCTTGGTTGGCTTCCCGGGAGTAACCCATATTGACAATTATGATTTTGCGCCGGTGATTAAAAAGGCCCTGGAAATGCCGGGATTCACGGAAGATACCAATGGCCGGTCCGTCATGTGCGGGTTTGGTCACAACGCCGTGCTTGGCATCGCGGGTACGGTGATCGACGCGGTTAAACGCAAAGCAATCCGCCACTTCTTCCTGGTCGGCGGCTGCGATGGCGCCAAACCAGGGCGAAGTTACTATAAAGAGTTTGTGGAAAAAGTACCGAAGGATTGTGTGGTGCTCACCCTGGCCTGTGGAAAGTTCCGCTTTTTTGACAAAGACCTGGGCACGATCGGAGAAATCCCAAGGCTTCTGGATATCGGTCAATGCAATGACGCCTATTCCGCCATCCAGATTGCAATAGCGCTTGCCAAAGCCTTTAATGTTGGGGTTAATGATCTGCCCCTGTCGATGATCGTATCCTGGTATGAACAAAAGGCAGTTGCCATATTGCTTACCCTTTTATATCTGGGAATCAATGATATCCGCTTGGGGCCAAGCCTGCCGGCTTTTATTACTCCCAATGTGCTCGATGTGTTGGTGAAGACCTTCAATATCAAGCCCATCAGCACGCCGGACGAAGACCTGAAAGCGATTCTGGGATAAGCGAAAATTCAACAAGGAGAACGATCCGATGAAATGTCCGGGACAAGACACCCGCTACTGGAGTGCTGAGGCCGTGTTTGAGGTTGCCTGCCCCAGGTGCGGCAACGCAGAGGAGTTCTTTAAAGATGAACCAACCAGGCGGTGTAAAAAGTGCGGCGAAAAGCTGGTAAATCCGAATATGGACTTCGGTTGTGCGGCATACTGCAAGTTTGCCAAGGAATGTCTCGGGGATTTGCCGCCTGAATTGGTCACCCAGAGGAAGAACCTTCTCAAGGACCGGGTAGCCATTGAGATGAAAGCGTACTTTCAGAAAGATTTTAAACGGATCGGACACGCTACCAAGGTCGCCCGCTACGCTGAAAAGCTGGTTAAAGAAGAAAAAGGAGATCCGGCCGTGGTTTTATCTGCCGCCTATCTCCACGATATCGGGATTAAAGAAGCCGAGCGGGAATACCAAAGCACAGCCACCCCTTACCAGGAGCAAAAAGGACCTGCTATCGCGCGCGCCATTTTGACGAATTTAGGGGCGGATGCTGAGTTGATCGATGAGGTCTGTGATATCATCGGCCGCCACAATCATCCCCGGGCAAAGGAAACCATAAATTTTAAAGTCGTCTTTGATGCGGATCAAATTGTCAGCCTGGAAGAAAAACTGGAAGAGACTCCGCTCACCCCTGACAAAGTGGCAGAAAAAATAAACCGAACCTTTTTAACGGAAACCGGTAAACAACTAGCCGAGAAAATCTTTTCGAAGCATGCGGCGATATAAAAAGAAATGGCCGGAATTATTATGACGCTCACAATCCTCCTCACTCCCCCCCTTTGTATCAAGGGGAGTCCGAGGGGATTTTTTAATTACGGTATTGAGGAATAAGACATGAAAGCAAAACGAAAGATCATTGAAATTGATGAAGACAACTGCGACGGCTGCGGCCAGTGCGTGCCTTCCTGCGCCGAAGGAGCCATTCACATTATTGATGGCAAGGCAAAACTTGTTTCCGAAAAATACTGCGATGGCTTGGGCGCGTGTCTGGGTACCTGCCCCAATGACGCATTGAAAGTTTTGGAGCGGGACGTGGAAGAATTTGATGAGAAGGCCGTAGAAGAGCATTTAAAAACCAAAGAATCCCCGCAAGAAAGCATGCCCTGCGGATGCCCTTCTGCTCAGATACGAACTTTTGCACCCCCTGCGGAAAGGCCCGCACCAACAAATATCGCCGCGCAAGAGTCAGCCCTTACTCACTGGCCGGTGCAGATCAGGCTGTTGCCACCCAAAGCTCATTTTCTAAAAGGGGCGGACCTCTTAGTGGCTGCGGATTGCACGCCTGTTGCTTATCCCAACTTTCACGCTGATTTCCTTAAAGGAAAGGCGGTCATGGTGGGCTGTCCGAAGTTCGATGACGTTGAGGCGTATGTTCAGAAATTTTCCGAAATTTTTAAAACCGCGGATGTGAAAAGCGTTACGGTCGTGGTGATGGATGTGCCCTGCTGTCAAGGTCTTCCGTTCATCGTCCAGAAAGGGCTGGAATTAGCCGGGAAAAAAATTCCGTTTGAAAAAGTAATTATCAGCGCTCAGGGTAAAATTCTTAAAAGGGAAAATTTAGCCGCGTAACACCCATACAAAGTCCCGCACGGCGGAAGTTAAATCTTCCGTTTGTGCGTGTTATCTGCTTTTATGAGCTTTGCCGTTAAGTCTATTTTTATAGAGGTGCCCTATCCTTTTACTGACTGCTAAAATTTGATCTCTGATTTCTTTTTTTATGATTTGCACTTAACCATCGGGACAAATTTGACATATCTCTCCTCTTGGATCTCAGTGCGTCCGTTTTTTTTGGTAACCTTTATTAGTTTCTGGACTCTCCCCTCTGTGCCCACCGGTATGATCATCCGCCCCCCTTCTTTTAATTGGCTTACCAGAGCCGGAGGAATCTTTTCGGGCGCACAGGTCACGATCACAGCATCAAAGGGCGCTTGTTCCGGCCAGCCTTTATAACCGTCTCCAATTTTCACGTGGATGTTTTTATAACCCAAGTGGGCTAATGTTGCTTTCGCTCTCTTCCCCAGCTTTTCGATAATTTCGATAGTGTAGACTTCTTTGACAATTTCAGCCAGGATCGCTGCCTGGTACCCAGAGCCAGTGCCAATTTCCAAAATTTTATCTCCCGCTTTTAGGTCAAGGGTTTCGGTCATAAAAGCAACAATATAAGGCTGGGAGATGGTTTGGCCTTCCCCGATGCACAAGGGAACATCATTGTAAGCACACGCCCGATGGTCTTCAAGCACAAAAAGGTGTCTCGGCACCTTTCCCATCGCCTTTATCACCCGGGGGTCTTTTATTCCTCGGGCAATAATTTGCTGTTTAACCATTTCCCTTTGGAGAGAAGCAAAATCGGCTGACCCGGAGGCAGAAAATGGTGGGGAGATAAAAAAGCTCATAGCTAAGATAAGCAAAAAACAGGGTATGCTTTTCATGGTCTCTGGTATCCTTTTCAGTACTTGTTTAAAATTTTATGCCCTCAGCGTAATAAATTTTTATACCACACGCTACAGCACAATTTCAAGGCTGTTTTTTATTCTGATAAAGTAAAATAAAAATTGATATTGGGGACGGGTGAGCAATAAGAGAAAAAGGGTAACACTTTTTCACTGGCGCCATCCCCCGTTGCGGGCATTCATCCTAAGGTATACCCATTACTTTCTACCGATAATCAAAAAGACGGGGGATTTCCGTTCCCCTTTGCCGGTGACATTTTTTATGACTGTTGCGGCGGTGATGACGCGATCTGTTCTTTCGCCGCTTTGTTTCTACTTGATATAATATCCGGCCACCTTCCACTGGCCATCTTTTTCTTTCTTAGCAATTAACGTCTCAACCGCATACCCTTTGTTTTCAAATCCGGCTTTAAATTGGATCACCACATACTCTCCCTCCGGAGATCCCGGAAGGCGGGTGGTATATTGTGCTGAATCCAAAACTCGGGTTTTCATGCTGCCTAACGGGCTTCTCACCCCCCGCAGTGTCTGTTTAAAAGAATCTTTGGAAACCGCGTTTTTTAGATATTCGGATGCATGCCTCCAGCCTTTGTCATAATTATCAGCATCAATGATTTTAAGCCACTGCTCCGCGCTGGCAACCGCAAGCTCCGTAGAATTACTGTGTGTATTTTGTTTTAAATCTTCAGTGGCGAATAAAAACAAAGGAAACAAAAAAACCATCAACAAAACCCTGTACCCTATCTTCATATTCCCTCCATGAAATAATATTTGCCGTTGCGGGCATTCATTTTTTTTGGTCCCTCCCTGTCTCACCAAAAAGTGAGCGAAGCAATTTCTGGGTGAAGCTACTCCCACTTTTCCCGTGACTTGCGAGGAAGAGCCTGCTTTATCTTTATCTCGTAGAGAGTTTGAGGTTTGATCTTTCGCAGGTATCGCTTGTCCGTGACCTGAATTTTGGCCGGCGTCCAGATAAGTTTGGCATCAGGAAAAACCTTGTTTTTTTTCTTGTCCGTGATATCCGCGATGATTTTGCCGTAGCGGCCTCCAAGAGAGATCAATTCCCGGCGGATATGGATGGGCGGGATCAGGTAGTCTTTTTTTATTTTCTGAGTTTTCTTCTCAAAAAAAAGTTCACCCGGAGTTTCTGTCCGCCCTTCCCGCGCCACCCTCACGTTAAAGTATCCAAGCTCTTTACCAACATAGCAGCGATCCGGTGCGTAGGAAAGAAAGTTTTTCTCCTCCGGTCGGAGGTAATATTTTTGAGCTATTTTTTTTAACGCTTTTTTTTCTTCTTCGGAAAGTTTTCTTTTCTTTTGGATCTTATACGCTCTGATAAGGTCGGAAAATGTCTCAATGACCTTCCAAAAAATTTCTTCCACCACTTTATGAATTTCCATCTCCAGCGATACAACCAACTCCAGCTTCGCGATCAGCAGTTGGTATCTTTTTCCCGTGTTAATCGGAACGTCTAAGCCGGCAAGGTCAACGTCAGCTTCATAGATCTGGTGCTGGACGATATGATTTATTTCCCTATCCAAAGCAGGCAAAACCTTACCGGCCTCAGAAAAGGTTTTATGGCGTTTTCCATTTTCTCCTGCACGGTGCAAGGCGGATAAAACCGTGAGCGCGTCAGCGTAAATTTTATATTCTGTGGCATTGACAATGGCTTGGTGAAGGAAGCACGCGACATGTTCTGCCTGGTCATAGGGAAGCGTGAGCCCATGAATCCAAAAAACTCGAAACAGCTCCCCCGCATCCTCTTCTTTGAGTTCAAATGATCTTCGGTCGTGTTTGAGAATGATGGTGGTGATCAGATTCCCGAACAAGCGCTCTAAAGGAACATGCCCGCCGGTTAATGTGCCCAGTAAATAGACCCACTCTCTCCGGTTAAGCTGAAAAAAATTCTTGATCAGCCAAAGTTTGGCATTGCCTTCGCGGATAATCCTTCGAGCCTCTTTGATCGTCTTCAAACTTGCCGCAAAAGTCTCTCCCAGAAAATCATAACCAGGGGTTAAACCCAGTTTGGAGGAAAGCGTGGTATAAACCCATGCTTCCTGAGTGTTCCTCAATAGATGAGTTTTAGTATCAGTAAAAGTTTTGTGTTCATCACTCTCAAACGGGGAAATAAAAAACCGGGCTTGCTGCCCGTCAATTACCTCCGCAAGGTCAAGGGCCCCCTTTTTCCACTTCCTTCCTTTTCTAAACATGCTCACCCAAAAAGCATCGGCCACATCCTGCTTGGGCTCTTGTTGCAGCTCAAAGCGGCTGGCCGGATCGCCCTTGCGCCGCTCCTCCTTGTAGTCATTCCATTGCGCTTCACTTTCCCGTTCGATATTCCTCCACAGCTCAATTAACCTTCCTATGCCACCCTTCCAGTCGGCATTTACTTCAAGCTCAAATCCCCGGTTGACCTGCGCGAGAACCTTAAAAAACTCATCCTGTAAAGCATGAAAGTTTTTTCTGGCATTGATCAACGGATCAATCCCCACCCTTTTGAGCCAGATCTCACACATAACCGCAAGCGAGTTCTTAAAATAAAATAAAAAGTCCAGGTCAAGCAGGTTACTAAAGACCGCCTGTTTAAGAACCTGAACCAAAAATGGTTTTTGGGGATCAGGATCCCATGCTTTGCGGGAAGGTTGCCATTTAACGAGAAACGTCATAGGAATAGTATATCGCTTTAATTAGGGTAATAACGCGTTCCCTCAATGCGAGGAACGCGGGGATAAAATTTAAATATCAAACATTTCGCGTTCGACTTTTTCCGCTCGTGCTTTCATCGCCTTTTGAATCATCCGGATCTCTTCTTTCGCTTTCTCACGGATCTCTGCCGTAATACCACCTAACGTTTCCTCATCATATTGCAGCAAGTCATCGATATCCGGCTCAAACCGATTAAGCCAATGGTTCAAAAGCCAGTTTGTCACCTCATCTTCCTCATCGAAATCAAATTCCTCCGGCACTTCAACCAAAAAAGCCATGCTTACAATGTTGCGGATAAGGCCCTCTTCTTGATAAAGGGTCGGGGCATCCTCCCGGTCAGTTAAAGAATAGGCAACGGCCACTGCCTGCACCGGATAGAGCTGGCCTTTTTCATCAATCAGTTCCGGATCATGGGCGAGCGCGTTGAGCAGCGTTTCCCGAGGCAATTCACAAATTATCCAGCTCATGTCTGCCCGGGAAGCCAACAATCCCAGCTCATGAGGTGTCATTTCCCCATAAATGCGCAGGCGGGTTTCGTCCGTGCAAAGGGCTAAAACATTCTCTGCTTCTTTTACATCGTTAGCTTTAAGAAGCTTAAGGGCTTGGTTTTTTGCTTTCTTATACGGTATGAGCTTTGTCACCCTTTTTCTCCTTTTCGTATTTCCACAGGATACACAAAACTTCGAGGAATTTTTTCGGGTCAACTTCTTTTAAGGTTTTCAGCACCATGGCCGCATCCCCGGAAGCCCGAACAAGACCGTCAGTGTTCTCGCTTGCGTCAGCAAGGGAAATAGCATTGTTCCAGATTTTTTGGAGAAATTTTGCGGCATCGGATTTTATTTCATAATGTCCGGCAGTAAGCGCACAGGCGATATCCTGGGGAAGCATAAATTCGCTGATCCGCTTGTCGCATTGCAAACACCCTTTAAGAAGCTGGCGTCTGAGGTCAAGAACTTCTCGAGGCCCTTGGACAATCAAATTTACCGACAGTGAAGAGCCAAACTCTTCGAATAATTCATCTATCTTGTTATCTCGTTTCATGTTCTCCTGACTTTGCTAAGGTGTTTTTTTACAATCAGCCGGGCGTTTTCCCGAACAGCGGAGAAATTTTCAAAATTATCAGATTCCGGCAAAACGCAGGGAATTTCTTTAACAAAAAATTTTGATTCCCCGCCTGGAAACAAAGGGGGAAAGAGAGTATAGTGAAATATACTTTTTTTGCACGGGTTAGTCTATCTTAAACGGTTGCGCGATACCCTCTCCGAAGGGCGCGGGGTTTAAGCAATAAAATATTCTTTAAAATTTTAAACGATGATAATAGCTTGGGGATTGAAAAAATCTCTTCCTAAAGACCGAAAAGGTATTATCAAAAAATCAAGAACTTGTCAAGAAAGAAAGATTAATAACGACAGCAGTACGCCAAAAAAATGAGCGCTTACGACTCAATCCGGATTACCGGCGCGAAGCAGAATAATTTAAAAAACCTGAACCTTGAAATCCCCCTCTTTAAGATCATTGCCATTACCGGGGTAAGCGGCTCAGGAAAGTCATCCCTCGCCCTCGATACCATCTATGCCGAAGGGCAAAGAAGGTATGTGGAGACCTTTTCCCCCTATGCCCGCCAGTTTATGGATCGGATGGATAAACCCCATGTGGATAAAATCGAAGGGATTCCTCCGGCAATCGCCATTGACAGCAAAAACCTGGTTAAAACTTCCCGCTCCACCGTGGGCACCATGACCGAAATCACTGACTTCTGCAAGCTCCTTTTTGCTAAAATGGCGCGTCTTTACTGCCCTACCTGCGGAAGAACAGTGGGGAAGGATACCGCGTTCACCATCTGGGAGAGTCTCCTGACTCGGAGGGAAGGAACAGAATTTATCATCGCGTTCCCAATGAAATTCAATGGACTTAACCGGGACGACGTAGAAACCTATCTTTCGGGCATGGGGTTTTCACGCGCCTATCATAACAACGAAATCCTTCCGCTCAGCCAGGTGCTCAAGAAAGCCAAAAAAGAAGTTCTCATGGTGATGGACCGCCTGACCCTGAAAACAGGGGCAAAAAAAAGGATCATTGATTCGCTCGAAGGAGCGCTTAAGTTTGGCGGAGGACATTGCTCTATTATTTTTCCGGGACAGGATGTTTTAAAATTCAGTGCTGAGTTTCACTGCCCCTATTGCGACCTCAATTACCAGGACCCGGTCCCCAATCTTTTTTCTTTTAATAGCCCGTTAGGGGCGTGCGAAACCTGCCGCGGATTTGGAAGGGTTATTGACTTTGACCTCGACCTGGTTATCCCGGATAAGACCAAATCATTACGAGAAGGAGCGGTTAAACCCTGGAAGCCTGAACCCGGACGAATCGAGTTTGACGACCTGATGAAATTTTGCCGCGGCCGGAAAATTTCGATTACTATCCCGTTTAAAGATTTAAAGGAAAAAGATCAGCAGGACATCATCAACGGAACCTCTGAATATTACGGAATCCGGGGCTTCTTTGAATGGCTGGAGACCAAAAAATATAAGATGCACGTTCGGGTCTTTCTTTCCCGCTACCGAAGCTATCGTGAGTGCCCAGCGTGTCATGGTACGCGATTCAAAAAAGAAGTACTCACCTGGAAGGTGGAAGAAAAAAACATCGGCGAGCTTTACCGGATGAGTGCTGCTCAAGCGCATGATTTTTTTACCCGCCTTAAGGCCAACGAGGACAAGATCAGTGAGACAATTCTTCAGGAGATCAAAAACCGCCTCCTTTACCTGATTGATGTCGGGCTTGGGTATCTTTCCTTAGACCGCCAGTCTCGCACCCTTTCGGGCGGTGAAGTGGAACGGGTGAATCTCACCACCATCTTGGGCTCGTCGCTTGCCCATACCCTTTACATCCTCGATGAACCGAGCATTGGACTTCACCCCCGTGACAACCTCCGCTTAATGAATATCCTCCATCACATTAAAAAAAATAACAACACCGTGCTGGTGGTGGAGCATGATCCGGAAATCATCAAGAACAGCGACTACATCCTTGACCTCGGGCCGGGCGCGGGCGAGAAGGGAGGAGCATTAGTCTATTTCGGAAAAGCGCAGGGAATAATACGAGCCAAGGACTCCCTTACCGGGCAATACCTCTCCGGAGCGCTGAAAATTTCTCTCCCCAAAAAAAGGAGAAGCCTTCGGAAAACCAACACGATCCAGATCACCGGAGCAAGCGAGCACAACCTCAAGAACCTCGACTGCGAAATTCCTCTGGGAATGTTGGTGTGCGTAACCGGTGTTTCGGGTTCAGGAAAAAGCACCCTGATTGAAGAGATCCTTTACCGCGGCATAAAGCGGGAGAAAGGTGCGTTTGAGGAAAAACCAGGCGCGTTTACCGGTATAAAAGGAGCTGAGCTGATTCGCGAGGTCATGCTGGTTAACCAAAAGCCCATCAGCGGAACCCCGCGCTCAAACCCCCTGACCTATCTCAAAGCGGTTGATCCCATCCGCGCTCTTTTTGCCCGCACCCCGCTCGCTCAGGAGCGGGGATACACGAGCTCAGCGTTTTCCTTTAATGTCGAAGGCGGAAGATGCGAGACCTGTAAAGGGGCCGGGTATGAAAAAACCGAAATGCAGTTTTTAGCCGATATCTACATCACCTGCCCGGACTGTCAGGGAAAAAGGTTCAAACCGGAAATTTTGGAAGTCACCATTCAGGGAAAAAATCTCGCGGAGGTATTGAGCCTCACGGTGGATGAGGCAATGGAGTTTTTCAAAAACCTGCCCAAGGTAATTGTTCCTTTAAGAGTCCTCACCGATATTGGTTTGGGTTACCTCAGGCTGGGCCAACCGCTCAACACCCTCTCTGGAGGAGAAGCCCAGCGGCTCAAATTGGCGAAACAGATCAGCGCTCCGAAAGCAAAAAATATCCTTTTTATTTTTGATGAGCCAACCATCGGTCTTCACTGTGATGACATCGCCAAGCTCATCACGACTCTCCAGGGTTTAGTGGAAAAGGGAAACTCCATCGTTATTGTGGAACATAACCTCGAGGTCATTAAATGCGCTGACCATATCGTTGACTTGGGACCCGAAGGAGGTGAGGCCGGAGGCTATCTCGTGGCTGCGGGCACTCCTGAAGAAGTTGCCGCGTGTTCCCAGTCCTGGACCGGAAAATTTCTGAAAGACATTCTCAAACCGGGTGACTCAAAGCTTCACGAGAAAAAACTTCGTGCGGTCGCTAAAAAAGACGACAAGCCTTCTGCCGAGGAAATCCGGATTATGGGCGCACGGGAACACAACCTCAAAAACATCAAGGTAACCATCCCCCGGGGGAAAATGGTGGTCATCACCGGAATGAGCGGCTCAGGCAAATCCACGCTTGCTTTTGACATCCTGTTCGCGGAAGGCCAGCGCCGTTACCTCGAAAGCCTTACCCCTTATGTCCGGCAGTATCTTAAGATCATGGATAAACCCAATGTTGACTTAGTCACCGGAATCCCTCCCACCGTGGCGATCGAACAGCGGATGTACCGGGAAGGGAAAAGGTCAATTGTTGCCACCTTGACGGAAATCTACCACTTCCTCCGCCTTCTCTACAGCAAGCTCGGCACCCAGCACTGCCCTTCATGCGATCAGCCGATCACGCTTCAGAGCGTGGAGCAAATTGCGCGAAATGTGCGGCAATTGTTTCGGGGAGAACAGGTTTCTTTCTTTGCCCCCAAGGTCTTCGGAAGAAAAGGGTTCCATAAAGATATTTTCACCCAGGCCCTGAAAAAGGGCTATTCCCAAGCCCGCATTGATGGAAAAAACATTGATCTTAGCAAGCCTCCGGCTTTAAGCCGTTACCAGGAGCATGCGGTTGACATCCTCATCGCACAGCAGGATATCTCTTCAGGGGCAGCGTTACCTTGGATGAGATCATTCGAGAAAGCCTCCAGCAGGGAAAGGGTACTTTTTTTGCTGTCAGTGCTGAGGGTAAGCAAAAGCGGTATAGTGATACGTTGTTTTGCCCCCGCTGCCTCCAGAGCTTTGAACCGCTCGACCCGCGCTTATTTTCCTTTAACAGCAAACACGGCGCCTGCCCCCGCTGTGCGGGAATGGGTTTTATTACCGAGTCTGATCATTACTCACAAGAATTCTTTTATGATCAGTTCGTCGAAGAAACGGATATGCCGCCTGACGTTAACGAAATGGAGTGCCCGGCCTGCAAGGGAAAAAGACTTAAGGCTAATGCGCTGGCCGTCAAGGTAAAGGGCTGGGGGATCTGGGATGTGGCGTCGCTTTCGGTTGCTCAAGCGGAGAAGTTTTTTCGCACCATCTCCTTTTCTTCTCAGGAACAGGCAATCGGCACCACCATTGTCCGGGAGATTAACACCCGCCTTGCCTTTCTTCTCAAAGTTGGTCTTCCCTATCTCACCCTCAATCGCCGCGGAGATACACTCTCCGGAGGTGAGTCTCAAAGGATTCGTTTAGCCGCTCAGCTCGGCTCGAATCTGCGCGGGGCCTGTTATATTCTGGATGAGCCAACAATCGGGCTTCACCCCCGCGATAACCAGATGCTGGTCCAAACCTTGAAAGAGTTAAAAAATCTAGGTAATAGCTTGGTGGTGGTGGAACACGATGAAGAGACCATTCGGCACGGTGATTTTATTATTGACTTAGGCCCCGGAGGAGGAATTCAAGGAGGTGAAGTAATCGCCTCCGGAACACTCAAAACACTTTTAAACACTCCTCACTCAATCACCGGACAATTCTTAAAAAATCACAACCGGAGAATCATTACCTCGCGGAAGCGCTCGCCGGATAAATGGCTTCTGGTTAAAGGCGCCCGAGAACATAACCTTAAAAATATCGAGATCGCCCTTCCCCTCGGAACCTTAACCTGCGTTACCGGTGTCTCCGGAGCAGGAAAGTCAACGCTCTTAAAAGGAGTCATCTTAGGAGGTGTTAAAAATCACCTCCTGGGCGTAAAAGAAAACAACCCGGCTTTCTCCGCTTTATCCGGGTGGGAACATCTTGACCGGGTGCTTGATGTTGACCACTCACCCATCGGCCGTACTCCCCGCTCAACTCCCGCAACCTACGTGGGCTTCTATGATGATATCCGGAGACTCTTTTCCCTTATCCCTGATGCCCGGATGCGGGGATATAATCCCGGACGGTTTTCCTTCAATGTGAAAGGAGGGCGGTGCGAAGCCTGCGCTGGTCAGGGGAAAAAGAGGATCGAGATGAGCTTTCTCCCGGATGTGTATGTGGACTGTGAGGTCTGCGCGGGAACACGGTTTAATGACGAGACATTACACATTAACTACAAAGGCAAGACAATTTCCGAAGTGCTCAACCTGACCATGAAAGAAGCCGCGGATTTCTTTTCTCCCATTCCCGCCATCGCCAGGCCTTTAAAGATCATCACCGATATGGGCCTTGACTACCTCACCCTGGGCCAGCCCAGCCCCACCCTTTCCGGCGGAGAGGCCCAGCGGATTAAACTCGCTTATCGAATTCTCCCGCCCCGCGCAGGGAAAGACATTGTATATCCTCGATGAACCCACCACCGGTCTTCACTTCGCGGACATTGAAAAACTCTTAAGCGTACTCCACGGACTGGTAGATAAAGGAAATACAGTAGCCATTATCGAACATAACCTCGACATTATCCGGGCCGCCGACCATATCATTGACCTCGGACCGGAAGGAGGAGACCAAGGCGGCTACGTCGTGGCAACCGGCGCTCCCCAGGAAATTTTAAAGCACACTCATACCTCCTACACCGCCCAGTTTCTCAAAAAATACCTCGAAGGAAAAAAATAAAGAACGATCATTCATCATAAATTCAAGACCCTGCCCTCATTGGTTTAACCTTAAAGTAAATCCCCTTGAACCGGCTTGCCTTTTCAAATTTTTTTGGTATAATAGTAAAGAAATCGCTTGAATTCGACTATCCCCGCTCACAGAACGGGGCATTACGCCGAATTCATGGCTAACGCCACCGCGATTTCTTTAATTCAAAAAGACAAACCATTCATCCCCGTCCACAGGACGGGATATTCGGTTAGGTTTTCATAAAAAGGAAAGTTTAAACGTTTCCAGGCATGCAGACAAAAAGAAAGGAAGGCGCTCATGCCGCAGATTGAACTAACTCCTCAAGAGGCGGAAATGCTGCGGGACATTCTGCTGAGATACCTCCCTGAGCTTCGGCGGGAAATTGCGGATACGGATAAAAAAGAATTCAGGCGGTTTCTCCAAAGAATGGAAGTTTTTATGGATGATTTCATCCAACGTCTGCAGCAGAAATTTGCCGCTTGAGAAAGGAGCTTATTTAGGTATAATTTTTTCTCTCGTGGTTAGAATAGTGCTTGGGTGTAGAAAAATTCAACACCTCAAGTAAATGTATAGTCCCTATCCTTAAACTAATAAAACTAAATTTCCCCAATAAGTTTGATTTAACCGCCCAATTCCCGGGGAGTTTTGCGGACAAGCTCTTCCATTAAATCCATCTGAATCTGTTGAATCTCTACCAGCCGTTGCCATTGTTGCGCCAGAAGGTAATCTATATTTTCATTTAAATGACGAATCTTCAGTTCGGCCTTGAGGTTTACTTGCTAATCATGTTCGGATCGCAGGCGGTCTTTAGCTTCTTGCCGGTTCTGGCTCATCATAATGGTCGGCGCCTAAAGAGCAGACACGCAGGAATGAACGAGGTTGAGAAGAATAAAAGGATAAGGGTCAAAAGGTTTCCGGAGTAGAACAAGTTGTATTGTTCAATGATCCTATACCTTGGAATTTTAGATAAGTTGGTGAAGGTCCTGAAAATAAATCATTTTCTGCCTCAGAATACAGGAATCGGCCAATTCATTATTTATTTTTTAGGGGATATTTTATCAACATAGTTTATTCCTTATCCTTCAAAAAGCAAAAAGATTTATTAATATAAATGGCAACATTAAACCAGCAAGTGCAACGTAAGAGGAAAAGACCTCTGCTGGGGTTTTAAAGTTTAAACATTTTCTTGGTTTATTATTCAAAAGGTTTTCGATTGTTTTCAGCTCAGAAGGGCTGATTATAGCAAAATCGGTTCTTTTTGGGAAAAAGAAAGCCCATTAGATGGTCAATATTTATTTTTTTTCAAAATAAGGGCTAGTAATAGAGGCGCTACATAATTTCTAAGTCTGAAATTCTAGAAAAACATTATCTAAGAAAGGGGAAATTTCATGAAATGTTGTATCAGGATTGCACTTGTTCTTTTCATGTCTTTAACCCTCTATCAGCGACTTCGCATTCCCTGAATACTCACAAGCAGATCACTCGAATGGCGGAACAGGTGGCCATGGTGGTCATCAGGGCGGAACAGGTGGCCATGGTGGTCATCAGGGCGGAACAGGTGGCCATGGCGGTCATCAGGGCGGAACAGGCGGCCATGGTGGTCATCAGGGCGGAACAGGTGGCCATGGTGGTCATCAGGGTGGGAACAGGTGGCCATGGTGGTCATCAGGCGGAGAGGTGGCCATGGTGGCGACACCAGGCGGAGAGGTGGCCAGCGGCCATCAGGGCGGAGGACATGGGCATGGATACGGTCATCAGGGCGAAGGACATGGGCATGGATACGGTCATCATGGTCCGTATGGCCACCATCATTATGGTTGGCGCGGATATCACGGGGGGTATTATTATTACGGCGGATGGGCATATAGAGACGGTTCCTCTATGACATCAATTCTAAGGTAGAAAGTTCAATCGTCATCGGCGTGCCTTTCTTCTGGGCGGCACAAGGAGTATTATATACTGCCGCAGGAAAACGGGAGCTATAGATACGGGCCGGCGATAGATGGTCCTTGGACCGATAGGCAAGCCTCCGATGATAATTCCGATTAAGAATAATAATTACCGAGGGACAATCTAAGCAAACAGGAGCGCATATGAAATATGCGCTCCTCAATAATCTTAAAAAGCAGCATTAAACCAGCAAGTGCAACGTAAGAGGAAATGATTGGGGTCAGAACGACAGATAAATCCCTCAGCAAACCAATCAGGATACTTCTTCTGGAGCATCGCCACAATCGAAGGGCGGACAAGTTCTCCAGACAAAACCTCGTTTAGCTTTTTCTTTTCTTTGCAGATCTGACAGACCACCATCTCGTGTGGTTTGCGAATCATTTCTTCCTCCTTTCAAGGGCGCCCATCAGGAGTGCGGCGATTCCTTCAAAAGCGTTTCCGTAATCCCCTCGTAATCACCACCAAAATGATGCCCTCCTTTAAGAGTAATGATCTTCGCCAGGCTGGTATCCATTTTGTGGCACAGGGAATCGGTTTCTTGATCTCCGCAGAAACAGAGAATTTTTTTGCCTTTAAGTTTCTCCACCTCCGGGAAAACAGGCCGGGCGTTGCTCCCAGCAGAACCCCCCAACCAGTAAGAAAGGTGAAATTCAAAGTCAATCTTTTCATCCGGGCCAAGGAGAGCGATAAGCGATACGTGGTCGAGTACCTCACGCGGTAAACGGTTAGCCATAAAGGGAAGAACATCTGCGCCAAGAGAATACCCGATGAGGATGGCGCGTTCTTTTCCCCAGTGTACAAGATAGTGGCTGATAATCCTTTCCAAATCCCGGGAGGATTCTTCAGGGGTACGCCGTTTCCAGAAATATTGAAGGGAGTTTAACCCCACTACCGGGACCCCTTTATGCGAGAGGGTATTCGCAATGTCTCGATCAATCCCTGCCCAGCCACCATCTCCGCTTATGATCACCGCCAGAACGTTATGAGCCCCGGGTTCTTTTGCGGGAACCTCAACCAGCGGGAGATCTTTTAATGATAACGGCTGAAGAGTTTTAACCGGCTTGTCGTTGGCTACCACGCGAAGAAATGTAGGCTTCACCTGCGGCATCCACTTTGGAGGGTCACAAAATCCGTGGCCAACTGTGGGCAGCATAATGATTTCTCCTCCTTTTACCTGCTTCACAAAGGTCGCGGTGATCGCCGGCGCACAAACCTGGTCAGTAATGCCTTGCAGAACAATCCAGGGAACCTGAAGATTCGTGGCCGGTAGAAATACATATCCCTTCTTGTGTGGCTCGGTCTTCCACTCCAGACCATATCCTCGACAAAGAGGCTTGTGCAAAGCAACAAGGTCAGGGCAAAAGTCAGGGCAAAAACCCAGACTGATCGCGCCGCAAAAGGTATTCGGTGGAGCCTGCGCCAGGATCGCATACACTAATGTTGCGCCCGAAGAATAACCAATCAGGACCGGTATCACGTACTGGGGCCAGTTAAGCTTTTTTTGAATAAACTTGCTCAGCATTTCCAGATCGGCAGCAGGATAAGCACAGCCATTGCCTGATTTTTCCAGTTCCTTGAGATAATAGTTAATATCAATCACCACCACAAGCGTATCCAGTTCAGCAAACGCGTGCGCCATGTCAACCATCCGCTGTTCACATCCTCCGCCATCCCCGGACATAAAAAGGGCAATATGGGAAGGCTGGGGTGAGGTCCGAACAAGGTGGACCGTGCCGAAGCGACCGAATTGCACGGTCTCTTCTTCAGCACGGGCTGTGGTAATCATTCCTACCATCATGATAACAAGCATAAATAACACTATCTTTTTCATCTGCCTTTACTCCTTGTCTGCTCCGGTAATTAAATGAGGTCCAGAAAATTTTTCTCGTCCGACTCCTTCATTGCCTGATCAGGAGCAAAGGCAACGGCCTTGCTGCTTCTGCGGACAATTGCGGGTGACATTTCAACCGGGGAGAGATTTTTTAATGTTATTGATTCGCTTTCTCTCGGTTGGATTGTCTTATCCTTGTCACTATCCGGAGAAAGGCCTTCTTAAATTGGGGCATCCAGTTTTTGGGTACTGAAAATCCATGACCAACTTTTGGCAGTATGACGATTTCTCCGCCTTTAACCTTCTTCACATAGTCTTCAGTGGAAGCAGGGTCGCAGACCTGGTCAATGGTACCTTGCAAGGCAATCCAAGGGTCCTGGAGATTGGTTGCGGGTAGGAAGATATACCCCTTGCCTTTTGGTCCTATCTCCCACTCAAGTCCGTGTCCTTTACAGAGCGGTTTTGTCAACAACAGATCCGGACAGAATCCCAAGCTGATAGCCCCGCAAAAGGTGGCGGGAGGAGCTTGCGCTAAGACAGCATAAACTAATGTCGCTCCTGATGAGTAACCTACCAGCACCGGCACGATGGAGCGGGGAAAATTGAGCTTTTTCTGGACAAATTTGCTGAGCATCTCAAAGTCAGCCGCCGGGTTTGAACAGGGTTCACCGGACTTTCCTAATTCCCGAAGAAAGTGAATAATGTCTATACCCACCACAAGGGCATTAAGGGTAGCAAGCTCTCTCGCCATATCCACCACCCCAAGGTTCCATCCTCCATCTCCGGATACAAAGAGCACAACGTGAGATGGTGGGGAGGACCCTTGATAAAGACTGACCTTGCCGAATCGTCCATATTCAAGAAAGGTTTCTTCTGCACGTGCGACATTGACCATACCCACAATAAGCACCAGAAAAACAAGAAAACCGCCTTTCATTTTGTAATCACTCCCTTCATACCTCCGGAAATCAGCGAGGCAATATTTGCCAGGATCCTTGGAAGAGCAAGACCTCCTGGGGATACCAGATATTTGGGTTCCCACTCCGGGTTGAATTTTTGTTTGTATTGCCGCAATCCCTGGAAGTTGTAAAAGTGTTCACCGTAGCGAAAAAGAAAGGATCCTACCCGATTCCAAAGCGGAGCGAGGGCGTGGTCTTCAAGCCCGGAAAAGGGTGCCATTCCCAGGCTGAACCACGTATATCCTTCTTTCTTCCCCCAAAGCACGAGATGAAGGAGCAGATAGTCCATGACCCCTGGCGGTGCTGCAGGGAGAAACCGCATCAGGTCAATGGAGAGTTCTTCGTTATCTGCACCTTGCCAGATATTGGCAAAGGCGATTATTTTGCCGTTTTGCCGGATGAGACCTGCGGGAAAATGCTGCATATACTCCTCATCAAAAAATCCGAGGGAAAACCCTTTTTCACGGGTGTTTTTTTCCGTGAGCCAGGCATCGGAAATAATCTTAAACTCCGGGAGATATGAAGAAATAGCGTCCACAGGAATGATCTCAAACGTACACCCTTCCTTTTCGAGTCTGTTAAGTTATGGCGGAATCCTTTACGAGTATTTCCCTCCAAGGAAAAGTCTTTTAGCAAAACCCGGCCTTCCTCCCCCAGCTTAAGAAGGGTAAGCCCGAGATCAAGGTAGAGCGGGATATTGCGCTGACTCACTTCATAAAAGACCGTCCAACCATCATACTGGTCACACATCTCCCGAAACCGCCAGATCAGTTCAGACCGTTCTTCCTTGGGGCCAACAGGATCTCCCATCGCCACCCAGCTTCGGCCAGCAACACTGTACATGATGAAAGCGTTTTCCTTTTCGCTAAAAAGAAAGGATTTATCCCCGAGCAGAGCTAAATATGCATACGTCTGGTGGGATTGCTGAACAATGTGTTTGACCTTTGCCATCTCTTCTGTTGGTGAAGAAAGCCGCTTCGGAGGTGATGGACGGAGAAGTCGGGCAAAAGAAAGGAAAGAGAGCTACCCCGATTGCTCCCACCAGCGCCCGAAGCGATCGGGAAGCATGGCCCTTAAACTGTGAAACTCCACCAGAGTTCATGCGAATATTCAACATGGTTGTAAGAAAACATGGCTGAGCCACACCGAACAAAGTAAAACCAGGATGATTGCGGTGATCCAACCGAACGTGAACTTCTCGTCAATGATTGAAGCCCTCCGGTAAAAGTAACGCTGGCCAGGAAGAAGAGCAAGCAGAACAATGCTTAAAATTACTCGCTTCTTCATAGTCCAGTCCCTTAAGGAGGGAAAATATAACTCCCGCGGCTAATAAGGTCGAGGTTAAAACAAAAGCAGCATCAATTCTTCGTTGCAAACCGCGAGCCAGTAAAAGAAGCCCCATGCCCACGACACTTCCGAGGAAATGAGAAATCTCGACGACCGGCAGGGGGAGTTTTTTAAGCCAATAAAAACGCCAGTGTATTCCCTGGCGTAGCCCCAGAAAAAAGAAGAATGGCCCCGCCAATAAAGGTGGCAAATGCCATAACCTGAGGCACCAGCACCGGAAGCCACTGGCCAAACCCACGGGCTATCCTCTGAATCCAGTCTTTTTTCTGGAGAAGTTCGAGTGAAGCGAGCATAATGGTAGCTATTAAAAGCGGAAGCAGGTAGTAGATACCCCGGTAAGCCAAAAGTGATCCGAGAATTGCCGATGTCGGGAGCGTAGGGGAAAGGAGGAAAAGCACTACGGTCTCAAAAACACCGAGGCCTCCTGGCACCTGGCTTGCCAGGCCTGCAAGTTGTCCCAGGAGAAATATCCCGAGAACCCCCAGGAAAGAGAGGCTTGGCGCAGCAGGCAAAAGCACATAGAGGACACATCCGGCCACGAACCAATCTAACAATGCAACAATCATCTGGCCGCCAAAGAGTTTGATGGAAGGAATGGTGAACTCCCAGCCCCGAATCTTCAGGGGTTCCTTTCTCAAAAGACTTCCTATTAAAAATGCCCCTACCGGAATCAGAGCAATCACCCCAAGCGTCTGAACTGAGGCAAAAGGGATATGAAGCGCTTGTGGAATAGCCAGGGGTTCCATAATGAATATCACCCCGGCAAGGGTTAAAAACCCGAGCCAGAGAGTAGCAGTGCAAAAGAAAACTACTTTAGTAATTTCCCAGACCGAAAGTCCCCAGGTAGTATAAAGGCGGAAACGGACGGATCCTCCCGCTAACATGGATAACCCTATGTTGTTACTAAAAGAATATCCTATAAAAGAGGCAATTGCCGTTTTGGCGTAACCAAGAGGTCGCCTAATATACCGCAAAGCTAAGGTATCATATCCGGTCATAATGAGATAACTGAGCACGGTGAGCAAAAAAGCGAGAAAAACACGATGGGCAGGAAGTGCCCGGGTCCTGTTGACGATATCGTGTAAATGGTAGGTCTTGAGTTCCGTATGCAAAACCCAGAGGGCCAGAACAAAAAGAAGTGTTCCGAAAACAGAACCCACACTATGCAGAAGCTTTGTCTTGACCATGATTCACTGGCCTTTTATTTCTCATTTGTCCTCTTAAAATTTTGTGCTCCGGTAAAATATTTTTTTTACCATCTCTGCCCCCACGATGTAAAGGAAAACAATCATCCCCATAACCACAATGAACGAAAAGGGCAGCGCGGCAAAACCAAAGAGTTTTTTTCCAAAGGGCGTAAAAGGTAAAGCGAGCGTTATTCCCACGATGATGATCGTGGCCAGCAACAAGTACTTTGACGGAACGCTTTTGAAAAACGGCCTCCGGCTCCGAATAACGAGCACAATCAATGAGGCGGAAATCACTGACTCCATAAACCACCCGGCCCGAAACTGGTCGGTGGTGGCATGGAGAAAGAGCAGTAAGGCTCCAAAGGTGAGGTAGTCAAACACTGAGCTTAAAATACCAAACGTGATCATAAATCTGCGGAGGAATTTTATGTTCCACCGTCGCGGTTGTTCAACCATCTCAGAATCCACACTATCCGTGGCAATAGTCATTTCAGGAAAGTCGGTCATTAAATTGGTAAGCAGAATCTGTTTCGGTAGCAAAGGAAGAAAGGGAAGAAAAAGGGATGCCCCAGCCATGCTGAACATGTTGCCAAAATTGGCACTGGTTGCCATAAACACATACTTCAGGGTGTTAGCAAATGTCTTCCTTCCTTCTACTACCCCCTCCACCAGAACACCCAGATCCTTTTCGAGAAGCACAATGTCCGCTGCTTCTTTGGCCACATCTACGGCACTGTCCACCGAAATACCCACATCAGCAGCGTGGAGTGCGGAGGCATCGTTAATGCCATCTCCCATATATCCGACAACATTTCCCGCTTTCTTCAGGGCGAGAATAATGCGCTCTTTTTGATTAGGCTCCACCTCAGCAAAGATGTCAATCCCGTTAATCTGCTTGCAGAGCGCTTCATCACTCATGCGACGCAGGTCTGAACCGGTGAGTATCTGGGGGTTCGCCAACCCGATCTGTTGGCTCACATTGGCGGCAATCAAGTGGTTGTCGCCGGTAATTACTTTAAGGGAAACACCCAATGTTTTGAGTCGGCGGATTGTTTCATTAATTCCGGCCTTGGGCGGATCAAAGAACACGAGAAATCCGAGAAAAGTCATAGCCGATTCATAGTCTTTGGTAATAGCTGTCTCCGCTCCCACTTCTCGGTAAGCGATACCGAGCGTACGAAAACCTTTGTAACTGAAAGCCTCGTAGCGCTCATGAATTTCTGCCAGGACATTAGCGATGGGAGCAATCGCTCCGGTAGACGTCTCGACTGAAGAGCAAACAGCCAGTACATTTTCCAAAGCACCTTTGGTGATGATTACGTGCGTTTTCTCTTTTGCCACCAGGATGCTCAATCGCTTGCGAATAAAATCATAGGGCACTTCATCCAGCTTCTGGTAAGAAGACACATCAAAGGTATGATGGGTGCGGATGGCTTCATCAATCGGGTTAATAAAGCCGGTCTCGTAAAAAGAATTTAGATAAGCATACAAGAGCACCTTTTCGTTTTCCTTCCCGTCAGCACTGAGGGCAGCGTGTAATTGAACCTTCCCTTCGGTTAGGGTACCGGTTTTATCAGAGCACAGTACATTCATACTACCGAAGTTTTCAATCGAGGCAAGCCGTCGAACGATAACTTTCGAGATCGCCATACGTTTAGCACCGTGAGCAAGGTTGATGCTGATAATTGCCGGGAGAAGTTGCGGAATAAGCCCCACTGCAAGGGCAAGAGAAAAGAGAAAGGATTCGAGCACAGGTCGTGCGAGAAAAACATTGACTGCAAAGATGGCAATCACCAGGGCTAACGTCACTTCCAAAAGGAAATATCCGAATCGTCTGACACCATGTTCAAATTCTGTCTCCGGCGGCCTGAGTTTAAGCCGTTCGGAAACTTTGCCGAATTCACATTCTTTGCCGGTAAGAACAACCACCGCCTTCGCACTGCCGCTGACCACATGGGTTCCCATAAAGAGAGTATTGGTCCGCTGACTCAAAGAAATATCTGGCGGCAGATCACTCCTGTGGTCTTTTCTGCTGGATAGGTTTCCCCGGTCAAGGTTGCTTCATCAACAAATAAATCTTTTGATTCAAGGAGGAGACAGTCGCCCGGAATGTTCCCACCCGCGGAAAGAAGAACAATATCTCCTGGCACCACCTCTTCAAAAGGAATCTCGTCAGGTTGGTTATCCCGCAAAATCTTGGTTTTCGTTTGTACGGTTTTAAGCAGCTTTTCCACTGCATCCGCAGCCCCTTTCTCCTGCCAGAAACCGAGAAGGCCGCTTATGATAATGATACCCAAAACAATAAGTGCATCAGTAGAATCATGGAGAAAAAACGAAAGTCCGGCCGCAAAAATCAGTATGAGGATAATGGGACTTTTGAATTGAGAAACAAAGAGTGAAAGGACATTCAATCGTTTCTGGGGCTTTAGGCGATTTTCCCCAAATTGACTGAGGCGTTGTCCGGCATCCTCTCGCGTCAATCCCTGAGGGGATGTGTTGAGCAGGCGAAGCAGTTCAGGAGCGGGGAGGCTCCAGAAAATTTTGGGGATTTCGTTCATGGAGTTTTTCCTTGATTACCGTGAAAGTATTTTAGATATCCGACGAGGATAAAAATGCACCAACCACACCATCACGCCGGCAATAACTATGGCAGCCAAGATTCCCAATTCGTAGTGCTTGATGTCGCCAATGATAATCTCCAGACATTGCCAAATAAATAACCACCGCTAATAAAAACCACCGCTAACGAGATGCTCGTGAGCCTTTCCGGATTCTGCTGGGGATAAAGTAAAACCAACAAGGGCATTAACACAAAACACTCCCCCTGCCCCAATGAGGGTACCATAAACCCCCGTGCCAAAACCAAAGGCAATTAATTCGAAATAGCTCTTGGCAGTAAATAGTTCCATTTAGGAAAGAAACCCCATTCTTAATTTTTGAGAAGGAAACTTATCTCACTACCAATGGGGCATAGCTGGCATTCCCCGTTCGGTGATCCAAGATCAGAACCGCCAATTTTTGGCGAGGAGGAACCTTGGTAATAAGTTCAGCAAAGGTTGATGGGTCATCAATTGGCTCACCATTGATACTAAGAATAATATCATCCACCTCAAAGCCCGCTTCAGCCAACGCTCCCTTGGAATCCACCCCCGCAATCACCACCCCTGATTGGGAGTCCAGATTGTATTTTTTTACTTCCTCCGAAGTTACTGCTCGAAATTTTCCACCTAACCTTTCTTTAAGGGACGCACGTGCTATTTTAGTGACACTTTCTAAATTCCCAATAGTGGCGATAAGTTCTTTCCGTTCTTTATCACGCCAGATGGTTACCGTTACCTGCTCGCCAATAGGAGTATTGGCTACTTCATTTCTCAGCGTACTGGCATCAGGAGTTTCCTTGCCTTTATACGCAAGCACCACATCGCCCCGTTTGATTCCCGCTTTATCCGCTGGTCCATCTTTCGTTACCTCGGCAATCAAAGCTCCTTTGGAAGAGCCCAATCCAAACGACTGGGCAAGGTCCGGGGTAAGGTCCTGAGCGCCCACGCCCAACCACCCGCGCTCCACTTTACCCCGAGCAATGAGAGCGTTGGCAACATGGAGAGCCATATTGCTGGGGATGGCAAAGCCGATTCCTTCATAACCTCCTGATTCGGAGATAATTGCGGCATTAATGCCGATTACTTTCCCAGCAAGAGTAAGTAAAGGTCCGCCACTGTTGCCGGGATTTATTGCCGCATCAGTCTGAAGGAAATCTTGATACGAGTTGGGATCAGTAATACCAGTGCGGTGTTTTGCGCTGATAATCCCCTGGGTGACCGTCTGATCCAAACCCCGGGGATGCCCAATGGCAACCACCCACTCTCCCACTTGCACTTTGTCAGAGTCACCAAAGGTAACATACGGAAGCGGTTCTTTGGCTTCGATTTGAATGACTGCCAAGTCCGTTTTTGGATCAGCCCCCACTAATTTTCCCGGATAGGTTCTGCCATCTGCGAGAAGCACCTGAATCTTGGTTGCCCCTCCGGCCACATGATTATTCGTAAGGATATGACCTTTAGTGTCGAGGAGAATGCCTGTCCCGATCCCTTTCAATTCCCGTTTCTGCTCTCGAGGGGTGTCAGGAAAGAAAAACCGGAAAAAGGGGTCATTTTCAAAGGGAACGAAAGGGATTGGGTGCTGTTTGACGCTCAGTCACCTCAATGTGCACTACTGCCGGGATCGTCTGTTGGGCAACCTGGATGATGGCAGTTCGTAAGTCCAAAGGTCCCTGATGAGATTCAACCGCTGGAGCCGGGGTGGCGGTAAGGGGTGGAGGCGTCGGCACGGTAACCTCTTTAGCTTTTTGAGGTTGTTCGTTCGTTTTATTACAGGCAGGTAACAATCCGATGACGAAAAAAAGAAGCAATCCGAGGCAAAAACAAAGCACATAGTTTAAAAAATGTTTTCTCATAGCAATTCTCCTTGATGTTGTGAGAGGATAAAAATTTTAGTCAGAAGTCTCCTGGGGGAAACAAAACATAAATCAGACTTAATGGGTGTTTATTTTTTAGTGAAGATCAACACGTTAACCAAGCCTTATCCTCATCGGTTTAGTATGTTTCGTTTTCTCTAACCATGAGCAGACAAAGCGTAAGTGGGAAAGTTCGCCTTTCACCCCGGTTGATCATTATTGAATTGCTGCATGAGAAGCGGGACATAGAAAAATTTTTCCCTTTTACCGAAAAAAGTTTTTAATTTTGTTTTTTTTATATTAATCATTCGGCCTCATGATGTCAAGGAGCGAAAACCTTTCTCAAAAACACCATTGTTTAAACCTTAGGGTTTTCTTGAATGCGCTTCAGAAGAGATTCCCTTATCAATACTTCCGGATTTATTTTTATGAATTCGACTGAGATTGACTAAATCCAGAAAAATATCTCCCAAGCACTGCTTTACCATTTCTTGGTTTTCTGCAACTAATGCCTCCTTAAGCTTGGTGATTTCTTCTTCCAGTTTTCCTACCACTTTTAAAGGAGACGCGCTGTCACCTAAACGCCTACTTACCCAGTAGGCCTGGAGTAAGGCAGGAAGATGGCGGGGAAGCTTTTCTTTCAGGGTGCGTTGTGAAACAACGACTTTTTCTTTTTCCTTTATCTCTTTCCAGTTTTCTCTGATTTCGGAAATATTATTTACTTCCCGGCCTTCAAAAACATGGGGATGACGGCCGACCATCTTCTTTTTTACATTTTCCAACACATCCCCGATACTAAAATCACCTTCATCACGGGCAATTTCCGCACAAAAAAGAAGCAAAAAAATCAAATCACCCATTTCTTCCTGGGTTTTCTCCGGAGATTTTTTATCTAATGCCTCCATAAGTTCTTGAAATTCTTGGTGGAGATAGTGTTTCAAGGTCTCAATTGTTTGTTTTCTATCCCAGGGGCACCCTCCTTCTCCCCTTAAAGTACGGATAAGAAATACTAAGTCTTTAAAAAGCTTTATCAGTTTTTTCCATAAAACGACCTTTCTTAAGGAAATTCGAGAACCGAATTTGAGGAAACAAGTTTTTTTAAAACTCTATCATGGTGACTTAAGTCCTTCAAGTTTTTAAAATAATGAATTTTGAGAAATAACGAAATAAATTCAAGTGATTATATTTTAAAAATCCATGGTTAAATACTTGCATTTTGGGTTTGGGTATGGTAACTAATAACCTGCCTATTATCTTTAGTTTGGGCAAAAAAACGATATTCTATGGAAATACACCGCACCGCGATTCACTGCCATACCTCTGGCAATACTGATGTTATTGATATCACTCCCCAGGTAACCGAAGCCCTTCGGAACTCGGGCATTAAGGAAGGAGTGGTATTTTTATTTGTGTCTGGATCAACTGCTGCTCTTACCACTATTGAATATGAACAAGGGGTGGTAAACGATTTAATTCGGACTATTGAAAAAATTGCTCCTCAAAATATTTCCTATCAACACAACCTCCGATGGGGGGATGGCAATGGATACTCCCATGTTCGGGCAAGCTTGTTGGGGCCCTCCCTTAATATCCCCGTGACTAATAAAAAACTGCTGGTCGGGGAGTGGCAGCAAATTGTCCTCCTCGATTTCGATAATCGTCCGAGGGAGAGAGAGGTAGTTGTTCAAATCATTGGCAACTAAGAACTCTTATCAGCAACATTTTCTTTCCTGCACATTACTTTTTCCATTATGACGAAAAAATTATCAACCCAGGGCCAGGGTGCCGATAAAAATTTTCAAAGCCTTATCTTTGAGGATAATGATGTCCTGAAGATCCTTTTTGGCGAACGGGATAGCAATGTCCGGACGGTAGAAGAAAAAGTCGGAGTCCACATCCACGTTCGGGGCAATCAGATTACCATCAGCGGTGATGAAGAAAAAGTAAGTTTGGCGGCAAAGGTGCTCACTGAAATCTATGAAGTAATTAAAAGCGGCTACTCTGTTTACCCGGTGGATATAGCTTTTTCGCTTCGTATTCTCAAACATAATCCGTCAGTTAACTTAAAAGATCTTTTTCTCGATAACATTCCTATTTCTACCAAAAGAAAATTTATTACCCCCAAAAGCGTCAACCAGAAAAGATACATTGATGCTATGCGAAAACATGATATTGTGATTGCCATTGGGCCGGCGGGAACCGGCAAAACTTATTTGGCGATGGCCATGGCGATCGCTGCCTTGATGAACAAGGAAGTGGAACGCATTATCCTTACGCGGCCAGCAGTGGAAGCAGGAGAGAAGTTAGGTTTCTTGCCGGGCGACATCGTGGAAAAAGTAAATCCCTATCTCCGCCCCCTCTATGACGCGCTCCACGATATGATGGATTTTGAAAAGGTTTCCCGGTTAATTCAAAATGGTATTATCGAGGTGGCGCCATTAGCCTTTATGCGTGGTCGGACGCTCAATGATTCTTTTATCATTTTAGATGAAGCGCAGAATACTACTTCCGAACAAATGAAGATGTTTTTGACGCGCATGGGCTTTGATTCCAAAGTAGTGATTACCGGAGATATAACTCAAATTGACCTCCCCCCGGAAAAAACCTCCGGGTTGATCGAGATTCAGGAAATTCTTAAGTCCATTTCCTGGAATCAAGTTTATCTACTTTTCCAGCATTGACGTTGTGCGGCACCCTTTGGTACAAGAAATTATCGACGCTTATTCACAGAGGCCATGAAACTTTTTAAAAAAACTAACCCCGCTCCTTTTGCACGAGGCAGGGAAAAGCTAAAAAGAGACCTTTTCCACCAGCCTTTAAATTTGCCTAAGGTCAATCTTTATTCTACCCAAAAATGGGCGTTAATTATTTTTTTAAGTGTGATTTTAGGTCTTATTATTTTCTCCCGGGTGCCTTCCCGAACTTATCGATACACTTTAGGTCAAGTCGTCCCCCAAGATATTAAGGCACCTCAGGACTTTTTAGTTGAAGACCAACCATCCACTCTGGAGAAAAGAAAAAGCGCCGCAGAAAGTGTTCGGGCGGTTTACGATTTTGACCCAAACCTCCTGAGCGAAATTGAAGGGAAAGACCGAAGATGTCTTCCGTTCACTTAGGGAACTCGACCTCAACGCAGGAAGAAAAATTACCAAGGAAGAGTTCGAACAATTGATGGGCATATCTATCTCCAAGCTCAAGTTTTGCAGTTCTTGAAAAAAGAAAATTTGATTCAAAGATTGTTGATTATGTTTACACAATCTTAAGTCCTATTTTTGAGCAAAAGATTGTGGGCAACCGAGAGCTCCTCCTGTCGGAGAAAGACCGAGGAATTGTCGTCAGGGACTTTTCCACTCGAGAAGAGACTAATCTCCAGGATTTCTCCCAGATTCTTGACCTTGACCAGGCGCGCTTAAAAGTTCAAAAAGAGTCCCGTCTATTGATCCCTCCCTCAGCGAGATCGTGGGAAAAACCGGTTGTAGAAATAGTTCAAGGCTTGATTAAGCCAAATCTCACCTTTAACAAAATTGAAACCGAAGAAAGGAAGGAATCTGCCCGGGAAGCGGTTAAACCCGTACTTTTTGAGATAAAAAAGGGGGAAATGATTATTCGGGAAGGCGAAAAAGTAAACCCCGAACATCTCCTTAAACTAAACCAATTGAGTCAACTCAAGACCGACCAGAATCCCATCCTCTATAGTGGAGGCAACTTTCTCATCCTGTTCTTGATTCTTTCGGTAGTCTTCCGTTTCTTTGTTCCCGAAAAATCACCCCATCCGCACCAATGGGGTCATGACCTTTCTTTTATTAGTGCGATGTTAATACTTATCACCATCATGATCAGAATTGGCGCCTCTTTACCCCAACCGGAATCATTATTTCTATCCGAAAATTCATTATGGTTTGCAGTCCCGGTTGCCGCAGGGGCAATTGTTATCAGTGTTGTCAAGGGGATTAAGCAGGCAGCTATATTTTCCGTTCTCATTTCGATTTTTTCCACCATGGTGCTCGGCAATAATAAAATCGATTACTTCTTTTATCCCTTGCTGGGAAGCCTCATTGGAGCCCGCGAAGCCGTATATTGCCGGCAACGGTCAACCTTATTAAAAGCCGGCTTTGAAGTGGGGGTGGCTAATTTCCTGGTTATCCTCTGCCTTAAAATTAAGCTCGGAGGTTTCTTTGATTGGCAGCCTTTGAGTGGTGATTTAATCTTAGGATTTTCAAGCGGAATTCTTTCAGGCATTATTGCTACGGGAGTTGTACCGCTTATTGAAGTTATGTTCTCTTATACCACGGATATTAAGCTCCTTGAATTGGGTAATCTAAACCACCCGCTCTTAAAAGAACTTGTGGTGGTGGCTCCCGGAAGCTATCACCACTCTATCCTCACCGGATCCCTAGTGGAAGCAGCAGCGGAATCAATTGGCGCGAACCCTCTGTTGGCAAAAGTGGGAGCCTATTATCATGATATTGGAAAAATGAAAAAGCCCCTTTATTTTATTGAAAACCAGAGAGGAAGTGAAAATAAACACGACAAGCTTTCACCTAATATGAGCAGCCTTATTCTTATCTCCCACATTAAAGAAGGGGTGGAACAGGCGAAAGACCATCGGCTCGGAAAAGTGATTACGGACATTATCCAGCAGCACCACGGAACGAGCCTGATCGCCTTTTTTTACCAAAAGGCAAAAGAAAAAGAAAACCCTGCTGAGGCGAGTGTGGATGAAAATGATTTTCGGTATCCGGGACCAAAACCTCAGACCAAAGAGGCAGGACTGGTCATGCTGGCTGATGCCGTAGAGGCAGCTTCCCGCACGGTTAATGATCCAACCCCAGCGCGGATTCAGGGTATGGTTCAAAAAACGATCAATAACTTCTTTACTGATGGCCAGCTTGACGAATGTGAACTGACCCTTAAGGACATCCACCTGATCGCCAAGAGCTTTAATCGTATACTTACCGGAATTTTCCACCATCGGGTTGAATATCCGGACAAAATTTCCCCGGCACCTCTTTACCCTAAAAAACATGAAACTCTGGATCGAGAATCACCAAAGGAAACAAAAGATAAGCTTAAGAATGGTCAGGAAGATCGCGAAAGAGACCTTAAACGCCTTGGGATCTCCTGATGGGGAATTAAGTCTGAGCTTTGTTACTGACCAAGAAATCACCGTGCTCAATCAGAAGCACCTCTTCCCGCCCTCGTCCTACTGATGTGCTTGCTTTCTCTATGAGAGAAGGGGATTTTACCGAAATCAATCCTTCCCTTTTAGGAGATGTGGTGATCTCGGTAGAGACGGCAAAAAAACAAGCAGCTGCTAAAGGACACTTTTTCGAAGAAGAACTTTGCCTGCTTCTCATCCATGGCATCCTCCATTTATTGGGATATGAGCATGAAATCCCCGGGCCGCGCGCAAGGGCAATGCGAAAAAAAGAAAACGAACTGTTTTCCCTCATGAAAGCAAAGGTGTTGTAGGGGCTTTGCCGGGGAGAAAATTTCCCGGAGAGGGTTACACATTTTCACTATCTCCTCCGTAAGTCAGCTTTTTTTATCAGCCTAAATTTAACGCTTCCCTTTAAGTCGAACTTTGTGGTAAATTAATTAACTAATTGTTCCGATAACTAACGGTTTTAATTGAACACTTACAATCGAGCTTATGTTAAAAATAAAAAAGATTTTCAAAAAAACTGAGGAGGTTTAAGCGTTATGGGGAATCGCAATAAAAAAGATTATTGCTCCGTCGATTTTATCTGCCGACTTTTCCCGGCTGGGTGAAGAAATCGCTGCAATTGAAAAAGGGGGGGCTGACTGGGTCCATGTTGATGTAATGGACGGTCACTTTGTGCCCAATATCACGATCGGTGTGCCGGTCGTGGCTTCCATTCGAAAAATAACCAAACTTCCCCTTGATGTGCACCTCATGATCCAAAACCCGGATAAGTATATCGAAAAATTTGCAAAAGCCGGGGCTAACATTATTACGGTCCATGTGGAAACCTCTCCTCATCTTCATCGCAGTGTTCAGTTTATTAAAGATCAGGGTTGTAAAGCTGGAGTATCTCTTAACCCGGCCACTTCTCTCGCTACGCTCGATCATATCCTTTCTGAAGTGGATATGGTCCTTATCATGACCGTTAACCCTGGATTTGGCGGGCAAGAATTTATTCCCTCGGTGCTTCCTAAAATTAAGCACCTGAGGGAGAAAATAAGTGAAAAAGGGATAGGCGTTGATATTGAAATTGATGGAGGCGTTAATATCAACACCATTAGCAAAGTAGCTCAAGCAGGTGGCAATATTTTTGTGGCAGGAAATGCTGTTTTCACCACTCCCGATTACGGAAAAACCATCAGTGAATTGAGAAGATTGGCAGAATGAGCCTAAAAATAAATTTTTTGGCGAATGTTGGAAGAGGCTCGAGTGGTTGACAATCATAGCTATCGCAAGAATGTACCCGAATTTTTGGGAGGGAAAAAGCACTATCCAAAATTTATCCAGAAGGTTTTCCATAGGGTTGGAAAAGCAATCGACCAATTTCAAATGATGGAAGATGGAGACCGAATCCTGGTCGGTGTTTCCGGCGTGGACAGCATTACCCTGCTTTGGCTCCTCCGGGAGCGCCTCATGTGGATTCCCGTAAAATACACATTAAAAGCTATTTATATTAATCCGGGGTTTGATGAAACAACGGGAAAAATAATCGGAGATTATTTAAGAAAAGAATGCTTTGATTATGAGATTATAAAGACTGATATCGGGATGAAGGCACATGAGCCTCATGCGCAGGAAAACCCTTGTTTTTTGTGTTCTCAAGAAAGAAAAAAAAGGCTTTTTTTATTAGCCCGTGAGGGTAACTTTCAAAAAATTGCTTTGGGACATCATTTAGATGATATCAATGCTACCCTTTTTATCAATATCCTCTACGGAAGCTCTATAAGCACTATGCTTCCGAGGCAGGATCTCTTTGGAGGAAGGCTCACCATCATTCGTCCCCTCGCCTTAGTAGGGAAAGAACAAATTCAAAAGTTGGCGGAATTCCTCAACATCCCCCCCATCGTCAATCCCTGCCCTTCTTCCCACGTTTCTCAGCGTAAACAAATAAATGAATTTTTAGACTATTTTTATAGAAAAGATCAAAGGATTCGTTACAATATTTTTCACGCCATGAGCAACATTCATCGAGATTATCTTCCCTGATAAAACTAAAAAGCGGTTGCCGTCTGTGGGCTTGATTAAACAACATCTGGAACTAAATTTTAGCTGATTTTTAACAGGTTATGGTGTTTAATAAAAGTGTGTGCAATGAGAAAAATAATCTCTGAATTCATAACAAAAAAGCCTGGCATTGAAATTAGTGAATGTAAAATATTCGCAAACTTCTCAAGGCGGAACAGGAGGTTATCTGAAAGGAACAGAAGGGGATGTGCGATCTTCTACAAAAGACCCCCCGCAAATGGAAGACTGGTATTCATTTGAGAGGCCATAAAAAGGAATCCTTTTATGACCAAAGACACGTCGGTGAGGGAAAATTTATTCAGCACGATGGGGAAGTATTAACCTCTGGAAAATGTTACTCCTGAAAAAAATTATTCGACCGAGATATTTGTTTACCTATTAAAGGAAAGGAAGGAGATAAAATGAAAATTCGTTTTATTTGCATTTTTTTAACGTTATTTTGCTATCTCAATTAATCCTCGATAATACTCCATCTCCCGCGCCGCCTCACTGAAAATAAAACCGGGTTGCTCATTTTATTTTTCCAGGTCCTTTACTCCTTGGGCAATAATAGTGAACAACTCCGCAATATTTTCTTCCTCAATACTGGCAAAGGTAATCCTTAAGTCCCATTTATCCATAGCGATTGTCCCCACACCGTACCTCTCTAAAAGGTGTATCCGCAAAGGTTCTGCTTCCACATTTTTCAACTTTAAACACATAAAATAACCGGAATTGAAAGGATAGACCTCCCACAGCCGTTTAAATTCTTTCTTTTGAAGAACTTCTTGAACTTTCAAGCCCCTCTTTTTTAAGATCTCTAATTTTTCTGCCTTTTCCTCGCCATACGCTGGAGAATCAAGGGCTTTACAAACAATGCTCTGGGCTAAGTGAGAGCAGTTTGAAATGCTGGATCGGATCGCTCCCATAGTCTTCTTCTCCAAAGCGTTGTAAACATCGGCAAACGATCCATCCCCCCCTACCCCAAAGGTAATGAATCCTATCCGGAAGCCCCAGACATACTGTTCTTTGGTGGGACCATCCAGTTTTACGGCTATAATATTAGGATGAAGGTTAACAAAATAACCAAAGAGAGATTCTTTCATGGTATTTTGGTGATAAAAAAGTCCGAAATAAGCGTCATCCATTATTGCCACCACCTTAATTCCTTTTTTGGCAGCTGCAAGAACAATCTCCACAATTTCCTCCCCTTCGGATTGGCTGATGCTATAGCCGGTCGGGTTATTTGGAAAATTAAAAAGAACGACCAGTTTATCCCGGTCAGAACCCAGCCCCGCGATCATCTTATTCAGGCCTTCAGCGTTAAACCTTCCCTTGAGAAGAAAAAAGGGGATAGGTATGTATCTTTGCTTCTTTTCGCACTTCAAAAATAAGGCTATAGTTCTCCCAGAATTTGTCTGGCAAAATAATTGCATCTCCGGGATCAACAAAAAGGTCGGCTGCGAGCTCCAACCCATGAGTAAGACCGCTGGTTACTATAGGAACGCTAAAAATTTTTCCTTGCATGCTGGGATTGTCGGCAAGCAGTTTTTTTTGCCACTTTTCTCTCAACTGGGGCTTTCCTGCTCCTGGTGCATAAGGATAGCTATCCTGAGGTGGAATCCCCTTAATAATTTTTTGGATACACGGAAGATACATTGGCCCTGCCCCTTCAGTGGCAATACCAATGGTGACATTGTATTTGTTTGCCTTTTTTTGAGCATCAGCAGTCTGGCTCAGAATACCTTTCGGGAAATATAAATTTTTACCTAATTTTGAAAGCACCTGATATATTTGAGGATTTTGTTTTTGAAGTATTTCGTTCAACTCCAGCGCTAAGGGGTTCATACACCTATGTTCCTTTCCCTGATTCTTTATTGGTTTTTAAAATTTTTTCCCGGTTATTTTTTCGTAAAGATTCATATAAACCTCAGTCACTCGGGAAATCATATCCCCGGGTAACGGAGGAATATCAGGCTCCGGCTTTCCTTTTTCCCGCGCCTCATAAAGCGCATCTTTATACCCAATTTTCCGGTAATATTGCCTCACCACCTCTTTGCTTAACTCTACGTATTCATTGTGAGCATACTTCTCGGCATCCCAAAAGCGATCTTCATCAGCTGTTCCAAAAACGTCGATAATCATGAGGTTGCGGTTCTCATCCATGCCGAATTCTTTTTTACCGTCCACATGGATGAGACCTCGTCGGGCAACTTCATCATTAATGCGTTCGTCCAGGCGCAGGATGATAGAACGGATTTGGTTAAGCGTGTTTTTATCAATGCCCGATATTTGAATTGCTTCATCGAAATCGATCTTGCGATCCACTCTCTCCAGCTTGGTAGTAGTCTCAAAAAAAGGCTGGGGAAGCTTATCCCCGTACTTTACCTCTTTTACATCTTTCAGTCCTGCCACAGAAGAACCGACTGCACCTTTTTGGACGCGGTCAAAAAAAGAGCCCGCAACATAATACCGGGTAATAAATTCACAGGGAACGAGGTAGCGAGTCGTCTGGGAATTAATTTTATTATAGTCTTTTATGATAGCTACCTGCTTCACCCTCATTCGACAGGGCGATATCTGTTTTACAAAATGCGTTTTAATCCCCATCTCCTCCGCCACCTCAAACCAATGGGCGGCAGTCCTGCAGAGTGTTTCCCCTTTATTCGGGATAATGGAAGGTATCGGTTTATCAAAGACCGAAATTTTATCCGTGAATTGAAACTCTATCTCATCCTTGCCGGGAACCTGGTAAAGTTCTTTGACTGAACCTGCATATATCAATTCCACAATTTTCCCTCCTTTGAAAAGCCGAGATGGTTTTCTTTCTTATGGAAATAAAGAAAATTTTAAAGAGGCAGAAAATAATTGTCCAACTCCTGATGTTTTGTCAAGAATTTTTTAATTTTTCTTTTCCTTTTGGTTAGTTATGTTTCTTTTGCATTGCCGCACGATATTAAAAAATATGCCGAAACAGGTAGCGGAATTTCCCCATTAAACCATATCGGAAAGTAAAAAAGAGGAAAGACGGATGAAACCGCAAAAAAATATTGACCGAATAGGCTTAGAGAACGAATTCCGAACTGTCCAATTGTCCAATGTTGCTATCGCTACGCTATATAACATCACCGAAACAGCCATCCGGGAAAAGGGTAAAAAAGATGGATGAAACAAAGGATTAGCTCTGCATGTTTAGCTCGGGAGGTCAAGCAAGGAGTTCGAGATAAGCTGGTTCGAAAAGCGAGCGGTTCGAGGCAAATACGAGGGACTTACGCGCGCGCGTGAGGGGTGGAAACTTAAGTGGTAACTGTCAATTTGTCAATTAGGGTAAGGAAACAAAAAAGCGGGGCTATAGAGGGACAGAATAGGCAGAGGGGATAAAAGCAAGATTCCAACTCTTGATAATCTTTAAGCCAGTGATTAAATTAGTGTATAAGGCCAAACGTGAACCGGCACGGTGACAAGAAAGAGCCCATGGGATTTTGCTACCAAAAACACATTAAAGGCAGGGGCAACATAAGCCACCGTTTTTCATTGTAAATACTTTTGAGGCATATCTCTTTAACCTGGGAATGAAAACCCTTCATTTCTCCGAAAAGACCCCTGGCAGAAATGCGGGGTTGTTGAGTCACAACTCAAGGGCTTATAAGTTTTTAAGTTTGTTTCAAACTGGTTAAGTTGGTTGGGAAATATTAGCTTTCGGGAATGGTTCACTTTAAGTCTGTTTTGGCCTGTTTAAGTCTGTCAACTTTACAAAACTATACATATTAAAATTGAAAGTATTTTCCTGCTTGTTTTTATCTCTTTCCTCGTGGCAGGGAGGCAATCGGGTTATTTTCTCCATTTTTAAAAAATCTTGAATCAAGCTCATAACTCCGGTTCTCCAGAACCCACCATTAAATTTCCACCAAATATGATGGAAACAGCCAAATATGACGGCTGAATCCACCATGCCTATTACCTGCCCTGTTGTCCTCCATAAAAAAAATAATAATAATCAAATGGTACATTTTATTTTCCAATATTTATTAATGGTACGAATGTTGCTCTTTCTCTATAAAAAGTTTTTTCCGTTTGAGGAAAAAATATAAACTTTTTTGAATAGAGGTAAGATATTTTACGAAAGTTGGTAAGTGTAGGTCAAGATTTTTACAGAAAGCATGAAAAGAAAGTCTGTTAGAGGAAAGTGAAAAAGGCGGGAATCTTAATTGCAGAAAGGGAGAAGCGATAATGAAAAAGTTGCTATCTTTAACCGCGTTCGTGTTTTTTCTGAGTGTGATGCTGGTGCAATCCGCCTTTGCCTTTTCAACAACCATCGATCAGTATGCCACGAGCGTAATCGGTTACAGTAGTGAATATTCAACAGGTCCCGGGGCCTGGTCCGCAGCCGATGCCCTTGGAGCACCCAGTGAGACTTCTTATGGGGATCATTTCGGTGCTTGGGCACCCAGTTCAGAGAATGGGACCCTGGAATATCTGACATTAGGTTTTGCTACGCCCGTATATGCTTCCGGTGCTACCATCTGGGAGAGCTGTGGAAACGGATTTGTTTACCAAGTCGATCTCGTGGATGTAACTGGTGCCTATCACACGGTATGGACAGGTACCGATAACAGTCAATCTGGCTCAATTGTTGCTTTCCAGGTGTCCTGGTTACAGACCCCATATGTGGTGGATGGGATCAAGATATATGTTGATACCAATCATGACCTTAGTACCTGGGAGGAAATCGACGCTGTTCAACTGACCGGGGTACCAACCCCCATCCCTCCAACCGCATTCCTTATCGCTTCTGGCCTGATTCCTTTTATCAGGTTAAGAAAAAAAGGGTTAAGGAAAAAAGTTCAGGTTTAGGAAGAACTCAGGGCAACACATGACAAAAAAACTAATTAAATCAAAAAAGGAGATTAGAATTATGAAAAAAGTGATGGTCATCATGGCATTGGTTATGGCCTCTGTTTTTGCCCTTATGCCCGCAAGCACCCAGGCCATACAAATTGCACCTCCACCTCTGCAAATTTCAGGGGATATTTAGGTCGTAGATACTTATGGCTTTGGTTCTTATGACTTGTCACCTACCGGGTTGTTTGCAGGGCTTGGCACAGGTGCACAGTTCACGGTCGATGCAATTAATTTTACTACAAACGGCGGTTACTCGACTTACAATAAGTTTCTGTCAGGCAGTTTGACCGGGGCTCCTGGTCTGAACGATCTTGTATGGTCTGCTGGTAGTGCGTTTTTGGGAAGTTTACCTGTCATTAGCGATGGGACTTATTCAACCTTTATCCAGTTAACGGGGACGGCTTATTTCCCCCAAAGTTTTACGATAACGAAGGATGATGGTTTCTGGCTGCAAGTGGGCAATCAGGTTTTTAATTATTACATGTACCCTACATGTCCCGATCTTTGTACCATCAACCTGGCGAGTGCTGGAATCTACAGCTTTACACTGGATTACGCTGGTTGGAATGGTTTTCCTGAAGTGCTCCAGTCAACAGGCTTTAGGGCAGTCCCCATCCCTCCAACCGCATACCTTTTCGTTACGGGGCTTATTGGGCTTTATGGCATAGGAAGGAGAAGGTTCAAGAAATAACCATCAATATAAATACGTGCATCTTAGAAGGCAGGGCCAATCGGCTCTGCCTTTTTTTTCGTGTGCCAGGACTTCATTTTAAAAAGCAAGATTTTTTTATCGCTTTTTTTCTTCTTATCTTTCTCCTTGGTTTTGTTCAAGCAGAAGAAACCCGCCAGTAGATAAGAGGGTGGTTGATGGGGAAACCATTTCCCTTGATGGAAACGAGAAAGTGGGGTTTATGGGTGTTGAGACTCTGAAACGCAGTAAAGGTGGATCGATAAGTAGATGTTTCCTGGTTTCCTGGTTCACATACACTCATTTATTCGGAAATTGTCTCCGGCTATTCCTATATTGTGTTAACTTTTTTAGTTATTTTCCCCCGGTATTCCGAGCATTGGATTTGTGAGGTAACTCCCCCCCCTGCCAGAGGAAGCACACGGGGTGACAACGCTGACACCATGTTTTCCCTCTGTAGCACACAGGAAAAAATGTAAAAACTGGGTTTAGGAGTTCAATTAACCAGAAATGTTAATCCGGTTAAAAAAAATTACTTTTTGAAAAGTTCGACCAATAAGAACCGACCCGAGAGGAGTCCCTGAATAGCGATTACACTATAGGGAAAAATCCAAGGGTTGTTCTGAATGATTCCTGAAAAAATTTTTCAATAGCTTCTCAAGACAGGTTTTCACAAACAATACGGGGTAACATCATAGAGAATAAAACGCGATTGATTTCGTTGATTATGTTCTCTCAAGGTTCCCCTTCCGTATTCAAACCATACGAACCGATAATGGCCATGAATTTCAAGCTAAGTTCCACTGGCATGTGGAAGACCTGGGAATCCGGCACGTTTATATCAAACCTCGCACCCCCCAGGTTGAATGGGAAAGTTGAACGGTCGCATGGCACCGATGATAGAGAATTTTATCAGCTCTTAACCTATGCCGATGACGTGGATCTAAATGAAAAGTTGACCGAATGGGAAAATTATTATAATTTTAATCGACCCCCTGGGGAATTTTCTGGAAAAACCCCTTGTGAGGCCTTAAGTGCTTGGCTCAAAAATTCTAACAATTCGTCTGCCGAGGTCTAACTTATCACAAGTAATCAAACTTCATTACGGGTACGGTTTTTCTCTTTGCCAATATCCGCATGGTTGTTGATCATCTTCTCCTTGCTTGTTTTTTTAAAAAGCTACTGGATATTTTTTTATTCCACAGGTCCGGTTATTTTTTTTGATGAACTTTTCTACAAAGGGCAGGCGCAACAGATTTTTCACGGACGACTCTATGATGCCACGTTATATAACACGTTCGCTCCTCCTCTGTATCCGGTGTCATTAAGCCTTGCTTTCCTGTCAAATGAACACTGGTATGAATGGATGTTGTTTATCAACACACTTCTGTCATCATCGATTATTTTTCCTGCCTATTTGATAAGCAAGAGGTTACTTCCTGAAAAGGTGTTTTTTTTACCGGTGATCATGGTTGCACTATTGCCATTCCATGCCCTTTATCCCTCTTTGCTGATGAGTGAAAATTTGTTTTTATTACTCTTTCTTTTTGCAATATATTTTTCGTTGATCCGGGAAAAACGGGACTGGTTCTCCGGAATGCTTGTGGGGGTGTTTTGCGCCCTTGCCTATATGACAAAATATCTTTTTTTGCCTTCCATCCCCCTTTTAATCGGGCTTTGGTGGCTCATTCCCCTGATCAAGAAAGACCTCAAGGGGAAAAGTATCTGGCAAAAGCTCCGCCTGCCTGACCTGGCAGCTGTCACGGCCGGTTTCTTCGCAATTTATACACCATGGCTATTTTATGCGCATTACTCCGGGATATCTTTAGGTGAGGCCATGGGACTTTCCTCTGTGAGTTCCTACGCGGAGAACATTAGCAGCGCAGAATTTCATTTCTCAGGTGCTGCGAACAGAGGGGCCCAATTTTGATAGTCTTGTGTTATGGGTTACAGCCTACAGTTCTTATTTTGTTCTTGTTCTTGCGCCCTTCCTCAGCATTTTTTGCTTGTATTTCAGGCTTTTGTTTTCAAAAAAGGAGGACATCTCATTCAGAGAAAAATTATTTTTTGTCTCTCTCATTGCGTTTTCAATCGGCTACTTCTTGCTTGCAGTACAGCATTCATGGGGGGCAGACTACAATTATCCCGTACCACAGTATGTTATCGGCAGATACCTAATGCATCTCACTCCCCTCTACTGTATTGCAACGGTTGTGGCTCTATTCACGTTAAGCAATTATATCAGCTCCCTTAAGTGTTACTCAATTTTCATTGTTTCGCTGGTTGCACTTATTCTGGTTTGCGCTGCACAGAGGATTCTTTTCGGACAAGCCATCTGGAAACTACCCGAGTTTTTTGCATGCCTTAACTGTAATTCCCCGGATAGTATGATTTATATGAAACAAGTTGCTTTATGGGCAGTCCTTACGGTCATATTCCCTATCGGTATCAGTCTCTTCGCCGGCAGGAGGAATAAGGACTTTAGCCGGCGCTTTATGGTTCAGATCATTGCGGGACTCCTGATTTTTTTTCAATTCAGCGTCTTCTGCAATATTTACCTAAGCACCATGACACATGAAGTTTGGATGCTTCATCCAAGGCGCTTGGCGCCGATTTTAAAACATGACATTGACAACGGTGTGGCATCAATCGCTTTATGGTATGACATTCCTGATGTGGACAGTGACAGCCTTTCGAATAGCTCGTTTTTTGGGGCGTTCCGCAAAATAAATTTTGGTGCTGGCAACCAGGTGAACAAACGAAAAATATCCATGATAACGCTAAACGGTACCTTCTCAGCGGTGTACATTATGATAATATGCAAGCGTTGTATAGCTATGATGCGGATGACAAGAAATATTACCTGTATGATACCAATTGAAAAAATATCCTTTAAAATGTCTTTAAACGGCGGTTTGG
>CAVSIB010000008.1:0-52241 GCA_963727835.1 uncultured delta proteobacterium
AGAAAAATACCATGAGAATGTGGCCCCCGACTATGTTGCCCACCGCTTTGAGGATGTCCTCAGAGGAGTAGAATCATTAAAATGAACACCGCTCCTAAAGAATCGAATATCAAAATGGTTATTAGTAAAAGAAGCTTAAAGAAAATAAATGTTCTGACCATATTGAAAAAATTAAGTCTCACCACTACAAACTCAAATCCGCATGTCCATGGAACATCTCGTCCCGTTCCCGCAACACATCCTCGTTCTCCAGATACTCCTCAAAGCCCGTTACACGGTCAATAACACCACCCGGAGTAATCTCGATGATCCGGTTGGCCACGGTGGAGACGAACTCGTGGTCGTGGGAGGCGAACAGCACAACCTCGGGATAGGCGATCAGGCCGTCGTTCAGGGCGGTAATCGACTCAAGGTCCAGATGGTTGGTCGGCTCGTCCAGGATCAGGGCATTGGCGCCGGAAAGCATCATCCTGGACAGCATGCAGCGCATCCGCTCGCCGCCCGACAGGACACGGGTCTTCTTCATGGCTTCCTCACCTGAGAAGAGCATCCGTCCCAGGAAACCGCGGGCAAAGGTCTCCCCTTCGGTGGGGGGCGAATACTGACCGATCCACTGGATCAGGTTTAGGTCATTTTCGAAAAAGGAACCGTTTTCCTTGGGGAAATAGGACGTGGTGATAGTCACCCCCCAGCGGAAAGACCCGCTGTCCGGTTCCAGTTCGCCGGCTAAGATCTGAAAGAGGGTGGTGCGAATCAGGTCATTGCCACCGACAAAGGCAATCTTTTCTCCCTTACGCACGATCAGATCCAGATTCTTCAGCACCTTGACTCCTTCAATTTCCTTTGTCAACCCCGTAACCTCCAGAATGATGTCGCCACACGGGCGCTCCGCTTTGAACATGACATGCGGGTACTTGCGTGATGAGACCGGCATGTCCGCAAGGGTCAACTTGTCAAGGAGCTTCTTGCGCGAGGTGGCCTGCTTGGCCTTGGAGGCATTGGAACTGAAGCGCTGGATGAACGCCTTCAACTCGGCGGTCTTCTCGGAGATCTTACGATTCTCGTTCTGCTTCTGCCTGAGGGTCAATTGGCTGGCATGGTACCAGAAATCGTAGTTGCCGACGTAGACCTGGATACGGCCGAAATCGATGTCGGCGGTGTGGGTGCAGACCCGGTTCAAAAAGTGGCGGTCATGGGAGACCACGATTACCGTGTTGGGAAAGCGGTAAAGGAAATCCTCAAACCAGGAGATGGACTTCAGATCCAGGTTGTTGGTCGGTTCATCCAAGAGCAGTACGGCCGGATTGCCGAACAGGGCCTGGGCCAGCAGCACTCGCACCTTGTCGCCACCTTCCAGTTCCCTCATCCGCTTGTGGCGAAGTTCCTCGGGGATGCCCAGGCCGTTCAGCAGCACCGCCGCCTCTGACTCGGCCTCGTAACCGTTCATTTCGGCGAACGCCGCCTCCAATTCGGCCGAACGGATCCCGTCCGCCTCGGAAAAATCAGCCTTGGCGTAGAGCGCGTCGCGCCCCATCATCATGTCATGGAGCCGCTTGTGTCCCATGATGACGGTATTAAAAACCGTTTCCTCGTCAAAAGCGAACTGGTCCTGCCTGAGCACGGCGATCCGTTCGCGGGCGCCGATCGCGATCTCCCCCTTGTCGGGGCTGATTTCGCCTGAGAGAATCTTGAGGAAGGTAGACTTGCCAGAGCCGTTAGCACCGATCAGACCGTAGCAGTTGCCGGGGGTGAACTTGATGGTGACGTTCTTGAACAGGACGCGCTCCCCATAGGAGAGGGTGACGTTGGATGTGGTGATCATGCGATGTGATTCCTTTCAAAAAAAAGCCACAGAGGTATTCCCTGTGGCTTAGGGGATAATCTACTATAGCATCATTGCCGCTGTCGCTACAATCCTTTTCCTCGCGCAACCGATTACTCGCGTCGCAGCAGAGATGGAACAGATGTCTTTTGCCTTGCCAAGGTGCCTTTTAATGGGTGACCCTGTTGTCTAATTTTCCTTTAAATCAATTTAATCCCATTGGGCAGTATTTTTATTTTTTTTTGCTTCAATAAAGCTCCTAATGTTTTTTTAAACGCTTTTTTACTAATGCCAAACTGCAAATATACTGCATCAGGAGAACTTTTATCTGTAACTGCCAAAAAACCCTCGTTTTCTAATAATGCGCGATAAATCAAATCACTGTTTGTATCAATAAAGTTATTGTACCCAATTGCTTGAATCGAAATATCAATTTTATTGTTTTCACGAATTTTTTTTACAAACCCCTTTAACTTATCTCCAATGTTGAGCTCTCTGAATATTTCGTTATTGTATATTAATCCATTGTGCCGGTTGTTTACTATTACTGAAAATCCAAGATCAGTTTTTTGCATTACCAACAACTCAACTTCTTCTTTTTCTTTTATAGTTAAATTTTCATTTTGCAGATGTCTTGCTATCCTATTGCTGGCATATAGTCTATCTGTTTTTGTATCCAGATCCAGACAAACTATATATCTTCTTCCCGCTTTCATTTTCGGTCTTTGTTCGGTAAAAGGAACAAAAAGCTCCTTTTCCATCCCCCAGTCCAAAAATGCTCCAACATCGGTAACTGCCGTAACTTGCAATAAAGCAAATTCATGTAAATTTATCTTAGTGGTTAAGTTCGTGGCTATTTTTCGTCCCTCATGATCACGATAAACAAAAACCTCAATTTCATCCTCTATCTTAAAATTTTTTGGGCAATATTTATTAGGAAGAAGTACCTCTTCACCAGATACATCTCCTAAATACAAACCAACACTTGTCCGCCTTAAAATTTTTAATTTATTGTATCGCCCTATCTCTATCACATTAACCTCATTGGCAATATATTCTGCTGGCATTTTAGCCTAACACAAAAAAACAGCCGCGAGAATAACGAGTCGGCTGGATTTTTTTGTTATGTTCTGAACAGCTTAAATCTATCCAGATTTTTGGATAAACAAAATAAAGGGATTCCCATTTTTTGAACTGCGATTATTGGATTCTGGGTTTTGATAATTTCCTTTCTTTTAACCCCAGAGGGAGGGGGAGTCAATAATAATATTTACTATTACCGGGAAAGTTTGTATATAATGCAGCACTTAGAAAATCCGATAATATTTCAGTTAAAACAAAAGTTTATAATATGAAAAACAAAAAAATGCAACGCAATATTTTTGTGTAACTTTTTAAAATCGGTCTGCAACTTTTATAAGTGAAATGGGATTTTGTAAATGAAGGTAAAAAAGAATCATTAATAGCAGAACCCATAGTTTTTAACTGTCTCAAAGTTACATGGTTGTTCGTTTTATCTCGGAACCACCCTATTGATCCCGAGCATAATCAAGAAAGAATGAGTTAGTAATAAAGTCGATTGAGACTGACCTTACCCTAAGAACTAGACCTTTTTATATAAATCAATTTCCTTGATCGTTGGCCTTTTAAAGATTGACATACAGTTAGAAAAAAATACCCACAAATTTCTTGACGCATCATTTTTTTTTTATACAATACAATATACGGTATGAGAAATTGGGTAGAAAAGTTAAAATAAAACAACAAAAAAGCTAATTATAAATGGAAGAATCTAACCTAGCCTCGGTCTCTGGTTCAGTAGGCAAAATAGCCCCGAAATGACCATCGAAGAATCAAGCCTATAGCTTTCCTTCCCTATGGCACATTTCTGGGATAGGGTCTTGGGCCAAGGTCGCGGTCGTGCCATATCATCTATACTCTATTTAACAAAGATTCATTAATCATTTATCTTACGGTTTTACCGATTTCAATAGTAAAGAGGAAAGGCCCTTTTTCGGTAATTTTATTTTTTATTATGCAACACGGTGTGTTTTTTTTATGTACTGGATTAGTAAAAGTATTCACATTCTGAATCGTTTTCGCCGTCAATTAATCATTTTTTTGTCAGTACTGGGACCGGGCATTATCGTTATGGTGGCGGATAATGATGCTGGCGGTATTTCAACCTATGCTGTTACTGGTTCCCAATATGGCTTTTCCTTGCTGTGGATGTTTTTACTCCTTATCCCTATGGCTTACTATGTGCAAGAAATGACGGTTCGCCTCGGTGCAGTCACTAAACGGGGACATGCAGAAGCGATTTTTGACGGTTTTGGTCCTCTTTGGGGTTGGTTTTCGCTGATTGACCTTGCTATCGTTAATTGGCTTACCCTCGTTACCGAGTACATTGGGATGATGGCCGCTATGAGCCTTTTTGGTATACCCCCTTGGGTTACCTTTGCCGTGGTTACCGTTTTACTTTTTTCAATAATCCTCTCCGGCAAATACTGGACATTCGAAAAAATCACCCTGCTTTTTTGTGGTTTTAATCTCGTTTATATCCCCGCTGCCTTTTGGGCTATGGACATTCCGACTGCCCCGAGCTGGCATGAGGTTTTTCGTGGGTTTTACCATCCCAAAATAGGGGGTTTAACCGCAGACTTTATTTTCATTCTGATGGCCAACATTGGAACCACCATCGCCCCCTGGATGCTTTTTTTCCAGCAAAGCGCAGTAGTAGATAAAGGTCTTGATGTCCATGATATAAAATTCGGTCGAATCGAAACCTTTGTTGGGTCTATCATGACCTGTCTCGTAGCCATATTTATCATCATTACAACTGGGGCGGCCTTCTTTTATCATAACCCGCCAATCACGATTCAAGATGCCAAGCAAACAGCCGAGGCCATTGTCCCGTTTCTTCCAGTCGGTGAGGGAAATCTCGCCCGAAAGCTTTATGCTATTGGTCTTTTCGATGCCGGTTTTCTTGGGGCCCTCTGTATTTCCTTATCCACCTCATGGGCGGTGGGCGAAGTTTTCGGCTGGGCACATTCGTTAAATTACCGGGTACGGGAAGCGCCTTGGTTTTATCTTATCTACCTTTTAATTCTTGTTACCTCAGGTGCAGTAGTCCTCATTCCCGAAGCCCCTCTGGTGACAATCACTATGTTTGTTCAGGTGGTTGCTGTAACCTTGCTTCCGGCCGCGCTTCTCTTTTTACTTCTTTTGTTAAATGACAAACCGCTTATGGGTGATTATGTAAATACCCCTCAGCAAAATTTTGTTAATTTGACCATCATTGGTGTTGTCATTATAATGTCAACACTTTTGGGAGTAAGCACACTTTTCCCTGGTTTATTTAATTGATTTTTCCAATGGTTGAAAAATGACTTTATCCCCCCCTAATAAATTGACAAGGCCCGATCGGCCCCGTGGTGTTGACAGTTTTCGATTCTTCTATTTTTCAGAATTTGTCAATCGACCGATATGCATTGGGAAAATAAATAACCGGATCGGGAGGCTGAACGACCTTGTATTTACTTTGACCGAACCATTCCCTGAAGTTGCTGGAATTTACATTGAACACGGTTGGGGGAAACCTACCGAGTTTATTCCTTGGGAAAAGGTCATCAGAATCGAGGAAGATGCTATTTTCGTCGAACCACCTGAGGGTGGAAAAACCTATCCTCCATTCGTCGACCAACCCGGCTGGATTCTTCTGGATAAGCATTTGATGGGGCGTACGGTATTGGATATGTACGGTCGACGCTGCGAAGTTGTCAATGACATCCATCTTTTTGAAGGCGAAGGTCATTTTTTACTCGTTCATGTTGACATCTCTATGAGCGGTTTCCTGCGCCGTGTTGGCTTGGGGAGGCTCCGGTGGATTAAGGATAACCTTATTTCCTGGAAATATGTCCAGCCCTTTTCGGTAGAAGATGCGGTTTCCACCGATAAGGTCACTCTCTCCATAACCCGGAAACAATTGTTAGAACTCCCCAGTGAAGATCTGGCGGATGTCCTCGAAGAACTTCCCGGCGAAGAACAGCATGCCCTTTTTTCTGCACTTGACTCTGAAAAAGCTGCCGAGACATTGATAGAAGCCGAGCCAAGGGCCCAGCGCCAGATTATTGCCAAACTTCGGGAGGAAAGAGCCCGCACCATTCTTTCGGAGATGTCAATTCCTCAGCTGGCGAATCTTTTTGCAGTCCTCCCCCACAATCATAAAACCGACCTTATGGGTTTGCTTAACAAGGAACAAGCTGAACAAGTCCACACCATTCTCTCCAAGCGTGATGTTATGGCCTTAAATATCATGTCTTCTGATTATATGGTAGTTTTGCAAAATGAAAATGTAGGTGAGATTTTGGAAAAAATTAAGCACTCTGGCTTTGAACCAAAAAATATTTCCTACCTCTATGTGGTAAAGGACCAACTACGCACACTTGTTGGGGTTGTTGATTTGCGGGAGCTAGTTCTCGCCGCAGATCATTTGACTATTGCCGATATCATGACATCACCCGTAGTAACCGCAGAAGAGAATGATATTCAGGAAGACTTGGTCGTGATGTTTGAAAAGTATCATTACCGGATGATCCCCGTAGTAGACCGTGATGACCGGGTTCTGGGAATCATTCATTATAATGACGTCATGAAGGGTGTTGAATAATCCATTTAATCCTTGAGGAGCCTAACATGCCCCGTGTGCAAATGACCCGGATGGCCAAGTGGTCACTGTATTTTTTAAGATTTTACTTGATCGTTTTATTGCTTTTGCTTCTGGTAAAGTTTCTTAGAATCTTTCACTGAACAAAAAATCTAACGTAATGAATTTAATTGTTAATTTTATAATGAGTAAAAACAAATAGTCCCGTAGCAATCAAACCGAGAAGCAACAGAACCTTGATAGGGAAACGGCGATGTATCCGGGTCATCACACCAGGAGAGTCACTCCTTCTTATCTTCGAGTTTTTTTGCCTCTCCCATATCTTCTGTTTTCTTTTCCGGTTCAGCGATACCCTTTTTGAAGCCCCGTATGGCTTTACCTAAGGAACCTCCCAATTCAGGTAATTTACCAGGCCCAAAGATAATCAGAACGATGAGCAAAATAAGGAGTAGGTGCATTGGCTGAAAAAGACCTTCAAACATGGTTTTCTCCTATAAAGATTATTTATTGTTATTCGTAAGTTCAAGGTTTAGATGCTTTAATACAGTTCTTTAAAAATTATATATCGGTTTAACAGGCAAAACAAAAATTATAAACATTTTAATTGGCTTGGTCTTGTCGTTAGGTGTCTTTCTAAAAAAGCCAATAAAATTGGAGAAAAACCGCTTTTCTTATCCTCCCTTGTTATCGTTTTCCACTGCTGCTTTGAGGCGATCAAAAAAGTTGGGAATTGCTGAGGTAACGCGATTCCAGTTGGCGATCTGGGGTGCACCAAAAGGATCTCTTTCGAATTCATCACAGGCAAGCTCAATTCCCTTCACAAATGTCTCCACTGACACAGACTCTTGATGCCGATCAAAAAAGAGTCCGTCAATTTCGCTTTCATGACCATACTTGGCAATAAAATCCTGAGCAGTTCGTAAATAGGTCGCTTTTAATGTTTTAACCCATCCCGATGGAAAAATCACCCCCATGCTGGCCATCATCCTAAAGATAGTTTTGGCAATGTCGATGCTCATTTTGTTAAGGCCTGTATTCGGGTCAGTCTCGGAGAGGGGTTGGTGTTTGTGTTCGTAGTAATCAGCAATTTCTACCTGGCAAATTCTTCTCAGGGAACAGTTGCGATAAACTTCGGCCAGTACCCCCACCTCCAAGCCCCAGTCTCCAGGAATTCGGTTTATCCGGGCTAAGTCAGAACGCATCGAAAATTCTCCCGCCAAAATATATCGAAATGAATCAAGGTACTCCAAAAAATCATTGCTGCCCACTATCTTTTTTAACGCTCTAATAAGCGGAGTTACAAAAAGGCGGGTTACTCTACCATGAAGCCGATTAGTAACGCGAGCATAGTAGCCTTTACAAAACTCATAATCAAGATTCGGATTTGCCACCGGATAGCAAAGCCGGGCTAATAATTCACGATTATAGGTAACAATATCACAATCATGAAGTACAATGACATCGCTTTTCCCCCGAGCAAGTATGTACCCATAAGCGATCCAGGCGGAACGGCCTTTACCATCACCGCCAGCAGACACGCCTTCCTTTTCGAGGGTAGAGTAAAGCTCCCGAACATTTTCTCCGTCATTCCAGATAATCGCAACCGGAAGATTAAAAGAGGCAAACATTGCTTTAACTTGAGCGAATTCTTCTTTCTTCGTTCTTCCGAGGGTAACAACAATCTCGTTTAGGTAATTGACTTTTGCGATTTCTAATAAAATATTCTTGATCGGCTTTGCCGTGAGATCTTGAAAAAGCGCCGGAAGTACCAAAGCGATGGGGCGTTTTTTGGAAAAGCCATCCAGTTCTCTTTCCAGCCTTTCAATATCACCGGCCTTAAGACGATGAAGATTACTTATTTCGCCATTTTGAAAAAAATCAGCCATTGTCCACCTCCTTCGGAAGATTTATAAAGGTATTTTGGTTAGAGAGGAACCTTTCTGAGGTGATGATTGATCTCTTCACTTTCCAGTTTCTTTTGATCCCAGATACTGATAAGGTAATCTTTGTTTTCTTCAAATTCTACCGCCTGCTCTTCCACAAGCCGCTCTGCTTCCCGCGAAGACATTTTTTTGGTCTGGTTGATAAAAGCAGCAACCCGGCCATAGTAGAGGGGCGTCATTATTTCAACCAGCTTAATTCGGTTAAACTTCCAAGAATGAAATGTTGCCGCCAGTTCATAAAGAATTAAAATCCAAACATAAAGGGAAAGCGAAAATTTCCGAAAAGAAAGCTTACGGGCTGATTCAATTTCTTTCACACAATCATCAGAAAGGATCTCCCGATACAAAGAGCCAAATTGTTTTGCACCAAAACGAAATTTTTCGACTATTCTTTCTAAATTCACTTCTATTACCTCCGGCTCAATAAAGTCATCTCCGCCAAACGTTTCTACTGCCATACTTCCCCGAATATTCTTCCAATACCATTCGTTCTGTTCCATCTGAGTAAATAGGGTACCAATAACCTGACGAAACATTGGGCCGAGACTTTCCGAAGGATCTTTAGCATCGTGAATCTTAACCCCCAGGCGGGCCTGAGCAATTTTAAACCCCTTGATGATTGCTTGGGTAGTCATCCAGGTATCAATCCCATAACGCGCCACATCAGTGTTCCATACATTTTCTGTAATGTAGGCTGAGGCCGCATCCGCGGAAAAAGCAAAATCACCCCCAATCGGCTGCCGGATGCGCTTACCATAAAGAGCGCGCGTCAGGTTATACACAACATTATTGGTAATGGTTCCATCGTATTTGTAGCGGGAATAAATCGGAGCAACGAATTGGTATCCCCCATCCAAGATTGGCGTGAGAAGGTGTTTTATCCAATCTGAGGTAATGCTCCGCAAATCCGAATCAACCACTGCGCAACCATTTACCTTGAGGCGAACTGCGGCTTCAAAAATGGAACGCAACGCGGTGCCCTTGCCTGCTTGCCCCCGGTAAATGGAAATAATTTTTTCCTGCCACGGTTTGAGTTCAAATTCCTTGGCTACCTCGCGGGTATCATCAGTAGACCCTCCATCAGCGAGCAGGATAACGCACTTTTTATCCCGAAAGTGATTGTAAAGCCCATGGCTTACCATCTGCATCACATGCACAATGGTCTTCTCATTATTGTAAGAAGGAATACCGACTAAAATATCAGCCTGCTCAATTTCCTCAAGTCTTTTTCCTGTATAGGGTCTCAAGGCAGTCTCATAGACCATTAATCCCTCGCAAATTAAGCTCGTAATAAATCCACGAAAAGCATGATGCCACACTTTCCAAACAAATAAAAAAGCCACTATCTAAACGCGCAGATAGAGGCCCGACTATCTTCTGCCACCCTTAACCTCTTGAATTATTTAAAAATATCAGATTTAAAAATGCAATTATCAAAGTTTTATTCTTACCTTGGGGAAAATCATAACCCATTTTAAAATTATAGCAAAAACCTTTTTTGTGTCAAACATTTTTGGCAGCTTTAATACCAAGCCTTCAGTTCCCCTATGCATTTGGGACTAATTGTGGCAACAATTGATTTTGTAGGGATAAGTAAGGTATATAATTGGTTATCCGAACTTTTTGGATGAGATTTGCTGACGTCTGTGTTTATTTACTATCAACGCAATAAGTGAGAAAACTTTCTCCGGAAACTGACAAAATGGTCCAATCTTCAGCAAAAAAAAAGCAGCCCCTTATTATTTTTACTGACTTGGACGGTACCCTTTTAGATCATTACAATTACTCTTTTGATGCTGCCCAGGAAGCCTTAGAAAAAATTAACGTGGCCAAAATACCTTTGATCTTTTGCACGAGCAAAACACGTGCCGAAATTGAGATGTGGCGGAAGAAGTTGGGGAATCATTATCCTTTTATCAGTGAGAATGGAGGTGCAGTTTTTTATCCCAAAAACGAAAAATACCCTAATTCGTACCGGGTCCGCACCCGAAATGAGTACAGCGTGATCGAACTGGGAAAGCACTATCCAGACTTGCTTAAACAGTTCAAGAAGTTAAAAAAAGTTTTCGGCGAAAAGATTCGTGGATTTTCAGAAATGGACTTATCTGAGGTTTCAGACTTTACCGGCCTCCCGGAAAACCAGGCCGCCTTGGCCCGGAAGCGTGAATATTCCGAGCCTTTTGTTTTTACAGGGGACAAAGATGAAATGCAGAAGCTACAAATTTTCGTGAAAAAATGTTCACTAAATCTAACTCAAGGAGGACGTTTTTTTCATCTTCTCGGGGATAATGATAAGGGTAAGGCAGTAAGCATTGTCATCAAGGGATATAAAGATTTCTATCCGAAGTTGCAATCAATCGCCATCGGAGATAGTTTCAATGATCTCCCCATGCTTCAAAAGGTAGACATTCCGGTTCTCGTGCAAAAACCAAAGGGGATTTTTGATAAAAAAATTTCCTCCCTCACTAATGTTATCCGAGTCCTTGCAGTCGGACCGGAAGGATGGAATAAAGCACTTTTAGCCATTTTAACTCAATATCTTTAAAATATAATCTGGTTTAGCCAAGTTATAGATTTTTATCGCTCCGGTAAAATATGAAAAGCGCTTATGTGGATCTTATAATAATTGTAACCTATTTTTTTAGCATTACGTTCATCGGCATCTGGGCCGGCCGTAAAGAATCGAACCTCAATGATTTTGCCCTCGGTGGCCGCCGGATTCCCTGGTGGGCGGTTTTGGGTTCGATCATCGCCGCGGAAACTAGCGCCGCGACGTTCCTCGGCGCGCCCGCTGAAGGATATCGAACTCAAAACATCCTCTACGTTCAGCTCACCCTCGGGACTATTTTAGCCCGTATTCTGATCGCTTGGCTTTTTATTAAACCTTACTACCATTATAACGTTTATACGGTTTATGAATTCTTAGAAATCCGCTTCGGGAAAATTACCCGCACCATCGGGAGCTTTATTTTTCTGTTTACTCGGGTTCTGGCAAGCGGAGTACGGGTCTATATTGCCTCGGTGATTTTAGTTGTCGCCTGGAAATACCTTTCTGGTTATTCACCAACCTTTAGTCAATATATTATTGCTATCCTTATTATGACCGGGGTAACCGCGATTTATACTATGATAGGAGGAATCAAGGCAGTGATCTGGACTGACCTTATTCAAGCGGTGATTATGTTTGGCGGAGCCATAATTTCCTTGCTGACAATCCTTGTTCTTATCCCCGGAGGCTGGGAAGGCATAAAACTGGGAACAAGCAACTTTGCTCATTTTAAGGTGTTTGATACCGGAGTGAAAGAAAATGTTGATTTATGCAGTGCGTTGCTTGGAGTCTTTAAACAGGAATATACTATTTGGGCTGCCTTGTTTGGGGCCACATTTCTCACCCTTGCCACCCACGGGACGGATCAGGACATGGTCCAACGGATGCTTACTGCTTCGACCTACAAACGAAGCCGTATCTCGCTTCTGCTTTCGGGAATCGCCGACATCCCTATTGCTCTTACCTTTGTTTTAATCGGCATCTTTCTTTTTGCTTTTTTCCGGGTTTCCCCGGACCCCCATCTTCCTTGCGCTCCGAATGAGATTTTCGCTTACTTCATTATCAATTACATGCCAAAAGGAATCCGCGGCCTTATTATTGCCGGGGTATTTGCCTCAGCTATGGGGTCTTTAAGCGCCGCGCTCAATGCTTTGGCTACCAGCGCGGTAAAAGATTTTTACATTCCTTATCTCAAAAGGGACGGAGGTGAATCACACTATGTTTTAGTGGCGCGCATATTCACGGCTCTCTTTTCAATTCTTTTGGTCCTGGTGGCCATCATTGCCTCCTACCAGGTTCTCCATCATCCTGAAAAAACAATCATTCCCATGGCATTGGGAATCATTGGTTACACGTATGGTCCCCTGTTGGGGATATTCCTTATCGGCATGCTCACGCACACCCGGGGGAATAATCTCGGCAATATTGTTGCCATGAGCTTAGGATTTATAACCGTGCTTGTGCTCAGCGGAACAGCCAATACTCTCCTCGGCTTTTTAAATTTGCCTTTAATCCCTTGTCCCCACATAGCATTTACCTGGTATATCCTGTTTGGCAGTATCGTAACCTTTCTGGTGGGTATACTGTTCCGATCCAACCTTCAAAAAATAAAAGATGCTGATTCCTAAAAAAACAGCACCTTTTATTTGCATAAAAATTCTCTGAAAATTAAATTTATTCCAGGATCGCCAGAACTTGGTCGCTTTCCACGGATTGGCCAGCCGCGACTTTAATTTCCTTTACTTTCCCTGCGGCGGGAGAACCAATCGGTATTTCCATCTTCATAGCTTCCAGAATGAACATCTCATCATCTTCATTTAAACTTTGACCAACCTCACACCGCAAATGAAGAACTTTACCTACCATAGGAGCTTTGACTTCTATACTCACGTTATGTACCTCCTTTTTTAATAAATTTATTTTTCCAATAAATGATTAGCCACAAATTCAGCAATATCTAAAACCTTTACCTTTTCATCAGCGTTTTTAGCTTTCAACCCATCCTCAAACATGGTGAGGCAAAAAGGGCATGCCGTTGCAATCAAATCAGGATTTTTCGTAAGCGCTTCTTCCGTGCGAACTTCATTAATTTTTTTACCTCTTAATTCTTCCATCCACATCCTTCCACCCCCGGCTCCACAGCAGAAGCTGCTCCTTTCGATGCGTTCCATTTCCACAAGGTTAGCCTGGGGAATCGAATTGAGTATCTGTCGGGGTGGTTCATAAATATCATTATATCTCCCCAAGAAACAGGAGTCATGGAGGGTTATCGTTTTCGCAAGCTCACCTTTTAACTTTATTCGTCCGTTTTTAATCAGATCTAAAATTAACTCAGTGTGGTGAATGACCTCAAACTCGGCCCCAAACTGCGGGTATTCTTTTTTCAATACGTTATAGCCGTGAGGACAGGTAGCTAACACTTTTTTAACATTATAGTTCTTGAAGGTCTCGATGTTCTCCTGCGCCATCGTCTGGAAAAGGTATTCATTTCCAATCCTCCGCGCTGAATCACCACAGCATTTCTCATCAGTACCCAAAATAGCAAATTTAATTCCCGCAGCCTGCATGATCTTAACCATTGCTCGGGAAACCTTTTTATAGCGGTCATCAAAAGATCCCGCACATCCCACATAATAGAGAATATCAAACTCGCCCGGCGCTTCCGAGAGAATTTTTACCCCTAAGTCTTTGGCCCAATCGGCTCGGGTAGCCATTCCCATTCCCCACGGATTACTGTTGTTTTCCATGTTGCGGAAAACTGTCTGCACTTCTGCGGGAAAGTTGCTTTCCATCAACACCAGATAACGCCGCATGTCATCAAGCTTATCAACGTGCTCAATCGCTACCGGACAAACCTCCATGCAGGCCATACAATTAGTGCAGTCCCAGATTTCATCATGGGTAACCACGGAACCCACGATCAGGGGCTCCTCCTCCCCTTCTTTTTTCGTGAGCAGATTCTGCCCATTTTCAAAGAGGTTATGCTTGAGATTAATGATAACATCTTTGGGCTTAAGCGGTTTTCCGCTATTGTTTGCCGGGCAATTCGCGCTGCACAGCCCGCATTCCGTGCACGCGTAAAGGTCAAGGAGCTGTTTCCAGGAAAAATCTGTGACCTTGGAAACCCCGAAACTCTCTGCTGACTCAAAATCTTTAATCGGCTGGAGCGTTCCTTTTGGCCGGCTGGAATGAAAATAAAGGTTGGGATGAGAGGCCAGCACATGAAGGTGCTTGGAGTAAAGGATATAGACGCCGAAGCCAAAAACTATCATCAGATGCAGATACCAGAAGGAGTAGAAAAGGCTATGGGCATGCGACTGCAACCCCATATTCGCTATCCCCCGAGCAAAAGCCGAACCTATAAAGGCCCCAGTCCGCGAAACGCAAGGGGTCTCATAGGCTAAAAGCCGGAATCCTTCCACTAAATAACTGAGAATCATCAATACAAAAACAAGTATCAGGATAATGCCCAGCCTCAAGCGATGGCACCAGTCTTTCAGGTCTTACAATATATCGCCGTATTGCCGCCCAGATAACTGAAACTATGACCACCAGTCCGGCCAGGTCAAGCACGAAAAAGAAACCATTATTAAATAATGATCCAAAAAGGGCGGGATTCAATTTTCCATAAAATCCCTCCGCAATGTGGAACCCGTAACTAATCACAAAAAAGGAAAACCCATAAAACAGGAGCATATGCCCGATCCCGGCTAAATCTTTGCGGGTGACGTTTTTAAGCGCGCAGGCCTGCGTAAGAACCTGCCCCAGGGCAAAACGCAATCGCCCGCCCGGATTATCCGACCGGTCTTCAGGTTTTCCCAGTTTAAGCAAACTAATGAGGTATTGGGCTCTCTTGGTAAAAAAATAAGCCGTAATACCTATCAGCACTAAAAGAAAAATCTTGCCTGCTATTGGTAACATTACAGTATCCCTCTTTTGAGATCTTTAATTATCCAATCGTCTTCTTTATTTCTGCCGTAAGGGCCGGAACCACCTTAAAAAGGTCTCCCACAATACCGTAATCAGCGGTACTGAAGATCGGAGCCTCGGGGTCTTTATTAATCGCCACAATGCACTTTGACGTTCTCATGCCCGCCAAATGCTGAATCGCGCCAGAAATCCCGCAGGCGATATAAAGTTTTGGGGAAACTACTTTTCCGGTTTGGCCGATCTGGTCGCTATGAGGCCGCCAACCCTCATCAACAACCGTTCGGGAGGCACCCACAGCCGCTCCCAGCAATCCCGCCAGTTCTTCAAGAACCGCAAAGCCTTCTGGACCCTTCACACCTCTTCCGCCGGAAACAATAATATCCGCCTCGGTAACATCAATTTTACCGGCGGTTTTAGCAATAATTTCTTTTACCACACTGCGGAAATCATCATCAGAAAGGGCAAGGTCAATCTTTTCGACCTCTGCGCTCTTTGAAGCATCCGGTGCATCCGGTAAAAATACCTTGGGACGCAGAGAAATAACCGCGGGTTGACTATTAAATTTTACGGTGACGTATGCCTTGCCGGCATAAATCGGTCTTTTTACTTGAATACCACCATCTTGGGAAGCCCATTCCGTACAGTCAGATGAAAGCGGAGCTCCGAGAGCAGCAGAGGCATAACCTCCCAAATCTTTGCCCTGGAACGTGGCGGCTAACAAGCACAACTGCTGGATCATTTTTGCTTACGACCTCGGCAAAAGCCTTTCCGTAAGCATCCACCGTGAAGTCTTTAAGTTTCGCGTTATCCACCACAATTACCTTATCCGCCCCGTATTGACCTAAATCCTTAGCCACGGCTTCAACGCCTGATCCAATCGCTACGGCGATCGCTTTTCCACCGAGCCCTTGAGCCATTTTCTTTCCCTGACAAATCGCCTCGTATGCGACTGATCGAAACTTCCCTCCCATTTGTTCAGCGAAGATTAATACATTATTTCCCATTTTTACCTCCAACGTGTAAACGAATTCTCTTCGTCATTTTCAATCAATTATAAAGCCTTAGCTTCGTTTTTAAGCAAATTAACCAGTGCCGGTACCGCTTCTTCACCTTCGCCCACAATCTTTCCGGGTGGACGTGCCGGTGGATAGTCCATCTTCACAATACTAAGCTTGGGAGAATCCAATTGAGCCGGCTTTTCTTCCAGCGGTTTTTTCTTGGCCTTCATGATATCCATGAGCTTGGGATAGCGGGGTTCGTTCAATCCTTTCTCAGCGGTAAACGCGGCGGGCAATTTGACCTCCACAATCTCTTTTCCCATATCGCTCTCGCGCTCCACAGTTGCCTTCCCATCAGCAACATCTAACTTTATGATGCGGGAGACCACCGGAATGTTGAGGAGCTTGGCGACCTGTACTCCCACGGCCCCATTATCATAATCCACTGCCTGCTTTCCGAACAGCAGGAGATCAAACTGCATCCCTTTCAATGCAGTCGCCAATGCTTGAGCTTCTGCCAAGGTGTCTTGACATTCGGTAGCGTCATTCAAATGAGTACCTTTGTCCGCTCCCATGGCATACGCTTTTCTCATGATGGCCTGGGCTTCCGCCGGACCAAGAGAAAGGATGGTAATTTCTCCTTTTCCGAGTTTTTCTTTAATTCGAATCGCTTCCTCAACCGCAAACTCATCGAACGGACTAATAATAAATTCCACTCCAGCGGGGTCAATCTTCGTTCCCGCTCCTCCGATTTTTATCTTGGTTTCGGTATCGGGAACCCGTTTAACACAAACAACAATATTCATCTATATTCCCTCCTTTTGGAAACATGAGTTATCATTTACTCAGGATAGCGCGGGCAATGATGACTTTCTGAATATTCGAGGTTCCCTCTACGGTCTGTAATGACTTCGCGTCCCTAAAGAATCGTTCTACCGGGTATTCACTCGAGTATCCATAGCTTCCAAAGACCTTCATTGCTAACCCTGACGCATTGACTGCGGCTTCGGCGGCATAATATTTAGCCGTAGAAACAGACAGGGTATTACCTATGTTCCCTTGATCTTTTTCGTAAGCAGCTTTGAGCACTAAAAGTCTCGCGGCTTCATACTCCACGTACATCAGGGCGAGTTGATCCTGGATCATCTCAAATTCAGCAATAGGTTGACCAAACTGAGTTCTCTCTAAAGCATACTTGATTGCATGTTCGTGACAGCCACGGGCGATTCCCACCCCGCGAGCCGCGCAGCCCAAACGAGTGTTATTGAGCTGCCACATGCAGATCTTAAAACCATCGCCTTTTTGTCCCAAGAGAGCTGATTTTGGAATTTTCGCGTCTTCAAAAGCTATTTCTCCGGTGGGGGCGCAAAAAAGCCCAAGTTTGGTCTCAATCGCCGCGGTTTTGATGCCTGGATTGTTTTTCATATCCACTAAAAAGCATGAAATGCCTTTGTGTTTTTTCGCCTTGTCCGTATACGCGTACACTAACGACACATCCGCTGTCTGAGCGTTTGAAATCCACATCTTCTGGCCGTTCAAAATATACCCGTCATCAGTTTCGGTTGCCGTGGTTCCCATACCCGCCACGTCCGAACCGGAATTCGGTTCCGTAATGGCAAACGCGCCGATAAGATCCCCGTTCACTAACGCCGGAATATACTTTTCCTTCTGTTCTTCATTGCCATGGTTAAGAATAGTAAACGCGGGTCCCCACATCTGCATATTAAAAGGCAACGTCCAGGAAGCGCTGACCCGGCCGATCTCTTCGGTTAACAAAGCCGCGCACAGGTGCCCGGTTTCATTGCCGCCATATTTTTCCGGAATAACACAGCCAAAAAATCCCAATTCTCCCATCTTTTTAAAAGTTTCTTTGCGAAAATGATGTGATTTTTCATCCTCTTCCTGAGTGGGAAGGATTTCTTTTTCGGCAAAATCCCGACCAACCTCCATCATTGATTTTTGTTCTTCGGTAAAGTCAAACTTCATGGTAAAACTCCTTTCTTCTGGTGTTGAATTTTGGCCAGCTGAGGCTTAAAATTTTTGCACGGTAGTGTGGGGTTTCAGCTCTAAAAATTTTCTGCTCCGCTGCTCCTCTTTAAATAGTTTTTTGAAAGAGTGCAATAGCCATTCCAATCCAAAAAGTTAGAAAAAGAGAGAGCTAAGTCCTTGAGATTTCCTGAATTTGTAAGAGAAAGGAACTCATTGGTTAGCGGAGTCTCAGAGCGATAAAATATATATTTTTTACAAACTGTAAAGGTTTTTTGTAACTTTAACTACCCCTCATGCTTGAATTTTTTACCCAATAGACTTGAATCTTTACTAATAATCGCTCGTTATGTCAACAAAAAATTTCAAGATGAATCATTCTTTTAAAATGACCTATTGACAAAAATCTTAGTCTATTAAAAAATATAAAAAAGATAAGCTACTTAAAAATAAATTCCTTGACTTCTGTGGCCTGAAAGAAAATAAAAGGTTCAGATTTTTTTATTGATATTTTAAATCAAATGGTTAAAGATTTGCGCCTGTAGCTCAGCTGGATAGAGCAACGGACTTCTAATCCGTAGGCCGCCCGTTCGAGTCGGGCCAGGCGTGCTGTAATATTTATGGTGGGTGTAGCTCAGTTGGTTAGAGCACTGGGTTGTGGCCCCAGCGGTCGAGGGTTCAAATCCCTTCACTCACCTTTGTCTGCGCCCGTAGCTCAGTTGGATAGAGCGTCGGACTTCGAATCCGCAGGTCGCCCGTTCGAGTCGGGCCGGGCGTGTAAAGGGCCGTTAGCTCAATCGGCAGAGCAACTGACTCTTAATCAGTAGGTTCGGGGTTCGATTCCCCGACGGCCCATGGACAGAGAATCCCTGCGAGAGTGGCGGAATTGGCAGACGCACTGGACTTAGGATCCAGCCCCGCAAAACGGGATGGGGGTTCAACTCCCCCCTCTCGCATGGAAGTGGTTATAATTTCAATATTTTAAAAAGGAAACCAGCGACTTGAAAGCAGAAGTGAAAGATATTAGCCCGGTAGTAAAGCAGCTCGAAGTGACAATCTCCGCCGATAGTATCGGCAATGAGATTGAAAAATTTTATTTTGACTTGAGAAAAACAGCAAAGATTAAAGGGTTTCGTCCGGGGAAGGTCCCGCGCACGGTTTTGGAAAAGTTTTATAAAAAGCAGGTTGAAGGCGAAGTCATCAGTAAACTCATCAGTGAATCTTATGAAACTGCTATTAAAGAAAAAAACATCCTGCCCGTTTCTCCTCCCATCATCGATACCCCTAAGTTCTTGCCAGAACAAGACGTTACGTACACTGCCCGCGTTGAGGTTGCCCCTGCCCTTGATTTAAAGGGAGATTATCTCGGGATTGAAGCTGAGCAAGAAAAATTAGAGGTCACTGAAGAGGATGTCAACAAATATTTGGAGGAAATGCGCGCCTATCACGCTCAACTAAAAGCGGTTGAGGAAGACCGCTCTATTCGTTCCGGGGATTTCGTGGTCATTGACTTTACCGGAACCATTGAGAAAGAACCTCTGAAAGGCGGGAAGGTCCAGGATCGGTTGATTGAAATCACCCCCGAAAGCTTTCTCCCTGGATTTACCAACCAATTAATCGGGTTACGGCCAGGAGCTAACCGGGAAATTGTTGTTACGCCTCCTGAAGATTTTGAGCAAAAGGAACTTGCCGGAAAAACTATTACGTTTGATGTAACCATAAAAGAAATAAAAGAAAAAATCACCCCGCCTCTAGATGATAATTTTGCCCGTGATGTCGGTGAGTTTGAAACTCTGGCCGTGCTTAAGGATCACTTGAAAACAGAAATCATCCGCAGGGAGGAAGAGCGCATCCGCTCTACCCTGTATAATAATCTTCTCCAAAAAATCCTGGGAAATAACCCCTTTGACGTTCCCCCTTCCCTGGTTGAACGACAGACTGAATTTTTAATTTATCACGCTCGCTCTCAGATGGCCAGCCAAGGAATCAAAATGGATTCCTCAACCATGATGAACCGGGAACTTAAAGAAGCGTACCGTCCGATCGCTGAATTTCAGGTCAAGCGATCTTTTCTTCTTGCCGATATAGCAAAAAGAGAAGGAATAGAAGTTGACCCAGCGGAGATAAAAGCGTATCTTAAAAATGTGTCTCCTCATGCGGAGGAAGATAGCGAACCGCACTCAGGGCAAGAGGCTAAAGACCATATCAAGGCCAAAGTCTTGGAGGAGAAAACCCTTGCTTTTCTTGCTGAAAAAGCTAAACTAAATTTAGTGGACCGAAAGAAATCTTAGCAGAGGAGGACTATTTTTCTGATGCTGGTACCCATTGTGATCGAGCAGACCAGCCGCGGTGAACGGGCTTATGATATTTATTCACGACTTTTAAAAGACAGAATTATATTCCTGGGAACCCCCATCGATGATACCATCGCTAACTTAATCATTGCCCAGATGCTTTTTCTGGAGTCCGAAGATCCGGACAAAGATCTTTATCTTTATTTGAATTCTCCCGGAGGTATCGTAACCGCGGGGTTAGCGATCTACGATACCATGCAGTATATAAAACCTAATGTGTGCACCATCTGCCTCGGACAAGCGGCAAGCATGGGGGCTTTACTGCTTTCGGCTGGCGCTCCGGGTAAGCGCTTCGCGCTCCCCCACTCCCGCATCTTAATCCATCAGCTGTTGGGCGGAATTCAGGGCCAGGCCACGGATATCGACATCCATGCCCGTGAAATCCTCAGGATGAGGAAGGAATTGGACATGATCTTGACCAGACACACCAACCAGCCTTTGGAAAAAATTCAGCGGGATACTGAACGGGATTATTTCATGAGTGGCCACGAAGCAAAAGCATACGGCATCATTGATGCAGTGATCGAGAAAAATCCTCATGTGGTTATGGACTTCAAATCCACCCTGAACAAAGGAGAAAAAAGTAGTGAGTAAGAAAGGCTCCGATAAATACAGCAACCTCTTCTGTTCGTTCTGCGGCAAAAGTCAGGATGAGGTAAAAAAACTGATCGCCGGCCCTTCGGTGCTATATCTGTGATGAGTGCATCGAGCTCTGCAATGATATCATCGCTGAAGAATACGAAAAAGAAGATTCGACCCGGAAAATCACCACGATACCCAAGCCAGCAGAAATCAAAAAAATCCTTGACGAGTACGTGATCGGGCAGGATCGGGCAAAAAAAATTCTTTCCGTCGCAGTGAACAACCACTATAAACGGATCGAGGCCAAAAAGTCAGTCAGCGACGTGGAGCTCCAGAAAAGCAATATTCTTTTGGTCGGCCCGACTGGCACCGGCAAAACCCTGTTAGCGCAGACCTTGGCGAAGATCCTCAATGTGCCTTTCACTATTGCCGATGCCACAACGCTTACCGAAGCAGGCTACGTGGGTGAAGATGTCGAAAACATCATTCTCAGTCTCCTCCAGGCTGCGGATTACGACATCGAGCGGGCCACTAAAGGAATTATTTACATTGATGAGATTGATAAAATTTCCCGGAAAACGGATTCCCCGTCCATCACCCGTGATGTTTCCGGGGAAGGAGTCCAACAAGCGCTTCTCAAAATTATTGAAGGAACCATTGCAAATGTTCCCCCCAAGGGCGGGAGAAAACATCCCCAGCAAGATTTTCTCCAGGTTGATACAACGAACATTCTCTTTATCTGTGGCGGAGCGTTTAACGGGGTTGAAGATATTATCGAAAAACGCTTAGGCCATAGCTCAATGGGATTTATGGGTAATGTTGTAAGCAAAAAGGAAAGGAAGGTCGGGCAAATTTTAAGCGAGATTCAGCCCGAGGATTTGCTCAAGTACGGCCTGATCCCCGAGCTGATCGGCCGTCTGCCGGTGATCGCCACCTTAAGTGAACTTTCTGAAGAAGCCATGATGCAAATCCTGCTTGAGCCCAAGAATGCTTTAGTCAAACAATACCAAACCATGTTTTCCTTTGAAAATGTTAAGCTCCGCTTCACCAAGGGGGCGCTCTCGGCAATTTCTCAGGAAGCAACCAAGCGCAAAACCGGGGCACGGGGCTTACGGTCTATCATGGAAGACATCATGCTCGATGTCATGTTTGATATCCCGTCACAGCCAAACATCAAGGAATGCATTATTAATGAAGAAGTAGTCTTAAAGAGGGAATCCCCCCTCCTCATGTATGAAAAAGAAACAAAATCCGCGTAGGTAATACGAAAATGATTTTCAAAAACCCAAAAGACCAGCTGCTACCGTTTGATCGGGAAAAAGAAAAAGCATATCCCCTTTTACCGTTGCGGGATATCGTGCTTTTCCCGTATATGGTTGTTCCCCTCTTTGTCGGCCGAACCAAGTCCATAAAAGCCTTGGAAGAGGCCTTGAACAAAGAAAAACTTGTCTTTTTAGCTACCCAGAGAAAAGCCAAGGATGACAACCCCGCTGAGACCGACATCCATAGTGTCGGTACATTGGGAACAGTCCTTCAGCTCCTTCGGCTTCCCGATGGAGGGGTAAAGGTCTTAGTCGAAGGGAAAAAGCGCGCAGTCATCCGGGAGTTTGCACCTCATCCGGATTTCTTTCAGGTTTACGTGAGAGAAATTGAGGACACTACCGAGATCACCCCTGAGGTTGAAGCCCTGATACGTCGCGCGCACTCCACCTTTGAAAACTATGTCAAGCTGAGTAAAAAAGTTCCACCCGAGATGCTGGTTTCCGTCAGCACGATCGATGAACCGAACCGGCTTACTGACACCATTGCCGCTCATCTGAGCCTGAAGCTTGATGACAAACAGAAAATTTTGGAAATTGAAAGGGGAAAGGAACGGCTGGAAAAGCTCTACGGTTTTATGGAGGCAGAAATCGAGATCCTCGAGATCGAGAAAAAAATCCGCAACCGCGTCAAAAAACAGATGGAGAAAACCCAGAAGGAATACTACCTCTCCGAGCAGATGCGGGCGATCCAAAAGGAAATGGGCGACCGGGATGATATGACCACGGATCTCAAAGACCTCGAAGACCAGATAAAAAAGAAAAAGATGTCCCCAGAAGCAACCGACAAGGTAAAAAAGGAATTCAAGAAGCTCAAGATGATGCCCCCGATGTCCGCGGAAGTAACCGTGGTAAGGAACTACATCGACTGGATGCTCTCGCTTCCCTGGTTTGAAAAAACCGAAACCAAACTCAATATTGATGAAGCCAGCCGCATCCTTGAAGAAGACCACTACGGACTTAAAGATCCCAAAGAACGCATCTTGGAATATTTAGCGGTTCAGGGTCTTGTGGAAAAACTCAAAGGCCCGATCCTGTGTTTTGTCGGCCCGCCTGGAGTTGGAAAAACCTCGTTAGCCAAGTCTATTGCCCGGGCCACCGGACGAAACTTTGTCCGCATTTCCTTGGGCGGGGTTCGGGATGAAGCTGAAATCCGGGGCCATCGACGCACCTATATCGGAGCTTTGCCCGGAAAAATCCTTCAGTACCTCAAAAAAGCCGGTTCCAATAATCCGGTCTTTCTCCTCGATGAAGTAGATAAAATGAGCGCGGATTTCCGCGGAGATCCTTCCGCGGCGCTCCTTGAGGTTTTAGACCCGGAACAAAACCATGCTTTTAACGATCATTATATTGACATTGATTACGATTTATCAGAGATCATGTTCATTACCACGGCGAATTTAGTGGATCCCATCATTCCTGCTTTACGGGATAGAATGGAGATCATTCGTCTCCCCGGATACACTGAAGATGAAAAGCTTCATATCGCCCGTCGATTCCTTATCCCGAAACAAATAAAAGAAAACGGTTTGACGGAAAAAAATATCGCGTTTACTGACAACGGCATCCTCACCATTATCCGGCGCTTTACCCGTGAGGCCGGGGTCAGGAACTTGGAGAGGGAGATATCTTCTATCTGTCGTAAAGTGGCCAAGGAAGTCATCCGCAAAGGCAGAGAGAGCCGTTTCCAGATTACTGCTCAAAATATTTCCAAATATTTAGGGGTGTATAGGTTTAGATACGGCAAGACCGAAGAAAAAGACGAAATCGGCATGACCACCGGACTGGCTTGGACCGAAGCAGGGGGAGAACTTCTGTCAGTGGAGGCAACCATCATGCCGGGCAAAGGCAAACTGCTTCTTACCGGCAAACTGGGAGACGTGATGCAGGAATCTGCCCAGGCAGCATTAACCTATATCCGTTCCCGCGGGGATTATCTGGGTCTGGATAAAGATTTTTTCCAGAATATTGATATCCATGTCCATGTCCCTGAAGGCGCGATCCCCAAAGACGGCCCATCCGCGGGTGTGGCCATGGCAACATCATTAGCCTCAGCGCTCACGAAAAAACCGGTTCACAAAGATATCGCGATGACCGGCGAAATCACCCTCCGCGGCAAGGTACTTCCCATTGGCGGATTAAAAGAGAAACTCATTGCTGCTCACCGCGGGAATGTTACCTGTGTGATTATTCCCCGTGATAATGAAAAAGACCTCAAAGAGATACCGCCCCGTGTAAAAAAAGACTTGAAAATTGTTCTCGTTGATCATGTTGATGAAGTACTTCGGCGGGCACTTATTTTGGAAAACCCAGAAAAATTTTTAAAAGAAAAATTCGAGCGCACCGAAGAGTTTTTTAAATCTTTCACTGAAAAGGTGGGTGAATTAGTAACCCATTAAACGCACTAAAGCCCTTTAAGGGCGGATAGCTCAGCTGGGAGAGCGCCGGCCTTACAAGCCGGAGGTCGTAGGTTCGAAACCTGCTCCGCCTATGTTTATAAAATCAAGGTCTTAAAAGAAATTTTGAGGCCTTTTTTATTTCAGTAAATTATGAAAATCCTCAAAATTCCTATCCCTGTAGCAAGCTACAGGGCATTGCGGAATTTTTCCCCTTCGGGTACGGATTTTAACCCTAAAGGGCTGGTAATTGTTTTTACCCTGCAGCAAGCTGCAGGGAATTAGCAAGTTAAATGGATGCACCCCAAATGACCTAATGACCATAGTTCCCGAGATAGAGGAGAAGAGAAAAAAGAAGGGAAGGAAAAAATAATTGCTTCTTTTCTTTTGACAGAGCACGGCCTTCGGAAAAATTTTCCATAGGTTCAAGGGTCATTCCTTCTTGTTTTCGTTTTTTTTTGTCTCTCCCTCATCTTCTTGTTTCTTTTCCGGTTCAGAAAACGCATTTTTGAAGCCCCTTATGGCTTTGCCTAAGGCACCCCCGAATTCAGGTAATTTACCCGGCCCAAATATAATTAGGACAATGACCAAAATTAGCAGTAGATGCATCGGCTGCAATAAACCCCTAAACATGGCTTTTTTTCCTATAATTGTGTTGTTAATTCTTTGGGAAATAAACCCAAGTGTGGATCGTATAACCCCCTGCTTAAAATCAATACCTTAATGTTCAGGATGTCAAATGGTATATAGTCCATCATTCCTGATGAAAAGGAGTGGAGAAAAGAAGAAAAGGAAACAAAAAACCGGTTGAGCGCCAGGTAAAGGAAATAAAGTAAAAAGAAATTTAACGGTTGAATTAAGCTGAGCCATCTAGGAATTTTGGCGTGAATGAATTGTTAACGTCTATCAGTAATGAATCCCTAGCCTCAATAGCAGTGTGGTCTGTCAATGTTGTAGCCAATCGTTATACCCGTTACCCTAATATTTTTGAATGCGCTGTGCGCTATTGCATCGTATTTGCTTCGGTTGCAGTTGAACTTAGTGTCAATGACCCAATTTTCGCCTTCCCCCTTTTCCATCGTGTCGCGCCAAATGCCCGCGGCAGCCAGCACATCCTCTCCGACCTGAACGGCTTCGAGCATGACTTCAAGGCAACCGGCTGCGCGTGTGCCCATCCAACATTCATAGACCACGGGGTCTGCGGCGTTACCGCAGGAAGTTAGACAATCCGCCATGAACTGACCCTCGCCGCCAGTCAAGGCGTCAAATTGTCCAAAGGTCATGGTGTGGAGAGGGGGGAACTTTCCCGATGATGCTCGGATGAATTTGTTGAGATCAAATGAGCATTGCGGGCTTAAATTGGCTCTGAAGGCGCTAACCGAACCATTCGCAACAGTAACCCAGATCTCGCTGCCCTCAACAGAATAAATTTTGGTGCGGGCATTGGTAATTTTAGCCGGTCCGGTTACCTGCTCAAAGTACCGTAGATCGGCGGAGAGCATTTTTGGATCGAATACGCGCGCAAGGCGTCCCCCCTTTTCCTCTTTAGAGCTGGTACAGCTAGCCGAGGAGACAATGACTGCAAGAGCCAGAATAGTAAATATTTTTCGCAAGTAACACTCCTTACGCTAATAAAGTTTATATGGTTTCTGGAGAATACCCTTAACTTTTCCTGACCTAACACGCTGTATAATCGATAAATTTTGTCTTTTCCCACGTGTTCGTTGGGATGTTATATCTTTTCTATATAACACCCCATGCCCCTTTACAACAAATCCACCGGACACCACAGGCCTTTTCACCCACAGTTTAAAACTGAGTATAAATCATTTTGATTTTAATGTCTTTTCTCCTTTAATTTCCTGTCCTCTCCGGACATTGAAGGCGACTGCAAATGGTTTGGCGCCACCTTGGTTTGCGATTAAGCGGAGAAAAAGTCAAGAACAACGGTGAAAGGTTCTTGCAATGCACAGGGAAAAGATCTTCCCCCGATCGTTTGACCAACCGAAATCCCCAAAACATCATTGAGGTTAGCGTTGGCATCAGCGTCAACTGCTAAAATCGGAGCCTTTCCCTTTCGAATAAGATAACCAATGATCAACCTTGCAATCGTTGTCTTCCCGGTTCCTCCTTCACCGGAAACCGCAATCTTGAAGCTCAAAGTAAACTACCTTTTTTAATAATTGGTCAAGTGATTATCACTGCGAAAAATTAAACAGCAAACAAACGCACCTTAAAATAAACCCATCACTTTTCCGGTGGTAACATCAATATCAACCCTCCGAAAGGCTGGGTCTGAACTGGTGCCAGGCATGAGGCTGATAGTCCCCGCCATCGGACAAAGGAACTTTGACCCAGAGTAAATCAGAACATCACGAATGGGTAATGTCCAACCTTTAGGCACCCCTTTTAAGGGGGACTCATGGGTTAAGCTAAGATGGGTTTTAACCATCATCGTAGCATAAGAGTTATATTGAGGATCATTTTCCAACATTTTCGCCTTAGCCTCGGCGTCGGGTAACCAAGAAACACCGTCTGCGCCATAAACCTCTTGGGCAACTAAATTAACCCGGTCCCGGAGCTTCATTTCCATGGGATATAAAAATTTAAAATCTGATTTCTCGTTGCACGCATCAATGACCGCATCCGCCAGTTCCAGAGCACCCTCACCTCCTTTGAGCCAGTGTTCTGACTTAGCGCACCGTGCTCCAGAAGCTTCAGCCGCCTTGCGTACCATGGCTATTTCAGCTTCCGTATCAGTGTGGAAACAATTAATGCACACCACCGGATTCATTCCCGACTTACGTATGGTAGTGATATGGTGCACCATATTCGCCAAACCTTTTTCCAGAAGACCTAAATTTTCTTTTTTGTATTCATCCGGGAGAGGAAGACCGGCGACAACCCTTGGCCCGCCGCCGTGCATTTTAAGCGCCCTGATAGTCGTAGTGAGCACTGACACATGGGGCTTTAAGCCACTGAAGCGGCATTTTACATTCCAGAATTTTTCAAACCCAATGTCCGCGCCAAAACCGCTCTCCGTTATATGGTAATCAAACATTTTCAACCCAATCCGATCAGCTATAATCAATGATTGCCCCACCGCAATATTGGCAAAAGGCCCGGCATGAACCATACAGGGTTGATATTCCGTAGTGCTCATAAGTGTCGGGTTAATGGTATTTCGCATCCACGCGGTCATAGCACCGCCTACTTCAAGATCACCCGTTGTTAGCGGCTTTCCCTTTTTATCAAAAGCTACGGTAATGTTATTTAGTCTCTCTCTTAAGTCAGCTAAGTCTCGAACAATGGAAAGGATAGCCATACACTCAGAACTTACCGCAATACCAAACTTTGACTGCATCATAAAACCATCTTGCCGATCACCGATTCCAATGATAATATTTCGCAGGCTTTGGGCACAGAAATCGATAATCCAACCCATTTCAACTCGGGTAGGATCAACATCCAAACGCCGCATCCGAGTAAGCCGTTGGAGTTGCTCATCTGAATAGTTTCTTTCATGCTGCATCCGAGCAGTGAGAGCCACCATCGCTAAATTATGCGCATTGATAATGTCATTGATATCACCCGTAAGCCCTAAGGAAAATTCCGTCATGGGGATAAGAAGGGCATTGCCGCCGCCAGCGGCTGTGCCTTTTATATTCATGGTAGGGCCACCGGATGGCTGTCTAAGGCACCCCCCCACATTTACCCCGCGTTTTCCGAGCCCTTCTATAAGACCTACCGAAGTCGTGCTTTTCCCTTCGCCGAGAGGGGTGGGGGTAATACCTGTAACTTCGATAAATTTTCCGTCAGGTTTGTCTTTAAGACGGTCAATAATCTTCATGAAATCAAGCTTACAAAGCCTCCCCATCGGAATAACCTCATCCTTTTGAAGGCCTAATTTCTCTTTCCATACATCGGGCGTGGGTATATTTACTTCAGCAGCTTCTGATATTTGCCAATCGGCCATTTTCGTTGCATCATATGGCATAAGCTTCCCTCCTCTTAGGCTAATAGATTATTTTTAGTAAGAAATTTAATCACGCGACTATTCCAGTCAAAATTTGTGATCATACTTATTAGTTAATCTCCTCGCCTTTATGAGCACGGCAAAAAATGTAACAATGCAATGGTATAGTTAAAGTGGACACTTCGAAAAGCATGTTATTATAACCAGATTCAAGGAGGTGTCCAATGGCCCAAAAACAAAAGCACTATTCAAAACAATTCAAGATCGATCCGGTTAAACTGGTAACCGAACAAGGATACAATGGATTAGAAACCGCGCATAACCTTGGGATCCACCATGGGTCTCTGAGACACTGGAAAAAAAGCTTGAAACCGACGGCAACCAATCTTTTCCAGTAGCACACTGCGTATTGATTCCATCGGCGATTGTATTTAGCATGTGCCGTAATGTCGGCCACACAGGTCCGGCATGCTATCTTAGGTTCGCTGCGTTCAGGCGACATAGTGGTGATCAGTCTGATGAATCTAACAATGTTTATATTGATCCGTATAAGACCCCAAAAAGCCCCTCCAAAACAAAAAGGCCTTTTACCTTTTTATCTGGCAATCCGGCCTTTTTTTTGGTAATGCAATTTAAAAACTTTTTCCTCGCAACCATCCCAAAGACATTCCTTTGTTTAGGTCAATATTTCATTTGTTTTTAATCTTTAAAGGTTAAAAAGTCAATAATATTAATTTGCTTTATTAACATATACGCCTGAGCAAAGTCCCTCTCAGCTCAGAAAATTGTCTCGACCATCTGCTAGAAAAGCATGCTTTAAAATTTCTTTAGTTCAAGCAATAAATTACCCCGCCGCAAGCAGCGGGGTATTCAGAGCAAAACCCAACTATTTCCTTCGCGGCAAGCCGCGGGGTATTTACCAGGAGAGAATAAAATCAAGGTGTTAGAAAAAATTTCGACACTTTGTATATTGCGTGACGCTTCTCGTGCGCCCGGAAAGCGTCTGATCCTGCTTGCACCGCCCTTGGGTCAACTAGATATTTCGTTCTTATCTTGTAGGCCAACAATGTTTTTATGTCTCTTGTATAAAAGCCTAAACACCGCAAAATTTGCGGTATGACATCCCAACATTTTCTCACTCAAAAATGATTCGGCTTTCTTTTGTTGACAAATTTTCTTCAACCCGGAATACCCTCGGAAATATATCTTTAATATCTTCTATGTGCGTAATGAGGAGAATCTGACGAAACTGGGTTGAAAGTTTATTAAGAGAATTCAGAATATTTTGCCTTCGCTTATCATCCTGGCTTCCAAATATTTCGTCTAAGGCAATGAAATTTACTTCTGCCCCTCCACTTCGCTCAGCAATAACCTGAGACATGGCTATCCTTAAACAGAGGTTGGCAAGGTCCTCCTCGCCACCCGAGAATCTCTTGAGGCGATAGGTCTGATCCCCATCAAGTATTGATACCTCATAGTTTTCATCGAGTTCCATCATGGGATAACGACCATCCGTAACTTCATCAAATAAGTAGGAGGCCCTCGATTCAAGCAACGGCCGAATTCTACCAGTTAACTCCAATCTAAAATCATCCATAAGGCTTTCCAGTCTCTGGAGGTATTGGAGCTCTGTTTGGGTATTTTCTATCTTTTTTCGGGATTCAATCTGGCGCTCGATCTCCTTATTTATATTGACGAGATTCTGTTTGGAAAGCTCTAATTGCCCTCTATCCCTCTCAAGTTCTACCTGGACCTTTCTAAACCTCTCAGTGATTTTTTCGTAGTCCTTCTTTACCTTTTCGTATTTCTTCTCGTCAAAGTCCAGTTCCTTGAGTTCTCTATTCTGGGACTTGAGCGCTGTCGCAGATTCCGTGATCTCTTTATTAAACGATTTAATGGCCTCTTCTAGCTTCGGGATCCTTTGCACTTCATTTCTCAACTCCAATATCCTATCTCTGATGTTAGAAAGATCGATAAACTTTTTGGCCAATTGTTTATAAACGGCCTCATCGAATTTAATATCCTTCAGTTCTTTAATCTTCTCTTCTTCCAAAGATAGCTTCTGTCTGATTTTCTTAATCTCGGCTTGCTCTCCTTTTAAAGATTGCTCCAATCCAGTTTTTTCCCTCAGCCCCTTGATTAGCTGGTTCTTTTTTTCTACCAGATCATCTATGGTTTTAAGAATAGCATTACGTTCCTTATCGATTTGACTCTTTCTTGCCTGGACCGCCTCTAACTTTTTTTTGTGAGTTTTCAGCTCACTATCCAGATGCCCCATGATATCTTGATAGTTATCCCCCAAATGGCGAAAGCAGGTAGGGCATTTACTGTCTGGACCGAGCTCGGAAATACCCTTTTTCTTTGATGAGAGGTCTTTAATGATTGACATGAGGCCAGATAACCCCCCCTGAGTATCACTAACTACTTGATCGATCTCCCTCCTTTTCACCTCAGTAGATTTTATGCTTTTCTCTATCATATCCGCTTCTTTTTCAACCGTTTCAAAGGGTTTAAGGCCCTCCCCAATTCTCTGTAAATTCTTTTCTCTGATATTTATCTCCTCTTTCTTTTCAAAAATACTTTCCTCAAGCTTTATCTTGGTCTGATTCATTAGGCGCAGGGCTTCCTGGTTCTCCTTTTCCGCCTTGATAATGATATACTCTTTCTCCTTCAATACAATTTTTTCTAAATCCTTCTGCTTCAGGCTCAGTTCTTCTTTATCTTTAACAGATTCCCCGAGCAGCTTTTCAAAAGAAACCAATTTTTCAGAAAGGCGAGAAATCTGTTTATTGATATTGTTAAATGTTTTGTATTTCCGATCTTGGGCATCCTTCTCCTTTTTTACTTCCCCAACTTCCTTTTTTACCCCTTCCAATACCGTCGCCTTTTCCTTGATGGTCTTTTTAATTTTTTTCTCCTCCTCCATCATCTCCTTTTTCTTCGCCTTCATCGCTTCAATGTCTTCAAGGGTCACTCTTATACCCTTGACGTACTCCTCTTTGTCCCTTTTGTCCGATCTTATTTGACCAATCGCGAGGTCAATGCGGTCAATGTTGAGCATCCGCCTGATGACCTTTTTTCTTTCCTCTGGCCGAAGCGTGGAAAGGGCCGCCAGGTCTTTTTGCTTCGCATATACGGTTCTTAAAAAAGTTACATAATCCATTCCAAGAAGTTTTTCGACGTATTCGTTCACGCCACTATCCCTGTGAGCTTCCGGGGCATTGCCACCATCGACATAGATTAGGGCATTGGAGACCGCACTTTTTCCTTTAATTACCCTCGCTATTTTGTATGAATGACCGGCCAAATCGAATTCGAGTTCGGCAGAGCAGTCATCCTTGTCACCTGCATTCTGGCGTTTCACTTCCTGTTTATCCGTTCTCGCCATCACATTGCCATATAGTATCCAGCCAATAGCCTCTAAAATGGTAGACTTCCCGGCCCCATTTGGGCCAACAATGCCTATAATCCCCTCCGGGAACTCAATAGTTTCCTCCCTAAATTTTCTGTAGTTTTTCAATTTCAGAGCCCTTAAAAACATTTACGTTCCCTCCGGTTCATCAGCCACGGAAAGATAGCCAGAACCCATTTTTTTAAGCTTCGTTATGTCCAGATCCTTTATCTCCTGACTTTCGAGATAGCTTTCAAACTCTGTGGTCAATCTTCCTATGGAGGTCTGTATGACCTCTTTCCCTTTTTCAACGGCCCAGATTGGAGTCCACTTAACATAAACTGCATCGCTGGTTATCTCTTTTAGCCTGTGAAGATCTAACTCCACATATTGGTGCCGACTCATCTTATCAAACGTGATTTGAACAATTTTGTCATTGATACGGGTCTTAGTTAATCGCTCGACTGCATCTTCAATTTCCTTGACACTTAACCCAAGACATTCGATCGGCTCAAATGTTTTCATCTCCCTCACTTCGATGGGGATGAATTTGAATTTCTTATTGTTAAGATCCACATCCATGAAACCTTTTTGATCATTTGCTTCCCGAAAACTGAAACGCTCGGTCGAGCCTGAATAATAGGCGTTGGGTGCAAGAGCAAGGTGTCCGTGATAATGTCCCATAGCGATATAGTCAAAGTCGTTCTTCTTTGTCAAAGCGCTAAAAGGGATCATCAGTTCATTAAACTCTCCCATCTTATAATGAATGGCTGCCGTCACACCGGCATGAGAGACGATCACATTATATTTAGATTTGGGGTCTGGACTAAGCATTTCAAAAGCAGTATTCATATCTTCTTCGGTAGGCATATGTGGGATACAATGGAATAGGACGTTCTTGGTGCCTATTCGTTCATATTTGGATTGATAAACCGGATAAAGGCCATCGAATATCTCAAAGGCTTCAAAAATTGATCCAGAGCCTCGCGTGCGGGGTGTGGAATGGTTTCCAGAAATCAGAATAAATGGAATTCCCATCTGTGAGATTTTGGCAATTTCTTTTAAAACAAAGTTAATTGCTCTGTTTGACGGTCTGGAAGTTTCGAAAAGATCCCCTGAGTGCAAAACAATATCTGGGGGATTCTTTCTAATATACTCGATCACTTGAGAAAAAGCCCGGTACACATCGGCCTCTCTCAGATTAATTCCTAATTCGGGGTCGGTTTTCCCAAAATCGGCGAAACCCAAATGAGTATCAGAAAAATGAATTATTCTCATAATCACACTTTGCTCTTTGGCCTTTAGGCCGTAGGCTCTCCATGCAATGGGCAAACTTTTTATGGAGGATATGTATCTATCTCCTCGAATACACGGGTTAATATAACATTTTGACCAAAAAGTTATTTGCTCAATAAGTGACAACAAATCCTTTTAGAGTGGTAAGGATTTCCTAGACAAAGGAATTTATCAGGGTTGGCAATTAAATTTCCCCGGTATTCACCGGCAAATGATAAACTAGTGTAGTGTTTCTATATTAGCTTGACACGAACTGTTAGCACATGCCGCTGTATTAATTAATAAATAATATGATGCCATTGTAAAGCCGTTATAAAAACACTACACTAGCTGTAAGGCAAAATATAAAACTTAAACAAATGATCTTTTTCATGAGGATCTCCTCGGATAACTATCCTTCAAGGGAAAGCCTTGTCTCTATCCTGAAAAGATCTTTTTTAATAATTTTTCCGCTAATTTTCTCAAAAAATGGGGAAAGTTATATGTTTTCATAAAAAAATTTCAATCAGTTAGTCAAGAATAAAAAGCTTGTTCCTAAAGAAATGTTTATAAAAATCAGCCAATTGGTTTATATCCGGAATCGAGTATAATTTGGTCAATCCAAGGTACAATAGGGAAAATAAAAATCAACCTGCTATATCGGGAACAAAGTACACACCGTCCGTATCAGGCATCGATCCGAACGTGTACCAGTAAATGAAAGTTATGGATTCCTAAACTCTTCAGAGGAATCTCGTAGATAGTGCCATCTTTAACCATTGCAGAAATTCGGATTTTAACAGTCTCCTCATCTTCCACTATCCCCTGCTCCCAGCAATGTATACAGGGGAAAAGGCAATCCTGACCCGAACCCCCACAAAAAGGACATGTATAGAAAACCGGCACAGCAAAAGATGCAATTCCCCCCGTGTTTGCTTCATCTGGAGTAAGTATTACCTCTACATTCAACTCCTGTATGCGTTCCCCTTTTGGAACCCTAATTCCCGTGAAGTTTCTAACAAGACGATCAAACATCTCTTCGAAAGAAGGACGGACCGCCTGGAAATCTCGCATGACTGAAATGGTTTCGGGAAATAAAGGTTCTGGTTCTGTTCTCTTATATGTTTTAACAGACCTTGGTTCAATTTTAATTTCCTCCTCCACATGGTGAAGCCTCCTATTGTAGTCTCTCCTTTTCTGTGGATCAGAAAGTACTCGGTAAGCTTCCGTAATATCCTGAAAGCGGCGTGTTCCCACAGGCCCTACCCGCACTGGTTGGTACGTCCTTGCCAGGTTTCGAAAAGCCTTGTGAATACCGCTCCCACTTTCTGAGCGGGATACGCCAAGAATTATATAGTAGTCTTTCTTTTTCATCGCTATATACCTCCCTAACGAGCATGATAAACGGGAACGGTATAGGAAAACTCCTCCTCCCCTTCACTAATCTAACCTACCTTGACAGGTATTTGACGAGGCTTCGATGCTTCAACTTTAGGCAACTTTTTCTAAAAAGTTCAGTCTCTCCTCTTATTAAAAACTTTGGCGTCTGTGTTATACACTTAAAGCCATCCCCACAAAGAATTTACGCTTCTTTTACTTCCTCTTCATCCTTTTTTTGGAGAAACCTTTTTTTTAATTCGCCCAATTGACTCCTGAACTTTTTCCCTGACTTCAGAAAATTTTTCTTTTCCGGCTTCAGCCAATCCTTTAGCCTCCTCCCGAATGGTCTCAAACGCATCCCAAAGTTTTCCACGTGCTCCCCACCTCGCTCCTTTATTTTTTCCCGTGTTTCCCTTCCTGTTCGAGGAGCAAAAAGAAATCCTAAACCTGCTCCAATAAGTCCCCCGATGACAAAAGCCAAAGCAAGTGCTGAGAAGTTATATTCCGTACGATTGGAATCCATCAATCACCCCTTTCTAAAGTTTTTTCTTTTATAAGGTTTGATCAAAAACCTTATTATTGTTTATATAGCACGCCGTTTAAGCAAAATTATTTCTCCAGTTTTTGAAATTCAGACCTTTCAAAAAAGCAAATAAATAGGCCAAACCACCTTTGCGGTAATTCGACCTATATTAACTCACAGAACCATGGATCAATTTCCCTCCACGGTTATCCTTATTTTATTGTTTTTTATTCAGGAATTAAAAAGCATCTAAAAACTAAAAATAATATAAACCTAGAGAGGTTAAAAGTCAATTATAAGACAAATCAAGACATTATATGTAAATCACAATCTGAAACCTCCCAAACCAAATCACCTCTTTTGGGGATCTTATTTCTAAATAAATCGTTAAAAAAAACCCAACCGACTTCAGTCTCTTGACGAGGCCATTTGCCAAGAGATGTTTTTGAAATCATCGCTAAATTTTCCTATGGGATAGTACAAAGTCGTTCCGATAATCTCTTTGGGGACGTCTAAATGCGCCTCCCTTTTTTTATCAATCTGTAAAGTCAAGTCCGTCTTCTCGCAGAAAATTAATTATCAAATACCATTCCACTTTCTCTTGCTCTCTTCTTAATTTCCTCGATATCCTCTCTTGTTAAATGTCCTGAGAAGGAGGCCTGCTTAACCCCCACCTGCTTTACAGGTCCATAACCCGCACGGCTCATTAACTCCAGGGCACCATTAGCTTTCAGCTTAAAGATATCGGGATCCTTCCGCTCATCCTCAAGAATCGCAGCAAGAATCTCAGCACCTTTCTGGGCGACCTCTTTCGTAAAAACCCTTTCACGGCCAAAGTGTCAAAGGCACTGCTTTGTACCAGCTGGGAATTCGCATCAGTTTTGGCGATACGGTGGATATGTTAATGCGGCGCAAGGTCATAGTGCGGTTATTCTTACGCGGCAATTCCCGAAACTCAATGGGGATTTCCGTCACTTCACGAGCGGGGATATTCGGAAAGGTGAGGCCGAGTTGACAGGCCAATCCTTGGGTTTTCGTGGCGAGCCGTTCATAAAAACCAAAAAGCCCGCGAATGGTGGCGGCGTCGTTGTCCGAAATTTTCATGGTGGCGGCATCGGCTAGACAGACTTCTGCCACGGGCGCTCCCCCCTGCATGACCCTCATCACCTGGCAACGGATCCCCGCCACCACTTTCACCCCGGTCGGCACCAATCGGGTTGGCGCTGGAGGCTCAGCGGCTTTAGCAATCATGTCCAGTGAGACACTGTCGCCCAACAGCTCTTGCAACTTCTGGCGCTGATCGGGAGGAACATTTGCTACCTGTTGCTCCAAGCCCTGCAACAGGGGCTGCACATTTTGCGTTTGCTGGTTGAGGCGGTCAACCTGCTGTTCATCCACTGTCATCAACGTACCCTTGTGATGATCAACAATCACCACACTCTCGGCAGCATGATGGTACAAGAGATCGAGATTCTTATTACCACCGGCGGCCTTAACCATGATCTCGTCATTTTTTATGGCAATTTCCTGGGTTGTAGCTACCGAAGCACTGCTTTCCTTAACCAGATATTCCAAGACAATATCGGCGTGAACGATTGCCGGAAGCGCCAGGCTGGCGTAGATGGCTAAGAAAAATGCAATACGGTTATTTTTTTTAATCGGAAAATAGTTCATTGTTTTCGCTGTGGGAGCCCCATTGAGAAGGATTAAAAATTTGTGTTCAATATCCTTTCTGTAGAAAAAGTCCTTCTGCGGAGAAAAAGTTTCCTGGTCGCAACGGTTTTTCAGGTTATTAATTTAGCTGTGCCGGTTCATTGAGTCCTTTGTCATGGCATGCTTTACTCATGAACGGCACCAAACGCCCGCAACTAGTCACCTGGTAAGCCCGCGGCCGGGAGTGTCATCCAGGTTTAATCGCGTGATTGCAATCAAGACGGAATCATTACGGAAACGCAGCGGAAAAAACTTACCACCGCGCCATGCGGTCCCGAACGTCGACATGAACAAAGGGGGGGTGAGTGGCCGTCGAGGGATACTTGCCTATTCCCCCGATAAGCCCCTGCGCCTCCGGTCGGGCTGCGGCCTCATTAATCAGACGGTAGAGTACCTTCGAATCACGGATATCGCTGAGGCGATGGCCATTGAGGTCATCCATTACCCCCTTTCCGTTCTCGTCGTCGATGAAAATGTCCGCTGCCGCGCCAAACTGATGCTGGCTGAAGCGCACATTACCGAGCGAACTGTTATAGGCCGGGGTGCGGAACCCGCTCATGATGTGGAACGTACTCACCCGATAGCCGGCTTCGTTCACCTTTTTAAGTGCATACTCGAGGGCGAGCGGAAGCCGCTCGTTGAGCACGAGGTACATCCGGGATCCGGCCGGCTGTTTGCATAGAAATTGTTTGAGTCGGAAGTGGGGGGAGACCAGGACATCTTCGTTTTCCTTCGTGACCTCGATGAACCCGGCCGGTGGGGAAAACCCAGGGAGTGCTTTCTCGGGATAGCGCCCGATCCGATAGCCGTTCAGGGATGCACCCTGAAGCTGGTGGAACGGGACGAGAACGAATGCCTGCAGTATGACTTTGTCACCACCATCTGAACCAGCCACCTGGATAGGATAGAGGCCTGGTGCGGGCGGTGATGTCCACGCCCACCGCCCAGTGCCCAGCGGCACGAGCTTGCCGCCCGTTGGCCGTGCCAGGTAGTTCGATCTCGGATCGGGGTCCATCACCTCGAAAGTCACGGTCTCTCCGGGAAGCACCGTCAACGCCCTCACCCGGTCGGTCGAAGTTATGTTTTGATACCGGAGTGCAAACCGAACTGCCGAAGATGCCACGACGGGACGAGGCGCGGTGATCATGATAAGGGCGCTGAGCGCCAGCACCGCGTATGCGATTTGCTTTAAAAAGGATCGGGGCTTACAGATTAGTGTCATCGTTGTTCCTCATATGGTTGTCAATTTGTAGTTAGTCAATATTGACGCTGAATGCTTAAAATGATTATAGGGCGTCCTCGTCCCTTTGTGGCACATCCTTATACACCTCCATGGGCACATAAGTTCCGTGTGCCGACTACTCTTTGGTGGGTGGGGGTGCTCGCAGGGCTTCCGAGAGAAGTGCGTCGTGACCGTAAATATCACGGCGGAATTGGATCGTACCGTCCCCTTCGGCCCAGGCAGTCCAGTAAAGCAAGTGAATCGGTATCGGTTCCGGCAGCGGCACACTGTGGTCCGCCGCCTGGTCCAGCGCGCGCAAAAGCGCTTCGCGATTCCAACGTGGATCCTGCCGGAGCAGATACAGGGCGAGCTCGATCGGCTGCTGGATACGGATGCATCCATGGCTGAAGTCCCGCTCCGTTTTCTCGAACAACAGGCGCGCTGGCGTGTCGTGAAGATAGACGTTAAACTTGTTGGGAAACATAAACTTGACACGCCCGAGGGAGTTGAGCGTCCCCGGATCCTGGCGCAGGCGGAAGGGAAAACTAGCGGGGGTGATCTTCGACCAATCGACCGTTCCGGGATCGACTTCACGAGCCTCCAGTCCCCAGCCCTTGAACACACGCAGTTTCTCTCGCGCGAGATAAGATGGTTCGCGCTTGATGCGGGGGAGCATTTCCTGCACGGCGATCTTGCTAGGCACCTCCCAGTAGGGATTGAGCACGATGTACCGCATCGTGTCGCTGAAAACCGGTGTGTTGTGATAGGGGCGCCCGACCACGACCCGCATAGCCAGCACTACCGCATCATCCTCCACTACCTCCAGTTTGAATGCCGCGATGTTCACGATGATGTGGCGTCGGCCCAAGTCCTGCGGCAGCCAGCGCCAGCGCTCGAGGTTCAGTTCCAACTGTTCCACGCGGCGTTCTGCGGTTACGTTGAGCTCAGCGCGGGTCGCGGAGTCTATTGCGCCACCTTCTCTCAGGCCGTGGCGCCGCTGGAACCGCTTCAAGGCCAGCTCGAGCCCCTCGTCGAACAGCTCGGCGTCCTTACACTTAACCACCCCGAGGTCACCGGCGAGGCTTAACCGCTGGCGAAGCGCTGCCACTGAAGAGCCGTGGTCACCCCGCTTCAGCGTCGGCCCGTCTGGGATCGTGGACCACCCTCCCCGCAAAGCCAACTCTCGGTGGTACATCAGAGTCTCGCGGAGCCGTCGGAAACCAAGTTGAGGTGGCGCCAGACGCGCCAGTGTGCCAGCGACGTCACCCGCGGTTAGCACGGTTTCCAACATGAAGCCAAAGTCAGCGCTGCGCCGGTTCGCCACCCACTCCTGCTGGAGGGTTTCAGGATTCACCCTCCCGGCCAGAAGGTGAGACCCGTACGCCAGGAACGCGTCCGTAAGCAAGAGATCGAGCTCCGCCAATCGGTCGGGAACTATCACACCGCCACTCCGGACGTCGACGCGAACCGCCGCGAGCAGTTTCTCGATGGCGGCGAGGTGATAGTCTTTCGGCCGCAACCCTTCAAGATCCGCTCGGCGAATGGAGCTCACCAAGTCGTCGACCAGTCGAATGGGGCCACCCTTGACGCTCCACGCCGGGCAGTAGAGCCGCCGCACGTAGAAGCCGGGGAGGGCCACGCTTGCGTAGACTGGCTCACAGGATACCAGAAGCTTCGTTACGACGCAGGCGGCTTCAATGCGAGTTCGGATTTGCTCCGCGACGAGCTGGTCAACAGAATGGATGTGGGAAGACCCGAACTCCATCCCTGTCGGCGATGATTGCTTGGCTGCGGTAAAATCCCGGTCATCCCTCGTAGTACAGGTCGTAAACAATAAACCGAAGCTCACTGCAACTGACCAGCACAACAACACTCGTCTCACGTTCATTGGGTATGGACCTATTTTGGGGTTATTTGCCTAACAATGTTTATATTGACCCATATAAAACAAAAAAATTCAGAAATTTGCAATATAAAAACCTAGAAAAAACTTTAAAAAAACTTCTTAACGCTTTGTTATTTATATTTATTTAAAATACCAATCGTTTATCAAGAAATTTTATACGGATCGGTATAACGCCCCTGTAAAATCCCGTGTTGAACCAATTAGGCTGTTCCTGAGAACAAAAAAGACCCATCACCTTTATACCTGGCAATCCAGCCTTGTTATCTCAAATTATCATGAATTTCCCTCCGCACCTTAGAGAGCTTTTTCCCATTTTTGATTCAGGAAATAATTTTTGCCTTTTTATAACTCTCAGAAATTACTTTTTCCCCATGATACTTAAAAGAAAAATTAATTCTTGCCCGGTATTTGCTAACTTTGCCATCTTCAACCATTATGTCCAGCTTTACCACCTCAGCAATTCTAGGGTCTAGAAGAGATTTGCCAGCGGTTTCCACAGCAATTTTAGCGGCCTCTTCCCAAGAAGTTTTACTTGTCCCGACTATCTCTACAATTCGGTATGTGCTTCCACTAGTCATAATTTGGTTCCTCCCCCTCTAACGAAATTATTTAAAAAAATCTCAAATAAAATAGGCCAAACCACCTTTTCGGTAATAAGGTAAATGATTAGTTCCAGGAACCCCGTATACATTTTCCTCCACGGGTATCCTGATTTTAATGTTCGTTATTCAAGAATTGAAAAGCATCCAGAACTTGATAATATAAACCTATTGAGGTTCAAAATCAATTATAAAACAAATCAAGATATTATTTGAAAAATCAGGAGCTAGAAACTTCTAAACCACTTCACCTTTTTTGAAAATCCAAGTTGAAATTTAAAAAAAACTCGATTTAATACCCTTTATATCACTTTATGCAACTGTAATTTAAGTGAATTATTCTATTAGAAAATTATCGTCAAAAAACTCCACAAAACAACACACCCCCTTATGCCTCTAATGATGCAGATGGGTTATAATCATTATAGGCACTTTTGCAGGCAGTTTAACGGAAAAAGACGGTTTTTAAAGGATACTGGGTGGTTGAAAATAAAGGAGAAATCCGTTCTTAAACGACCTTACAAGCCGGAGGTCTTAGGTTCGAACCCTCCGCCGCCTACTTAAATAATATTAAGGCCCTAGGTAAATAATCTCGGGCCTTTTTTATTTCCCAATTAAGGTTTTTCCCACACTATTCCCCACAGATTTGATGGATCACTACAGGCTTGAAAAAAGTTGCGGCAGCTAAAATCCGGACCTTCCCGGTTACAGGAACCTAAGCCCCGAAGCACGTGAATGATTTTTTGGAGGCACTTGAAGGGGACGAGAATACACGACAAACGTCCCCGGGAAAACGATTTCGTGAACTTTTCCCACCGTAGGAGTTAAATGCACCTTATCACCGAATAACCCCAAGACGCACTGAACTCTCACCCTTTTCCCAGCCGGAGTCTTCAACTGCTAAACTACCTAGAGACGTTGTTAATTCAATTAAATTATGAAACACACATTCCGGCCGATGCTATTTTCAATAAGTAGGCGTGAGGCCTAATGCCGGTAGACGGCAAGTTCTACGGAATGTTCAATATGATCGTCCTTTAGGTTAATCCAGGTGTCTTCTTGCATTACCCCGTCAACCGAAACGTTTGTTGCGCTCTCCCCTAACGGTCCTGACAGGACCTTTACGTTTATGTGGTAAATGGTCTCCCGGTACCGGTAGTGCACGGTGAAGCCCTCCCAATCAACAGGCAGACACGGTTCGAGATGTAGCCGGTCCTTTTCAAGTTTAAGCCCCAGGAGTGATTCCACGATAAGACGATACATCCATGCGGCCGATCCAGTATACCAGGTCCATCCACCACGACTCGTATGGGGGGGACGGCATAGACATCGGCAGCGACGACATAGGGCTCCACTTTATACGTTCCAATCCCCTCGGCCGATTTTCCATGATTCACCGGGTTGATCAGGGCAAGGAGTTCCCAGGCGCGCCGGCTGTCACCGAGCGCAGCAAAGGCCATCGCAGCCCAGATAGCGCTTTGGGTGTATTGCCCGCCATTTTCCCGAACTCCGGGGACGTACCCTTTGATATAGCCGGGATTCAAATCTGATTTGTCGAACGGCGGGTCGAGAAGCTGAACCAGCGCGTCATGCCTTCGAACAAGGCGCTTATCAACGGCTTCCATTGCCAGGCGCGCGCGCGTGTGCCTGCCGGCCCCGGATAGAACCGACCAGCTTTGGGCGATGGAATCGATCCGGCATTCCGGATTGCGTGAAGAACCAAGCGGCGTGCCATCGTCAAAATAAGCACGGAGGTACCACTCACCATCCCAGCCATTCTGCTCGATATTCCGGCTCAGATTACCTGCTTCTCTCTCACAGCGTTCGGCAAAGGGCAGATCCTTGTGCAGGCGTGCCACCTCAATGAAACTCATGAGTACTTTATAGAGGAAAAACGCGAGCCAGACACTTTCACCTTTGCCATTTTTGCCTACCATGTTCATAGCGTCATTCCAGTCACCGGAACCCATAAGCGGAAGGCCATGTTCACCAAATCTGAGCCCCCACAGGATTGCTCTTACACAGTGATCATAAAGACTGGCTTCTTCGTCGGACCGGCCGGGCAGATCGTAATAGGAGTCTTCATCGGTCTTGACCAGACGTCCCTTAATGAAGCGGACCGGTTCATCCAATACACCGGTATCTCCGGTGGTCATAACATAGCGACAAGCCGCAAGGGGCAGCCAGAGAAAGTCATCCGAGCAGCGCGTGCGCACTCCCCGGCCTGAGGGCGGATGCCACCAATGCTGGACATCTCCTTCCGTGAACTGACGAGATGCCGAAAGAAGGAGATGCTCGCGCACGAGCCGTGGCTCTGCGTGAATGAGCGCCATCACGTCCTGCAGCTGGTCACGAAAGCCGAAGGCGCCTCCAGACTGGTAGTAACCGCTCCGTCCCCAAAAACGGCAGGCCTGGGTCTGGTATAAAAGCCAGCCGTTGACCAGGACGTTGATGGACGGGTCCGGGGTCACAACCTGCACTGCGCCGAGTGTATGATTCCAATACTGCCATACCGCTTCGAGCGCGCCACGCGCGGCAGCTGACCCACAAAAGCGGTGTGCCAGGGTGCCGGCATCATCAGCGTCTTGCCCGGCACCGAGAGTGAAGACAATTTCACGTTCTTCCCCGTCCGCCAGATCAAAGGCCACCCGGAGAGCTCCGCATGGATCCAAGGCGGCCCCTACCCTGCCGGAAAGCTGTGACTCCGCCATTGCAGCGGGGTTCGCAAGCGTTCCATTACGCCCCACGAATGCCGTCCTGTCGCCGCTTACGGTCCGGTTTCCATCGTCCACATTGAAAAATGCCGTTCGGGTGCCGAATTCCGTGTTATAAGTATTACGGGCAAAGAGGGCGCCGCTGAAATGGTTGATCTCGGTCATGACGTGCATGACTGATTTTGATCTCAGATCGCCCAGCACCCATTCCGCGTATCCGGTGACAGAAAGTCGTCGCGACCGGCCCGATTGGTTACGCACCTTGAGCACAGTAAACTTGACCGGCGCGTCCACGGCGACGTAAACCCACACCTCGGTGCTGATACCGCGTTCATTGTGCTCGAAGACACTGTAGCCAAATCCGTGACGGGTGAGGTACGACGTGGTTCCGCGGCAGGGCAAAGGCATGGGGGACCAGAAATGCCCTCGCTCTTCATCCCGAAGGTAAAAGGCTTCTCCGCTCGAATCACTGACCGGGTCATTGTACCAGGGGGTGAGCCGGAACTCGTGGGCATTATCGCTCCACGTATAGGCATGCCCGTTCTCTGAAACCACGGTTCCAAAAACCGGGTTCGCCAGCACATTCACCCACGGCGCCGGTGTCACCTGCCCGCGGGCAGTTGAAATGACGTACTCCCGGCCATCAGGAGTGAACCCTCCCAAGCCGTTGAAAAACATCAGGTCCTGACGTGGCCGGGCCACTACCGCCAAGGAATCCCCGCGTTCTGTTCGAGTTGGCATAAGGCCCGGTATTGTTTTTTCCATAACGCTTCGAGGGGTTAACTGTTCCGTGAGCGTTCCCCTCCGGTCAGTAATGATGACGCGAGCAACTGCCTGAAAGAGAATATGGTCCTCCTTCGATATCTGGTCGGAAGGTCGTACGAAAATGCCACCAGGTCGATCGGTCACATTGCCTTCAGTGCCCGCAGCGATAAGCCCCATGATCTGCTCGTGAAGGAGTTGCCGGTAGCCGGCGTGATCTTCGTTCCAGATCACCAGGTCGACAGCCAGTCCTTTAAGACGCCAATAGGCATGGGCCTGAACGAGTTGGCGCACCAGATTGATGTTCGCCGGATCTTCAATCTGCAACAGCACCAGGGGGAGATCGCCGGAAATAGAGTAGCCCCAGAGGCCGGATTGCCCCCGCCGGTTCTTCATCAGGGTCTCCGGACCGGCACGCAGTGAAGAATGGGCGTATAGGACAGAGGCGGCAAGACGTCCAAAAAGTTGGGCATCGGTTTCAGTGGCATTGATCTGCCGCAGGAAAACCTGGCTATGGGTCCATGCCAGATCAAAGACACGATCGGCGAGATGTCGGTCCTGATATTTCCCGACCAGACTTAAGACAGTATCACGGGTTTCGCCGATACCGGTGACGATATTGATAGTTGCTGATTTTTCAGGATCGAGGGTTATACCATACCGAATCGCCACAATCGGATCAAGCACCGAGCCTTCACTGCCCGATAGCGCGGATGAACCCCTCATTGCGTCAGGATCAGCAAGGGTGTTCCCGCGGCCGATAAACCGCATTCGGTCAGTCTCATAAGAGACGTCTCCACTGTCCGCTCCGTGCACCGCCATGAGATGAAACATCCAAGGCGGCTGTTCATCGAGGGAACGGGGACGCCGGGTGCAAAGAATTGCACTCTGCGGGCGAATGATCTCGGTCTGGACAAAGAGATTGCTGAAAGCCGGGTGAAGCGCGTCCTGTGCGGGCGAGGTAAGAACGACTTCCGCGTAACTCGTTACCTCGATTGTTCTGCGATGCCGCGTCCGGTTCGTGATGGTAATCCGCCGCAGCTCAATGTCATCCTCAGGCGATACTGCAATCTCAGTATGGCTGTCAAGACCCTGATCCCGGCGGCGGAACTCTGCTCGTCCTTCCGAAAATATTGCTTCATACCGGCTGGCACCCGTGAGAGCAGGCTGGTGCGTGGTGGACCAGAAAAAACCGCTTTTAAGGTCACGTATATAACAGAATGCGCCCCACTTATCGCAGGTGCTGTCTTCGTGCCACCGTGTCACGGCCATCTCTTTCCAACGACTGTAACCGCCGCCCGCGTTCGTGATCATGACGTGGTATCTGCCGTTCGATAGCAACTGCACTTCCGGCATAGGGGTGTCGGGGCTCGTGTAGACACGTATCGGCATCTCCTCTTCTTCAAGTAAAGCGGTATTTACTTCTGAAAGCTCGGTCGTGTGCGAATAGAAGGCCGTGGTCTTTGGCACCCGCTCCTGAAGCAGAAGAATTATTGCCTGAAACGATGGGTCCGACTCGAATCGCCGTTGCATGGGGTGGTTAAGGAGCAACGAGGCCAGAGAAAGGAGGCTCATACCCTGGTGATGAGCCAAGAAGGAACGAACCACAGCGCTCGATTGCCCGCGGGGCAAATGGGTCGGGGTGTAGTCAATGGCTTCATAAAAACCATACTTCCCCTCAAAGCCATGAGCCGCGAGCACACCGAGATTCTCACAGGCCTCTTCCGGGGCCAGCATGAGCGCCAGCGCTGAGGCATAGGGGGCAATGACCAGATCCCCGGCAAGTCCGCGTTTAAGCCCCAGGCCGGGCACGCCAAAGGCGCTATACTGATAATTGAGATGAACGTCAATCATGTTATACCCGGATTCCGAAACACCCCAAGGTACCCCCCGCTTTTTCCCATACTCGATCTGTCGTGCAACCGCCGCCTTATAAGTCTCATCGAGCAAAGTGTGCTCATAGCTCGGCATGACGAGGAGAGGCATAAGATATTCAAACATGGAACCGCTCCAGGAAAGGAGAATCGGCTCTCCGACGGCGGTAGTAAGCAGCCGTCCCAGGGCAAACCAGCTCTCCTGCGGCAATTGTCCCTGGGCAATGGCGACAAACGTTGCGAGTCGCGCTTCCGAAGCCAGTAAATCATAGTAACTCGCGTCCCGCCGTTTTTCGGTGACGTTGTACCCAATCGCCAACAGATGCCGAGCCTCATCGTAGAGAAAGTCATACTGCATCCTAGCAAGTTCACCGGATTGCCAAGCAAGGTTTTCGATAATCCCTATTCTCGTCTTGGCCCGAATGGTGGCCTCCCTGATAAACCCTTTGAGCGCATCAAGCCGCTGCCGACCCTCTGACTTTCCGTCGTTTCGATCTGTGAGAGTAGGCAGTAACTCCTTTTCAAGATTAGCCAAGGTGCGCAGCGTCAAAATCTGGCTAAGGCCGGGGAAGTCCCTCACTACCGCGGGCGTGAGAGGGAGCATCGTCCAGGGACAAAGAAATTCCAGGTCGTCGAGGGCTGCCCGGCATTGCGCGGCGAAAGCCCGCGCCCACCATGCGGCTTGGTTCTCATCCGAGTCGCCTTCATCGACTCACCTTCGTTGTCTTCTCGTCGCTCTCCTCGACGTACTTCCATGTACGCCTGCGTCGGCTCCTCGTCGCCGCCTCGGTGCGCCTTCGAAGGCAACTTGGTATCAAGGTTGGAGCCTAATTCATTAACTATTTCCAGGGCTAAGGTTGCGATTTTCTCCAGGCTCTGCCGCACCGTTTCGAGTGTGTCGGGCCATAAAGCGCATTGAGACAACTCTTCCCGCGCTTGCGTGAGCCGAACCGACGCGGATTCTCCGGCAGTGTCCCTGAGAATCCTCAGCGTATCGTTGAGCCCGTCAAATACCTTAGATCCCCATATCTTCTCATCGGGAAGTTTGAGCAGCCCTGCCCGCAATGTCAACAGGTGGGCCGCAAGATTTCCGCTGTCCACTGTCGAAATATACATGGGCAGGAGTGGTTTCAGAGATTGGGTGTCGTACCAATTGTAGAAGTGCCCTTTGTAGCGTTCCATGGCTTCCATCGTATGGAATGCATTGGCTGTGCGATCAATGAGCTGCCCTCCCGAAATATAGCCGAAGTCCCAGGCGGACAAATTGGCAAGGAGCGCAAGCCCCATGTTGGTCGGCGACGTGCGATGGGCAACCTTGGCAAGGGGATGTTCCTGATAGTTATCGGGCGGAAGCCAATGATCCTCCGGACCGACAAAGGTCTCGAAGAAGGCCCAGGTCTTTCGGGAAATCTTTCTCAGAAAAATGAGCTGGTCGGGGGTGAGCTTTGTTTCACGGCGCTTGAGCGGCTCGCTGATCCACCATGCTACCACGGGTGAGATAAACCAGAGGATCAGAACCGGCAGGGCGACAGCCAAAGCCTCTGGCCTTGAAACCGCAAGATAGATCGCCGCGGAAAGGGAAATGACCGGGGAGATCCACATGGTCCGCCAGACGCCGGCCAGACCTTTCCGGCTCGTGCGGTCAGAATCGCCCGAAGGGTTCCATTCGAGAAGCCGCTTGTTCCCAACCACCATTCGCCAGATGGTGCGTAGAACAGCATCAATACTGAAAAATGCCTCGTAGGGCAGACACAGAAGCGTAAAGGCAGTCTGGCCAAGGCTCCGCCCGCTCGCCGCGGAGTGGCCGGAAATGTGCTGAACAAGAAGGACATCCCCCGGCTTCTGAAGCAGATCCATGAACGAGGTAATCAAAGAAGGGATCACGATGATCCCCATCACCGATAAGGTCCAGAACCAGGGCGACGGGCAAAACCGTCCAGCCCGAGGAGAAGCAGGAGGGTCAATGCCAAAGGCGAGAGGCTCCGCCGAAGGTTGTCGAAAATCTTCCAGCGGGAGAGCAGGGAGAGGGAATTTTTCTGAAAACGCGCATCCGGGCCGGGCACACCCGGCAGCAGCCATCTGAGAAGCTGCCAGTCCCCGCGAATCCAGCGGTGCCTCCGGCTCACGTCCGCGCTGTAGCGGGAGGGGTATTCCTCGTATAACTGCACATCACTCAAAAGCCCTGCCCGCGCATAGCACCCTTCGATAAGATCGTGGCTCAATATCCGATTCTCAGGGAAACGTCCCTTGAGGGCGTGCTCGAATGCATCAACCTCATAGATGCCCTTACCGATAAAGGAGCCTTCTTCGAAAAGGTCCTGGTAAACATCAGAGACAACCCGGGTATAAGGATCGATGCCGGCATCGCTTCCCCACATGCGGGCATACCGTGACCGGTTCGTGCTGGGCAGGCTCACGGCCACCCGTGGCTGAAGGATACCGTACCCGGCACCGATACGTTGCTTGTTTTCATCGTAGTGCGGACGATTCAGCGGGTGCGCCATGGCCCCCACAAGCTGCCACGCCGCGTCGCGCGGGAGTTGGGTATCCGTATCAAGAGTAATGATGTATTTCACCTTCCCTAATACTTCCGAATTTCCGACGATGAACGAAAAGCAATCCCGTGAGCCGCCACGGAGAAAGGAATTCAGATCCGCAAGCTTTCCCCGCTTACGTTCGTAACCCATCCAGATATTTTCCTGGGAATTCAAGCGCCGTGGACGATGGAAAAGGAAGAAGGTGTCGTCTGTTGAAGTTCGGTATTTCTCGTTCAGCGCTTCTATTCTCTTCCGGGCTAGCGCTAACAAGGGCTCATCCTCGGGTAGGGTTTCCTCGTCGGCATCCCGAAAATCGGTAAGCAGGGCAAAAAGCAGATTTTCGTCCCTGTTTGCCAGGAACCTGACTTCCAGCGCATCCATCAGCTGCTCGATATTTTCATTGCCGGTGATCATCGTGGGGACCACGACCAGAGCAGACGATTCAGGTGGAATTCCTTTGGAGAAGTCCATCCGCGGGCAGGGGACGGGGCGCCACAAGGAGCGTCGTCAGCCAGTTCGCCAGGGCTATGGCTAATTGGCTTACGCCGAGAAGCGAGAGCATCCCTAAAACCCACAGCAAAGCGCCGTGCAATCCATGGGAATAAGCCTTTGCAAGCAAACACCCAGTAAAGATTGCCGTGATCACACCGATCGTGCCAAGATAGAAAAGCAAAGGAAATCGGTGAATTATCTTTTTGATCGTATCAGTGAAAGATACGCGCACTCCGGCACGCCCTTCGAGCTCAGCCGACCCCTTGTCGATAAGGTAGAAGCCGACATGTTTCGCCCGATCGTCGCCGCTTCCCTGCCCTCCCTGGCAAGGCGGATTGCTTCTCGCGCCACCTCGCTTTCGGACAATGGGCTGCTCTTCGCAATCTTCTCCACCACGTGACGGTACTGATCACGGGTCGCAAAATCCATGGTTTCATACACGCCGGCAGGGTCCTCACCGAGTGTATCTTCCACAACGCTCATGGTTTCGACGAATTTGCGCCAATCCATAGCGCCCAGGAAACGGAGGCTACCGATACTGTTGCTGATGGAAAGCTGATCTGCCGCTTGTTGCTGGTTCTCCGATTGGATTAATTGTTCAATCGTCAGGCTTGACTCTGAGAGTTGCTGCTCAATCCAGGTAAGTGGCAATGCGAGAGCGGGACCCCGCCCCTGCAGGCGGCGTGTAAGCTCCGCGACAAAGGAGCTCACCATGGGAGGCTTCGAACGCACCATGTCGGCAATGACCAGGATTAAATCCTTAGGGTTCTGTTCGGCGGTCTCGGTAATCCTGTCCGCCCAATAATCGGCATGGTTCCGGTCGATCCTGTCGGCAGCAATCCGTGTTGCAACGCGCCGGAGATTCTCGATCAGCGCCAGGCGCAGCATGATGGGGATCGCCCATAATTCGCCCAGCTTCAGCACGGTAACCGTCTGATAGGCCTCGACGAAACTGGTGAGGCTCTCTGGATCCACCCGGCCATCGCCGTGAGAGATCGTCTCCAGCGCAATCTCGTACACACGGGGAAGCCCGGATGACGGACCATTTTTCAAACGAGGCAGTCCCTTGCTGTAACCCTTGGGCAGATGTCGCTTGGCCGTGCGAATCTGTTCTTCAATGAGATAAAAGTTGTCAAGGAGCCATTCCCCTGCCGGGGTAATCCTCCGGTTTCCTTTTACGGCCTCGGTAAGCAGGTCGCGAACTTCATGGAGGACGCATTCATTCTCACCCAGGCGTGTCAGCAGTTGTTCGGGGATGTCGTCTGTGCTCACGGTGTGTGTGCGGCAAGGGTCTTGCCGTGCTCCTCCATCTGTGCGGCGGTGAACAACTCCGATCGGAGCGGTTGCTCCTCATCAATGCGTCTTTGCGCCGGATGTTTTCCACGAAGACGCGCCCACAAATAGGGCAGGTTCCCGATAATTTTCTTGCTGAAGACCGTCAAATTAAAGATCTCCTTGTTTAGAAAGAAAGCGTAAAGCAACCGAATGGTAGCTATGGTAACATTGAGACCACCCACGTCTGAAGTTGTCGCCGGTAATATTTTTAGGTAGGGTCAGGTTAGTGAATAAAATTAGTTTACACCTTTAACTTTTGAGATACCAGTTTTATATTACTTACGAATTGCTTCAAATAAGACATTGCCCACGGGATAGTTTAGTAAGGATCGTTGCCTCACAAAGAGGTGTTACCAAACACCAACCACAGAAAAAGGGTTGGAGGTGGGTCCCCGATCAAAAAATATAATGAATCGAAATCCAGAGCGGCTGATAATCGCGGGAAGCAATTGCGAGGTTAGCCCAACGGCAAGTGCCAGGGAAAACAGAAATGAGTCCAGGACTGGTCGCGCCAAATAAACATTGATGGCAAAGATGGCGACAACCAGGACAGAGTGTCACTTCCATGAGGAAGTAACCGAATTTCTGGATGCCGCGTTCAAATTCCGTTTTCTTCGGTCTGAGTTTTAGTCGCTCGGACACTTGGCCGAACTCGGTTTCCTTGCCGGTGCGAATAATCAGCGCCGTTGCGCTGCCGCTCACCACATGGGTTCCCATCCAAAGAGCGTTTGTCCGTTGACCCAGTGGAGTTTCTGCCGGTAAAACCGCCACTACTTTTTCGACTGGGAAAGTTTCCCCCGTCAGCATAGCCTCATCAATGAAAAGATCGTTGGATTCCTGAACCAGAGCGTTTCCGGGGACTATGTCGCCAGCGTTCAGGATTACGATATCGCCGGGCACTATCTCTTCAACTGGAATTTCTTTAGAGCTTCCATCACGCAGCACCGCCGCTTTAATCTGCACGATGGAAAGCAGTTTCTCCACAGCGTTGCTTCCACCGCGATCCTGCCAAAAACCGAGCAAGCCGCTGACGGGAACAATTGAAAGAATAATAAATAGCATCAACTGGATCACGTACAAGAAAAGACAACCCCCTTGCGAATACAAGGATTAGGATGATCGGAGTTTTGAATTGGACAAGCAATAGGGCCAACACACCCGACCGCTTTTGGGGCTTTAATAGATTAGCGCCATAGCTTGCGAAGCGCTGTCTGGCTTCAACGCTCGTCAATCCTTCCTTTGCCGTTTGAAGTTTTTGGAGCATCTCCACGACCGAGATGCTCCAAAAAGCCGGAGGGAGTTGGTTCATCCTATGTTACTCCTTTAGAAATGTCGCCTAACTGTGTTTATTTCGATCAATATAAAAACTCAAAATAAAATGCCTGCTTTCCAATATAACAAACCTTGAAAGTCCTTTAAAAAGAGGCCTTAACGGTTGTTGCTAAACATTATTTAAAAAATCACTCGTTTATTCAAGAGCATTATAATCATCAGTATAACACCCCTATCAAATACCTTAGATTTGACCGGTTAGGCTGACCCGAAAAACAAAAAAGGCCCATCACCTTGTAACCTAGCAATCAGGCCTTTTTTCCTCTCCTTACTCATTGCAGGCTTTCGCTTGAGAGACAAGATTTTTTTGCAATGTGATTATTGTTTCCTGAGTTTTGATAATTTTTATTCTTTTAACCCGAAGGAGAGAAAAAGTCAATAATAATGAATATCCTGGTAATAAAAAACCCCGCATTTCTGTGGGTTTCTCAAAAGAAATGGAGGATGTTTATCCTTTTTTTAAAAATTAGCAAATTTTAAAGGCTTCAGTCAACCGGATAGCGGTTTGCGGTTTTGATATTGATTTTAAAAAAAAATTATGATAATTTAAAAATAATTGAAATACACTTCTTCCTTTTTGTGTTTTTAATTAATAAACTTAAGTTATTCTTTTTGTTTTATTAGGTAGTAAAATAATTAGTAAAATAATCATTAAATTAACTTGAC
>CAVSIB010000009.1:0-11857 GCA_963727835.1 uncultured delta proteobacterium
ATTGAACAGATCGCGCTGTTACTCAAAGGCGCTCTTCAAGCAGAAATGATGGTGGGTCTTAAAATGAATGTTCCCAAAAACAAATTAGCGCTGGTTATCAAACTCTTGCCGAGCATCACTTCACCCACCATAGCCAGTCTTTATAATTCGGATTGGTATTCAATCGAAACGATTATCTCCGAAACTATGGTCCGGGAACTCATTCCGCAACTACAAAAAAATGGAGCTGAAGGGGTCATCGAGTACCCGCTCAATAAAGTAATCTGAGTTTAAAAAAAAGAGAGTAGAACATATTTAAATACCTGTTTAACTTTTATATCACCCTTAACGCCCCCGCTTTTTTTATGGTGAAGGTGTTTTCATCGTGGACCTGACAAAAGGGTCATTGATGGCTGCCGTTTATACCTCAAACACAGAAAAACCATCTTTTCGTCCCCAAAATACTTTCTGAAATGGACAAATTGTTAAACGGTTTTAAAAAGGAAACTCCATCGTCCGGGCATTTTTATTAACTTTATGAATAAATTTTTTAATACCTTGAAATTTAATATATTTTAGACTATACTGCCTAAAGTAAGCGATTTTCTTCGTACGAATTGTGAGAATGCTACGCTGGATGCCGGATCGAGTCCTAGCTTGACATTAACCGAGTAGGTTGGCGTTGCCTTTCCCGCGTAAACGGGAATCCAGGCTATACGACATCGAGTCATATCAAAAAAAATCGCTCAATTTAGGTGCTGGTTAAAATTTAAAAATTTTCGATGAGATGAATTAATGGACAAGTTAATTATTCAAGGGAGAAAAAAAATATCCGGAAATGTTACTGTAGCCGGTGCAAAAAATGCTGCTCTCCCGCTTATGGCAGCTTCTATTTTAGTCGAGGGGTGGAATACTTTTCCAATGTCCCGGTTCTCGCGTATTCGGACTGCTCGATTACTTCTCGAACACTTGGGGGTGGAGGTCAGAAATGGGAAGGAAATCCAGATTAATGCGAAAGGCCTCCATAGCCACACTGCTCCTTATGAATTGGTGAAAACCATGAGGGCTTCCATCCTTGTTTTGGGACCCCTTTTGGCTCGGCTCAAACAGGTCAAAGTCTCTTTGCCCGGGGGGCTGCGCTATCGGAGCCCGGCCAGTTGATCAGCACCTCAAAGGCTTCGAACTCATGGGAGTAAAAATCGAAATTGAACATGGCTACATCAGGAGACAAGAGGGCTCAAGGGAGCAAAGATTTATTTTGATGTCTTTACGGTTACGGGCACTGAAAATTTAATGATGGCTGCCTCTCTGGCGAAGGGGACAACCGTACTTCATAATGCCGCTCAAGAGCCGGAAGTGGTAGAGAGCCGAGGTTAGCAAGATGGGTGCTCAATTGATGGCCTGGTTCTGAGGTGATGACAATCGAATAAGTGAGTGACTAAAGCCGGATTAGTCACGAGAATGCTGGATTGGATTGAAGCTGGTACGACTCGGCCGCTGGTGCTTTAGCGGGAGGAACCGTGGAGGTTGCGCCCTGTATTCCTTCTCACCTGGGGGCTTTACTCCAAAAACTTGAAGAAGCAAATGTTAAACTGGAAATAAAAGAAAACAGGATTACGGTTAAAGGAAGGGGGTCATTAAAAGGAGTCAATGTAACAACCCTTCCTTTTCCAGGTTTTCCGACGGATATGCAGGCTCAGTTTATGGTGCTTCTTTCCTTAGCGGAAGGGATGAGTGTCATTACTGAAACAGTATTTGAAAACCGGTTTATCCATGTTAGTGAACTTCAACGGATGGGCGCGGACATTGAAATCAAAGGTAACACGGCCATTGTACGAGGGGTAAAGCACTTAAGCGGAGCCAAGGTGATGGCGTCTGATCTTCGGGCAAGTGCTTCTCTTATTTTAGCTGGCTTGGTGGCACGGGGTACTACTGAAGTGACGAGGATCTATCATATTGACCGTGGATATGAGGCGATTGAAGAAAAACTGCGGGGACTTGGTGCTGAACTCGGGCGGGTAAAAGAGTAATAAAGGAAAGAATTATGAAAGTTTTAAGAACCGACAATAAAGAAATTTTTAAAGAACTAAAAAAAAAGACAGAGTGTTTCTTATAAACACCTTGAAATTATCGAGACACGGGTCCGTGAGATTATCAATACCGTTAAATCTCGAGGTGATAAGGCGTTATTAGACTACACTGCGCGTTTTGATGGGGTAAAACTGGCAAAAAAAAATCTTCAGATCCCAAAAGCGGAAATTGACGTTGCTTGGAGAAGCGCTTCCATAGAAGATAAAAAAAGTTTAAACCTCGCAAAGGAGAGGATAGAAAAATTTCATCGCCAGGAATTAACGCATTCATGGAAAATTGCCGGCAGCGGAGGAGAGGTGCTCGGACAGAAGGTCATTCCTTTGGAGAAAGTTGGCATCTACGTTCCGGGAGGCAAGGCGTCTTATCCCTCTTCAGTGCTTATGAACGCAATCCCCGCTCAGGTAGCCGGGGTTTCGGAAATCATCATGGTTACTCCCCCGTCTCCCCAGGGGATTAATTCTTTTACGTTAGCAGCTGCTCGAATCTGTGGGATAAAAAAGATTTTTCAGGTTGGTGGAGCTCAAGCCATTGCTGCTTTAGCGTATGGTACGGAAACCATCCCTCGAGTGGATAAAATCGTAGGTCCAGGAAACATCTTTGTTGCTATGGCAAAAAAAATGGTTTCAGGAGAAGTGGGGATTGATATGATCGCGGGACCGAGTGAAATCTTGATCATTGCTGATGGCAGTGCTCGTCCCGAATTTATTGCCGCAGATCTTTTATCCCAGGCTGAGCATGACGAAGAAGCACAGGTTATTTTAATGACGCCTTCCCAAGCCTTAGCGGCACAAGTTCAGGAGAAAATAATGGCTCTGATGGAAAAACTTCCTCGAAAAAAAATTCTGCGGAAGGCCCTGAAAAACTTTGGGCTCATTATTATCACGAAAAACCTTTTGCAAGCAGTCGCTTTGGCAAACAAAGTGGCACCCGAACATCTCCTTCTCGCTGTTAAAGATCCGTACCGCCTGCTTGAAAAGGTGAAGAATGCGGGGTCAGTATTTTTGGGGCATTTCTCACCCGTGGCTGCCGGAGATTACCTGGCCGGACCTAACCATGTCCTGCCAACCTCAGGAACAGCCCGGTTTTCTTCACCCCTCGGCGTTTATGACTTTGTGAAGTTTTTTAGCTTTACTCATTTTAACCAGGCGCAGTTAAAAAAATTGGGCGACGATATAATGCGGCTTGCCCGCTTAGAAGGGTTAGAGGCGCATGCTCGTTCAGTCCAACTCCGTTTAAGTAAAACTTAAACCGCTCAAAGTGAGTGGAAAAAATGCGCAAAAGGCGTGAACAGTGGTGCTTTCAACAGCGTGCAAAATACTTAAAAAACATCCTGTCATGAAGTCTATCTACCGGGTGTCACAAGAAGTAGGAACACCAATTTACCTGGTTGGTGGTGCAGTGCGTGACTTGCTTATGGGCATCGCGCCGGAAAAAGATTTTGACTTTGTGATGGGAAATAACCTGGTAAAATCAGCTCGTCTTTTTTCCCGTATTTTTGAAGGAAACTTTTTTCCCTTAAGTTCTGATCCTCCCAACTATCGGGTGGTTTTGTTACACACTAATCAGCGGATAGAAGTTGATTTTTCCGGGTTTCGAGGTGATGATCTTTGCCACGATTTAACCAAGCGGGACTTTACGGTTAATGCCATTGCGATTGAGGTTGGTGATCTTTATCGGGAAGGCGAGATTAAACTTTATGATCCCTTAGGGGGAGAGCACGATCTCCAAACAAAGGTGCTTCGCCTGGCTTCTCCTTTTTCTTTTGATCAAGACCCCCTCCGTATCCTTCGCGCGGTCCGCATTGCCAAGGAGCGCAATCTCCACATTGATACTGCGACCAGAGAAGCAATCTATCGGCAAAGAAACCGCCTTTGCTCGGTTTCAGCGGAAAGGATTCGGAGTGAGTTTTTCAAAATCCTGAGTTTTTCTGACGCACCAGAATCCTTGAAGCTCCTTGATGAATTGGGCTTGTTAAGCATTCTTATTCCCGAAACAGAGGCGCTTAAAGGGAAAAGTTTAGAATCTCCAAGCGGTCTATCCCTGTGGCAACATTCCCTGAAAGTAGTGAGCTGGTGTGAATGGAGCTTGGTCAACCTTGAAAAAATTTTTCCTGCATTTCCCTGAACATATAGAAAGCTACTTTGAAGAAGAAATCGAAAAAGATGTGGATCGCAAAACTCTTCTTAAACTGGCAGGGCTTCTCCATGACAGGGGAAAAGTTTTTCCTGGGGTAAAGGCAATGACTGTGGCGGATAATATTGCCCGGAAACTAAAGCTGGGGAAGCGGACAGGAAGAACTTTGCGGAAAATGGTAAAATACTATAACCAGGTTTTATCTCTTCGAAAGATGGAAAAGCCACCTTCGCGTGTTTTTTTTCAGTTTTTTCAGAATGTGGATCCAGAGGGATTGGCAGTACTTCTGCTTGCATGGGCAGGGTATATTGCCTGTGCACCGGAAAAGTTTACACGGCCTGAGGACATTGCCTTGAGAAATTTCTTAGGTGATCTGGCGAATTTTTATGTTAATGAGTATCCGCTTATTAAGCCCCTCCTTTCCGGTCAGGAGATTATCGAGAGGTTTGGCCTTCAGGAAGGGAAAGTTGTGGGTGAGTTGTTAAACCAGGTTGCACATGCTGAAGCACAAGGCCTCCTTGCCTCTTCGCGGGAGGCAGTGCTTTTTGTCGAGGATATTTTAAGTCATAAGGGTAAAACAATTATCAATGCACAGTGATGATTCATTGGTGATGAAATAATGACGAATATGTTTTTTCCTTTCTTTGCCTTTTTGTTCGGAGGTATAGTAGGAAGTTTTCTTAACGTTTGCATTCTCCGTCTTCCCCAAAAGAAATCATTACTCTTTCCTTCTTCGCATTGCCCCCATTGCCAGCAGCCGATTCGTTTTTATGACAACATTCCCCTCATAAGTTATCTTGTGCTCCGGGGTAGGTGCCGCTTTTGCGGTCAGCCGATCTCTCCTCAGTATGTCATTGTGGAATTATTAACGGCACTTTTTTCCCTGCTTTTATTTCTTCACTATTCCTTAACCGAATATTTTATCTACTTTGCCTTTTTCTCCAGCCTCGTGGTCGTAACCTTTATTGATTTAAAACACCAGATAATCCCTGACGCTATCTCCTTGTCTGGTATAGGAGCGGGTTTTCTGGCTTCTTTTGTTTTACCCCGCATCACCTACCTTGATTCATTGCTCGGGATCGCTCTCGGGGGAGGGATTCTTTACTGCGTAGCCCTGGGATATTACCTGATTACGAAAACTGAAGGGATGGGGATGGGGGATGTCAAGCTTCTGGCAATGATCGGCGCTTTTTTAGGCAGTAAAGCGGTGGTAATTACTATTTTCCTCAGTGCTTTTTTGGGCGCAGTGGTTGGGGGTGCCATTATGGTGATAAAAGGGAAAAGCAGAAAGTACGCGATTCCCTATGGACCTTTTCTGTCGATCGGCGCACTCTTAACTTTTTTTTGGGGCGAAGCTTTACTTGCCTGGTATTATCACTTCCTGACGGGGAGATAAACCCGATGGTTAAGCCCAGCCTTCGGTGGCAAATTGTTTTTACCCTTATCTTTATCATGGTTAGCACGAGTTTTCTCATTGGTTTGGTGGTGATGAGTGTAACCAAAAAAACCATTGTCAACCAAAAAATAGACGGCGCCATTTCTTTACGAAATGCTTTTCAAAATAGCATCAACGCCTTAGCCTACGGCGATGATGATTTTTATCACAATAAAGAGAAAAACTGGCAGATGCAGCGCCTGGTCAAGCTGTTTAGCCTGGAAAACGGGGTGGAAAACATCATAATCATTGACCTCACAGGGAATGTTATCGCGTCGAGTGATCCTCATCTGATAGGGACGTCCCTTCACGACCAGAATTTAAATGAGGTCATTACTACCGCTTCTGCCTCCCTTGAATTATCTCAAGACAAGCGAACTTTATTTAAAGAAACGAATAAAAAGCTATCGCTTTTTTTCTCCCTTTTATTTCAAAAATCAAAAGGCAGGGGCGATGAGGATTACCTTATCTTTAGGGGAGATGCAAGCGGTAATCAACAAGTCTTATAAACTCATCTTGGCCTATATCATTTTTACTGCAACACTCGTAATGTTTTTTGGAATTTTTCTTTTCTCCCGCTTAATTGTTCGGCCGATCAAAAAGCTCGTAAAGACAACTGAAGCCATTGGTGAAGGGAATTATGCCCCAAGCATTTTCGAAGCAAACCGAAATGAGATTGGTCAACTTTCCTTTGCGTTCAGTCGGATGGCGGAAAGAATTAATGAACACCAAGGCCAGCTTCGAGCTCAGATTGAATCTCTGGAAAAACTCAATCGAGAACTCCAGCAATCCCAGAAAGAATTGCTTGCTGAAGAGAAGTTAGCTTTAGTAGGGAAGCTTGCAGCCGGAGTTGCTCATGAAATCGGTAATCCTTTGAGTGCGATCTTGGGATATGTCAGCCTCTTACAAACACAAGCAAACGCGAATCAAGAGTCGGCTGATTACCTTAAGCGGATAGAACAGGAGCTTAATCGGATCAATAAGACCATTCGAGAGCTTTTAGATTTTTCTCGACTGAAGAAAGTAGAAAAAACCAAGGTTGACATTAAGCAGGTTATTGAAAACTCTCTGGCTTTAGTCAAACACCAGAGAAAGTTTCAAAACATCACGCTTACGGTGCATATCGAGAAAGATCTCTGGCTGGTGGAAGGAGATGAGCACCAGCTTCAGCAGGTGTTTCTCAACGTACTTCTCAATGCAGGAGAAGCACTGGGGGAGGAAGGGAAAATGGTGGTTCTTGCTGATCGGGTAGTTTGGCAGGGTGGTTCTTTGGGTTGCGTAAGCTCTTCAATGCCTGAGGATATTTTTTCTTGTGTTCCGGAGTTTGGTTTTGGGGAGAAGGAAGTTTATTTGAACGATGTTCTTTTTTTTGAAAACCAGCCACTGGTGAGGATTCTCTTTGCTGATAATGGAGAAGGGATTGAGCTGGGAAACCTTAACAAAATTTTTGATCCTTTCTTTACCACCCGGGAGCCGGGAAAAGGAACTGGATTGGGCTTAGCGATTTGCAACCGCATTCTGGAATCGTTTGGGGGAGGTATTTTGGTGCGCAGCGAGGTCAGGAAAGGCAGTGCATTTCTTTTACTCCTTCCAGCAGTAAAAGGGGAAAGCGATGGATAAAAGGCGGGTCTTAGTGGTAGATGATGAAGAAAATATGCGGTATATGCTTACCCAAATTTTGAAAAAGGGAGGGTACGGTGTTGATGCCGCTCACAATGGTGAAGAGGCGTTAAAATGCATCGAAGAAAACGTGTTTGACGTGGTCCTTTGCGATGTGCGGATGCCCACCATGGACGGTCTTGAATTTCTCAAAGAGGCGAGAAGCAGAAAGCTGGACGTCCCCATTATTATGATGTCTGCTTATAGCACGGTGGATTTGGCGGTTGAGGCAATGAAGCTCGGGGCCTCAGACTATATTTCAAAGCCTTTTAAAGCTGACGAAGTGCTTGTAAAATTGAAGCGGGTTGATGAACAGGAAAAAATACGGCAAGAAAATATTAAACTTAAGAAAGAGCTTAAAGAAGAACTTCGGTTTGGAAATATTATTGCCCAGAGTCTTAAGATGAAAGAGATCTTTGATACGATCGAAAAAGTTGCCGGTTATAAGACTACCGTCCTTATTCTGGGGGAAAGCGGTACCGGGAAAGAGCTTCTTGCCCGCGCGGTTCATTACAACAGCCCCAGGGCAGAGAAACCTTTTATAGCGATTAACTGCGGTGCAATTCCGGAAAACCTTCTGGAAAGCGAACTTTTCGGTCATCACAAAGGTTCTTTTACTGACGCGGTTCGGACCAAAAGAGGTCTTTTTGAGGAGGCCCATGAGGGAACATTGTTTTTAGATGAAATCGGCGAGCTTCCTATTCTGCTTCAGGTAAAACTCCTCCGGGCTTTGCAGGAAGAGGAGATTCGCCGGGTAGGAGAAAATCAACCCATCAAAGTGGATGTGAGAATTGTTGCGGCCACCGTGCACGACCTGGCGAAAAAAGTTCACGAGGGCTCATTCCGCTCCGATCTTTTTTACCGGCTCAATGTTTTGACGCTAACGGTTCCCCCCTTAAGGGAAAGACAGGAGGATATTCCTTTGTTAGTTAACCACTTCCTTCAGAAATTTAACCAGAAACTGGAAACCACAATAGAAAAAATTGCTCCCGAAGCCTTTCGGCTCCTGCTTAATTATAACTGGCCCGGAAATGTAAGGGAGCTTGAAAATGTCGTTGAACGAGCGATTATTTTAAGTAATACTAATCTTATTACTGACGAGGTGCTCCCCTTGGAATTAAGAAATTTGTCTTCCGCTGAATCCGTTTCTTTTTCGTCGAATGAGCTTTCATTAAAAAAGGCCAGTCGCTTACTGGAGATCGATTTGATCAAAAGAACCCTTAAGAAGACCAATGGTAATCACACCCAGGCAGCCAAAATTTTGGAAATAAGCCTTCGTGCACTCTTATACAAGTTGAAACAATATAAACTAAACTAAAAATAAACTAAGTTTAAAAAGGGGGGGATTATGGTGAAAAAGGGAAGAGGGGGAATTGCGCAATTTTTTGCGGCCTATGAACTATTTGCATAGTTTTTAGGTTCTTTTTTAGAAACCAGAGATTAAGGTTTTTTAAAAATTTATTTGATTTTAATATATTACAAAATATCTGCCCTTTGGCATTTAATTTGCTTTCTAAAGAAAGGGATTTAAGGGCAATAATCTGAATGCCCCGTTTTCTAAAGGGTTTACTCTGGTTGAGGTATTAAAAGTGATTGCAATTATTGGCCTTCTGGCAGTGATTGCGGCTTCCGGTATCAGCGCATGGGTGGAAACCTTTAAATTCAAAAGCACGATAAGGGAAATCGCAATAACGATGCAGCTTGCGAGAATGAACGCAATAGCCAGCAGGAGTTGAAGATAGAGTGGTGTTTGATTTTGACGCGGAAACCTTTTGCCTGGAAAGGGGAAACCAAGCTGATGGCTCGGTTACGTGGATACCCGAGGGGTCGTTACCGATGTTTTTCCTGGTTTAATATTGCTTTTGTTAATAGTTACACCACGGGCAAGCATAACAAACAGTTTAATCCTAAGGGCACTTCAATCAGTGGCTTGATTCGCCTTAATAATGCACAAGGGGAAAAATATAAAATAACCTTAACCCCGGCCACTGAGGATATCAATGTTGCCGCAGGATGTTAAAAAGAAAAATAAAAAAAGAAGGATGCTGAACATGCATTTAAAAGAAAAAGGTTTCTCGATGCTAGAGGTGTTGATTTCTATAGTAATTTTAGGAATTGGCATTCTTGGATTAATCGAAATGCAGGTTGCAGCCATAACCGGCAATACCTCAGCAAATCGGATGTCGGTTGGCACTACCTTAGCCCAGGACCAAATCGAAAAGCTAAGAAGCCTTAGTTACTCTGACGCTAATCTTGCTGATGTTGTGGCGAACAATGCTACCCTAAGCAACCCACCAAACATTGGTTCGATTGACCATGCTGATCCCAACAATCCTATTGATGATAGTGGCGGAACTACCGGGTTAAGGCTCTATTACAGATTTTGGAATATTGCGGATAACACGCCTATCCAAGGGGTGAAGACAGTCGTGGTTTTTGTTTATTGGGGAACGGTCAACGGCGCCACTGGACTCCCCCAACACTGCGTAATGATACCAACAACCCAACAACCATAGGACAGTAATCATCGGAGGCTAATGGGTTTTATGCAAAATTTAAGAAAACGGGTGGATAAGCAGCACGGCTTTACATTAATTGAATTGATGGTGGTTGTGGCGATTTTCTTTTTTGTTATTGCCGCTATTTATGATGCCTTCCTCTCTCAGCAGAAAGCTTCGGTTATTCAGGCTCAGGTAAGTGACATGCAACAGAATGGCCGGCTTGCGATGGACTTTCTTTCCAAGGAGATCAGGATGGCGGGGTTTGGGATGCCGGCAATTGCTGTAAATGGATTCTCAAATGCCATTACCCCGGCAATAGATAATAACGCAACCACTGGGAATAATGTATTGATTGGTACTGACCAAATTACGATTGTTACTGGCTACCGCCAGATATCTACCCTGGCGAATGCAGCTACTCAAGGTGCCACAACAATCACACTAAGCGGTAATGCGAACAGTTTTAATACCAATAATAACCAATATGTCTGCATTGATGCTATCCTGTCAGGTGATAACTATGTGGTCTCTGGGGTTGGAGCGAACACTTTGACCTTAAGTTCAAGCTTGACCAGAAACTATAACCAAAGCGCTCCAGTCTTTTTAGTGGAAGCAATTACCTATAGCGTTAATAATGCCATGTTTCTCACGCGCGATGAAAATGCCGGAGGCGGGGCGAAGACCCTTGTTCCTAATATTGAGGATCTGCAATTTGCCTATCAGCTTAATGATGGGACCTGGTCCAATGCCCCGGCTGTCCCGGGCAATATAAGGGCAGTAAGGATTAATGTGCTCGCCCGGACTTCCCGGAAGGACCCGCTATGGAAGACCGGCATTCGGCCGGCAATTGAAGACCACGCTGGGGCTACCGTAACGGATGGCTATCGGAGGAGGCTTTTAACCTCCGTCGTTGACGTAAGAAATTTAGGATTGTAAGCTGGGTTGGACACGGTGATTTGGGATGAGAAGAGAGCTGTCGGGGTTCTTCACTTTTATTGTCGGATGATCATTGAGGAGGTTAAACCAATGATAAAGCTAAGGGAAGAAAAAGGATTTGTCTTCATTACCGCTGTGTTAATTATGATTGTTTTGGCTTTGGTCGGGATGGGCGCAATCATGTATTCATCAATGGAGATAAATTTTTCGCGCACTGAACGGCTGGGAAAAACCGCTTTGTTTGGAGCGGACGGAGGAGTGCAAACTGTCCCCGCAATAATACAGTACTATGTCTTAAATAGGCCGCAATCTTTCGCTGCCCTCACTCCGAGCATGCAAGCAATTATGACGAACAATAATTTTTTAAATATAATAATGGGGTTTTCTACTCATAGCGCTACCGATACCCCCGCCACTAATCCGGATGTCACAATGAACATTCAGGGAAGCCAGGCAAATATTCTCATTAGTAGAGTCTTTCTCAACAGTTCCAAGGGGGTTCAGCGGAAGCCAATGCCGGGTATGAGGGGGCGGATTATCTGGTGGCGGGGGAGGTACCGGAATGGCTATTTACTATCGGGCCGATTCCCTGGGGCAAACAAATAAGGGGACTTCTACTGTTGAAATAGTCTATAGGCTTATCTATTAACAACCTTCATTACCGAGGGCAGAAAGATATTGAAAGCTGCAGGCATTGTTATCGATAACCAAAAAGGGGGAAAAAGAATGAAAAAAATATCCATATATTTTCTTTTAAGCTTTGTTTTTTTTATTCTCAGTTTAAAAACCCCTTTAATACCACCGGCCGTTGCCGTGACCTACTACGGTATCTAACTACTCGAGCATCCCTCCCTTCCTGTCTCCACCGACGCCTCCGCTAGTTATGCTGGTTTTGGCTCGTGACCATAAGCTGTATATGGCGGCATACGATGATGTTTCGGACTTAGATGGAGACGGGATTATAGACAATCACTTTAAGCCCAGCATTACCTATTACGGGTATTTTGATTTCAGCAAGTTTTATGTCTATAGCGGCAGTACGTTTACACCCTCCTCTACGGGGAACTGGAGCGGGAATTTTTTGAATTATCTCACCATGTCCCGGATGGACTGCCTCAGGAAA
>CAVSIB010000010.1:0-70834 GCA_963727835.1 uncultured delta proteobacterium
CATGGTAATCCTTTCAGCAGGTCTTCTGCATATAGCGTAAGGGAGTGCCTCCCTTACCTATATGTGTTTGTTATCCATTTTTTAAAACGCGTAGTGACCGCTGAGAACCACCCCATCGCCAAGTCCGACCCTGGTTGTCGAATCTTTATTTCCGGTGTCAGTATAAGCAGCGACTAACGTTAATTGTTTGGTGGCGAACCAGGCAATATGAGCATCCCAGTAGTCCGCATTCTTAAAATCCGAGAATTTCACACCTTGTTTAAACTCATAACCCACCGCAATGTTTTTAGTCGGCAAAATATCAATATTGGCAAAACCGGTTTGGCGCCGGTCATGGTCAAACCCCAAAACACCGGTTACCCATTCCCTGGTCGAAAGTAATCCCCCTGATAATAGAACCGGCAGGGGAAGCTGGGTGATCAATTTTGTTGCCACCAGATAAAAATCAACCCCATTCTGGTCAACTCCGGGAACCTGGATATCCTTGGAGGTTATTTTTTCAATTGCACCCACAGATATTGCAGGAATAAAATTTTTCCCGCATGCATTTTCATTTAAAAGCAAAAACTTTTGACCAAAATCGGTTTTGTTGATATCGAGATTTTTTTTATGATCATCGATTCTTTCATAGCCCAATGACAGTTCAGTCTTTTGCATAATGTTGCGGCAACGCTGGCGCTTTTCCAATCTGCGCCAAAATTATAAAGTTTTACATACCACAGTCCCACTTGTGGTTTGCTTAAGGTGAGGTTACCATCACTTAGCCAATCAGATTGCGCATTGGCCGGGTAAGCAAGAGGATTAAACGCGATGCCGCCGACACCTTCTAGATTGTTGAGCGGAACACCGGCTTGTAATGCTCCGGCAAATAAGAAAACCGAAGCCAAAATCAATACGCCATTAATTATCTTGATGTTTTTCATTGTGTATTCTCTTATTTCGCATGAGCTGATCCTCCAGTTTACTGGTCGTATCGGCATGATTATTTTTTGGTTTTCCGCCCGGTAGTCCGGTCATTAATTAAAAAGGATTTATGTTAGATACCACCTCCTTTCTCCATAAACCACATGTTGTCAAAACGGGACTTTTCGGTTACCTCAACCTGAACAATCTTGGAGTCATGTACTTTAATAAGAAGAGACCCATAGTGTATGTTTTTAAGCAATTCAGCTATCTTCTCTAAAATTGTCTCGTTTACCCTTGTTGTATCTTGTGGCTCTGAACCCATAAGACCTCCATTTTCAAAAAAAAAACCCACTCACCATAATTTTTCCTGGGAGTGGGCCCTAATCTGGTACTTTTAAAGTTCAGATAAAAAAATCCCATCTGCCCAAGAAATTTAACATGCACATCCTACACATCATCATAGTTCTCCCATGGAGATAATACTTGGATTAGTAGTTACAAGCGGTAATCATTCTCTTATTTGCTCAAAGAACTGCCTGGAAAATTAAAAAACAATGCTGCTCCGAATAATTACTATGCCTTCCTTAACTAAAAGAGGGAGAAAAATTTACTTTTCCTATATATCCTAGATAAATAGTAGGATATTTAATAACCAATAAAATACCCCTTGTCAAGGATTTTTTTATTGAAAATTAATTTTAATTTTAATTTCCCCTAACCAATTGACCCAACTTACTTTTTTTCTTATTGCAGATTCTTTTCTTACATTATATGTCCCATGATAAAGCACCTTTACAAAGAAAAGCGCAAATCATTATATCTTAGGTGCCCACGTATCTTGCATAGAGCGTACGGGCGATGCTTTCATCGGTTGTTCCCTTTACCATGGCCCGTCCAGTCGGAAAAATGATGAGTTCATAGTCCTGTAGTTTGAGCGTGAGCATGAATCCGTTGTAAGATACCTCCCCGGCAAGGGCGAGGGACTTTTCAAGGGATTCTAAAGAAATCTCCCGTTCCTCGGCAGGAACTATCTGGACCATATTTCTCCCGCAGAGCGCGGTAGTCCAGGAAGTTGCTTTTCCCTCCAAAAACTCAAAGTTATGCTTGACGCAGGTGATACAATCGTCGTTTTTGTTGATCCCAAGGTTGTGAAATACGCTTTCCCAGACATCGACAATAATAAGCTGCCCGGTCACCAGATCAGGAGCATCAATGAGAATCTTGAGAGCGAAGGTGGTTTGGAGCGATGCCACAATTGATGTGACTGAGTTAAGGACACCAGCCCGATCACATGTCTCCAACATCCCTGGGGGAGGCATGTCTTTGATAAAACAACGCAAGCAAGGTGACTGATTAGGTAGATGGGCATTGTCATGCCATACGCTCCAACCGCCGCACCGTAAATCCATGGTATTCCTAATTTAATACATGCATCATTAAGTAAAAATCGGGTCTCGATGTTATCAGTAGCATCCAATACCACGTGGAATCCATTGATCAGCATCTCCACATTTTTGGGATTAACATCGGATATCACTGATTCAAGTTCAATAGAGGAGTTGATCTTCTTTAATTTTTCTACTGCGGCAATAGCTTTCGGGACACGGCCTTTAGCATCGTTTTCGTCGAACAGAATCTGGCGCTGAAGGTTATCCAATTCCACAAAATCACGATCCACAATTCTTATCCGGCTCAACCCCGGACCGGGCAAGATTGTTGGCGATAACGGTGCCCAGAGCACCACAACCAATAACAACTGCCGACCCTTCCTGGATCTTTTTTGTCCGGTGGTCCCGATCTTGCTCAAAAAGTGCCTGCCTAGAATATCGTGGGTCAATAATTTCCTTTTCCATGACAAACCTCATCCGGATCATCCTATTTTTTGGGATCATAAGGTTCCGTTCTCATTGTTTGCATTTTTTATTCAATAACCCCACCGCCGACCACCACATCACCAGCATAAAAAACTGCGGCCTGGCCCGGAGCAATCCCTCGCTGGGGTTTAGAAAGCCAGATCTCTCCTCGGTCATTATCTTCACACATAATACGTGCTGAAATCTCCGGCTGTCGGTATCGGATCTTGACATCTACTGTAAGAGAACCAGGGTTTTTGTCAAAAACAATCCAGTTAATCCCGGTGATTGATATCCTTTTTTTCATGGCTTCTTCTTTTGTTCCCACTATGACCCTGTTGGTGGCCACATCCAGAGAAAGCACGTACAAAGGTTTGCGAGCAGCAATGCCTAAACCCTTTCTTTGCCCCACCGTGTAACATACAACCCCTTGGTGCCACCCCAAAATGTCGCCTTGGGTATTGAGCACCGGCCCTCGCTGGAGCGCCTCAGGAAATCTTTCCGTCAGAAAAGACCGATAATCTGTTGATCCAAGAAAACAGATATCCTGACTGCCCGGTTTATCATGGACTTCAAGACCATAGGATTTGGCGAGTGTTCGAGTCTTTTCCTTGGTCATCCCGCCGAGCGGAAATAAAATCCGAGACAATTGCTCTTGCGATAGTGAATAGAGAAAATATGATTGATCTTTTTCTGCATCTAATCCTTTCTTGAGCAAAAATCTGCCCCGAGACGTGATCATAAAAAATATTGGCGTAATGGCCGGTTGCGACATAATCCGCGCCAAGGGAATCCGCGAGTTTCAGAAGGTGGCCGAATTTCACCACCCGGTTGCATTCTATACAAGGGTTCGGTGTCTTTCCGCTGAGGTATGATTGACAAAAGTAGTCAATTACACTTTTTTCAAAAATTTTTTCATAGTTCAATACATAAAACGGTATACCAATTTTCGCCGCCACCCGGCGGGCATCATCCATGCCGTCGATGCCACAGCAGCTTCGAAGGTTATGCTGTCCAAGCCGCTCTGGTAATCGGAGGCCGATTCCAATTACTTCGTTTCCTTCCCGTTTGAGAAGACCTGCGGCAGTAGAGGAGTCTACCCCTCCGGACATAGCTACGACAATTAGTTTCCGGTGCGCCATCTCAATTGTTCAACCTGTTGTTGTTTTTTATCCTAGCATCTGACATAAAAAGCATCGTTTCTCAGTAAAGCCTTCTTAGAAAGCATTCTCATTGTTGGGCGGGGTTACGCTCAAGCGAGCTCCAAGTCTTTTAGCATTTGACAGTCATCTTCCTCGCAACGGCCCTTTGTTGTTAAATAGCCACCCACAATCATACCGGTAACCCCTGCCAAAAAAGCGGTAGCTTGGAAATCTTTCAGGTTAACTTCTCTTCCACCTGCTAACTTAATTTCCACATTTGGCACTATAAGCCTTGTGATGGCTATGAGTTTTATTACTTCCAGAGGCGGGGGAGGGATCATGTTTTCCAAAGGGGTTCCCGGTCTGGGGTTTAAGATGTTTATGGGAATACAATCAACTTCCAACTCTCGCAAAATAAAGACCAATTCAAGCCATTGTAGAGGAGTTTCACCCAAACCGATAATACCACCTGAGCAGATGCTCAAGCCATTATTTTTTAGACGTTTTATCGTCTCCATTCGATCCGAAAATGAGTGGGTGGTGCAAATCTTCTCAAAAAAACTCGGCGCGGTTTCCAGGTTGTGGTTATAACGCTCTACACCTGCTTCTTTGAGCGCCGATGCCTGCTCATCCGATAGAATTCCCAGTGAGCAGTCCAGGTTCAACTGGGTCTCACGGCGAATGCGTCTCGCTGCTTCTACAACGTTATTAAAGTCCTGTTGAGCTAAACTTTTGCCGCTGGTTATAATACAAAACCTTCTATCCCCTTTTGAAGCAACCTCATGGGATTTGCGAACGATCTCTTCAACATCAAGCAGGGGATAGGTTGCACAGTCTCCCTGAAAGTGCGCGGATTGTCCGCAGAACTTGCAGTCTTCCGAACAACGCCCGGACTTTGCATTGAGAAGGGTACACAGATCAACTCGATTTTCAAAAAAATGATGTCGAACCCAATTTGCAACAGCCATAAGATCTACCAGTCCATTTTTGTCAACCTCGAGAAGTTTTTTTGCTTCGGGAAAGGTAATCTTCTCTCCTCCCAAAAGTTTATCTCCTATGTTACGGATATAATTTCTCACCATTTTCTCCTTTTGATCTTTCAAAACTAAACACAATTTTTGGGACGTATTTTGCCGTCTCCTTGATCCTGATGTTTTTGATGTTCAGCGGACCAGACTCATGTTGCGGAGGTGGGACACCACTTCAATAAGCGAGGCCAAAACAAAATCAATTTCTGACTCGGTGTTCTCCCGGCCAAGCGAAAACCGGATACTGCCTTGTGCAATGGTTTGGGTTACCCCCATTGCCAGCAGGACGTGGGAAGGTTCAGTTGCTCCCGACGCACAGGCCGATCCGGTCGACACCGCAATCCCCCGCATATCAAGAGCGAGAAGAAGTGCTTCTCCATCAATGAATTCAAAGTTTACATTGAGGATATTCGGCAGCTTTTGTATCGGGTGGCCGTTAATATGTACGTGGGAAATCTTTTCACGTATTCCTCGTTCCAAGCGGTCACGAAGTCCGGTAAGGTGTTTAATAGTGCTCGGCAATTCTGCCTGGGCCAGCTCCAAGGCTTTCGCCAAACCAACAATCGCGGGGATGTTTTCCGTTCCAGCGCGCATTTGACGCTCATGGTGGCCGCCGTGCAAAAGAGGGGAAATCCGCGTACCTTTACGAATATATAATGCTCCGATACCTTTGGGACCGTAAATTTTGTGTCCGGATATCGAAAGAAGGTCAATACCCAAGTCATTTATCTTCACCGGTATTTTTCCAACTGCCTGGACTGCATCCGTATGGAACAAAACCCCTCTTTTTCTGGCAATAGCGGCTATTTCGGATACAGGCTGGATCGTTCCGGTCTCGTTATTGGCCAGCATCACTGAGATGAGAACCGTGTCAGGCCGAATCGCTTCTTCAAGCGCCGAAAAGAGGACAACGCCATAGTGGTCAACCGGAAGATAGGTTATTTCAAATCCTTCTTCCTCAAGAGATTTGCAGCAATTAAGCACCGCATGATGCTCAATTTTGGTTGTAATCAGGTGCATACCCTTGGTTTTATTAGCGTGTGCTACACCTTTGATCGCGAGGTTACCAGTTTCGGTGCCTCCGCTGGTGAAGAATATCTCTTTTGGATCAGCTCCGATACAGCCTGCTATAACCCCCCTCGCATTCTCCAGTGCTTTCTTGGCTCGTTGGCCGACCATATGGATGCTGGAGGCGTTTCCAAAAATCTCAGAAAAATATGGCACCATCGCATCCAAAACCTCTTGTCTTACCGGAGTGGTGGCTGCATGATCAAGATAAATTGTTTTCATTACGGCAACCTTATAAACAACTGCATATACTGGATATGTAATTTACCCTCTTTATATTTTTAAACTTACTTAAAATCTTGGTTTTTTTTACACGAAACTCTCTCCAGGATCTGGCGGTGAAAATCACAGAGACTTGCCCCTGATCTCAGCTGGGCATAAATCATTTCTTCCTGCCAGTGAGCATTGAAGAGCCGGCATCCCTTGTCATTACAGAAGGGGTTGCCGGTAATATGGTAAAAAAGAGCTTGGAAGAGATACCCTTTGATGACCTCCTGAAGCCGAGGGTCGCCATATCCAATATATCTCGGGCTGAAAGCCTTCTTCAGGCTTTCCGGATTTGCGCCTAATGTCCGACCCAGATAATATTCTCGTGGCCGGGCTGGCCCCTCGATTACTCCGGTGGTTGATATGGCAGATGGGAAGCCACATATTGAAACCCTTATGTGGCAGCGACAATCATTTTCATCCCAGGTCCCTAACAACTGATTGGTCAGAATTATATGGCAATGGTCCCCGGTTGCTTCGTCTGGCGCTAACAGGTCTGAGCAGATCACCATCACCTGGAATCCATCGTAGAGTACCCCGACCGGCTTAATGCGATCGGACATGAGAAATTTTAATTCGAAATCAACTTCTCCCGGTAATGGTTCACGGCTAAAACTCTTTTTGTCCGGATGATAAACTTTTGACTGGGCGAGATTTTTGGCAAGAGAATATAATCTTTCTTCCTTTGCGCCGCATCGCCGAAGCCAGTAAGAAAAAAAATCTTCACGCAGATTGATGATTGACTCCGGAAAGTGTGTTTTTAAAAAAGCAGCAAGATCCTCACTCTTTACCTCTTCGGGATCAGCCCCGTTGTAAAGTTGAATAATTGAAGGGACAGTAAAGTCACCATCCACCTACATCATCCTTTTTTCAAAATTTTAAGCGCAATTTCCGCGGCCTTCTTGCCAGAAAGAAGCATCGCGCCAAACGTTGGCCCCATCCGGGGAACCCCATAGACCGTGCTCACCGCCATTCCCGTCACTACGAGACCAGGGTGCACTTCACCCGTATGCTCAACAACTAAGTCTTCAGATCGTTCAACCCACATGGCACCGTAACCAACTGTTTTGATCAGACCCCTTTCCTCCAGTTTGGTGACTACGCAGGCGTCATGGCCGGTAGCATCGATAACCAGCTTTGTTTCTAAGGCAACCGGATCAACACAGGTAATCTGGCGGGGTAATGCTTGGACCGGGGTCCAGTTAATCACCACACCAGCCACCCGGTTCCCTTCCCGAAGGATAAGGTCGTCAAATACGGTCATGTTGGCGAATTTAACGCCGGCATCGCACGCAGCCGCAATAAGCTTGGAACAGGCGTGCGGGCCGTCGGCAACAAAAAGATCGCGTGATGCTTCAGTATAAGGAACGCCAAGCTCATCCAAAATTTTCTGGGCCGGCGCCCGAACCGTGACTTTATTCATTAAGTAACCGCCGATCCAAAACCCTCCCCCCAGGTAATTGTTACGCTCGATGATAAAAACCTTTAAACCCTCCTGACAAAGGATCTTCCCGGCCATCAAACCGGAGGGCCCTGCACCGACAATGATGCAATCACTTTCAACGTATTCCTCAAATTGGCGCGCAAATTCGGAAATAATTGCCCTGGTTACGTCCTTTTCTCCCCCGCCGCTAAATATTTTCTCACCCATAATTCTTCCTTTCTGTTTAGGGAGTTCACCCTGTTGATGATTAGAAATTGACCTCCATCGCCCGTGGCGGACAGGCTTTGATACATAGCTCACAGGCGATACACTTTTCATTTTCAAAGGTAACCATCATGGTGCGGCGATCAATCGAAAGCGCACCACTCGAACACACGGCTATGCAAGCTCCACAATGCGTACAGCGGATCTCATTGCGGTTAACATCCTTGCTTAATGGTTGAATCAAAACCCCTGCGTTTTCTAAAAAACACATGCCATCCTTAAAGGATTTATTCTCACCCTTGAGCTCCAGGACTAAAAGACCCTCTTCATTTGGCGTAACGTGCGCTTTGAGAATGTTAAAGTCCAGGTTATACTGTTTTACTAAGTTGCAGACGATGGGCTGGTCTACCAAAAGATGAGGGAATTTGAGAACTATTTTTCGTGAAATCACGGTGAATCTCCCTTTATGCATTTTATGATAATTATCGTTACTTTTATTTAATTGGCCTTTCAATAAGAGTGCGAAAACTGTATCCGGATTCAGCCCCGGGCAATCCAGCAACCGGTTCAGTCAACAAAAACTTACCCTCCTTGATCCAGCTTTTGAGAGTTCCCGCAATTTCTTTTGCCTTGGCATAACTCGAAAGGGGAACAGCAGGAACCTCCTTGCCCTGAATGGTAATTTTGCCACTTTTAAGCTGGGCGTAACTAACTTCTCCAATGGTCTCGGTTTCCCGTTCCGGATATGTTTTGCTGTAATCAACAATGGGAGCATACAGATCTTTGTCTTTAACGGCAGTAAAGCGACATATTTCTTCGTCCAGAATGGGAATGGGGATGCCGATCCCCACTATTAACGTAGCACCATATCCCTGGAAAGAAGCCCCAACCAGATATTTCTGATTCATCAGTTTCAGGTCACCAAGGATCGCCAGGGTTCCCGCAGGGGCCCGGGGAACACCATTCTCTCCCCGCTTAACTCCGGGATTATGCTGGGTACCGTGCCAGACCACATACCCGATTCCACCCCCAGAAAAATTCTGGTTCCCAAACCAATGGTTTTGTACAGCGGGTCATTTAAAAGGGGGGAGAGTTGACCCGCACTACAGTAGTTCGCATTCCCTAAACGAGGCTTTAGAACCCCCATGTACGTGTACAGAATTTTGTCCAAGAGATTTACCGCGCAGTTATAATTCTGATAGGCATTACGCGGGTTGAAGAGCACTGTCTCGTTAAGGTCATTGATATTTATCCAGGTTTCAAGATGCTTGCGGGGATAGCAGTCCGTTCCATAAGCGTGGCAAGAAGTTTTACATCCTTTCCTGCTACCAGGTCTTCGATGAGGTGACCGCCACCATAAGTGAAATCGCCTGGAAATGATTTATTCCGAGGATCATCATCTGGAAGGGTAGTGGCCCCAATATAAAGATCAACTGCTGCTAATCCAGTATGGACGGGAAGATCATTAAGAGTTGTTCTCCCTCCACCCAGCTTGATTCGAGGCTTACTATGGCCCAGATTAAGATAAACACCAGAAGAACACATTGGGCCAAAAGTACCGGTGGTAACCACATCAACCTTCTGTGCTGCTTTCTTTAGTCCCTCTTCTTCTACAATGTCAATAATCTCCTCAGCAGTTACTACGACTGCTTGTCCCTTTTGTATCTTTTCGTTTATTTCTTTAATTGTTTTTGCCATATTTTCTCCGAAAATCTTGTTGTAAGTGTTTCATTAGAGTTTTTGAACCAAGATTCCGGATTGCATAAGCCATAGCATTGCAATCACCACCTTCCAACGCAAAAATATTATCGCCATTTCGTTTCAGCCTCATCTTGGGGAGAAACAGAAAATTGAAGATCAAAATACAGTTTGTAAGACGTTAAGAAATGTAACCCTTACCAGACATTATTGTTGGAACAACCAGGTTGACAGGTAACGTTCCCCAGTATCGGGAAGCACTACCACGATCAGTTTGCCTTTGTTTTCTTTTCTTTTTGCTACTTCCAGCGCCCCCCAGACTGCCGCACCTGAGGAAATACCTCCAAGTATTCCTTCTTTAAGGGCAAGTTGCCGGGCGGTCTCTCCAGCGTCGTCATTGGTGACACAAATAATCTCATCAATGAGGTCCATTCTTAATACGTCGGGGACGAACCCAGCACCAATGCCCTGGATTTTATGAGAACCTGGTTTGCCACCGGAAAGCACTGGGGAGTCTTTTGGTTCCACGGCAATTGCCTTAAAATCGGGTTTACGGGGTTTGATCACCTCCGCAACGCCCGTAATCGTCCCGCCAGTTCCCACACCAGCTACTAATATATCCACTTTGCCGTCCGTATCTTTCCAAATCTCTTCTGCCGTTGTTTCCCGATGGATTTTTGGGTTAGCGGGATTCTTAAACTGCTGAGGAATGAAAGCGTTTTTCATTGTTTTTGCCAGCTCTTCAGCTCGTTTCACTGCCCCGGTCATTCCTTCTGCACCGGGGGTAAGAATAAGTTCAGCCCCAAATATGCGAAGCAATTGCCTTCGCTCCATGCTCATGGTATCCGGCATGGTAAGAATTAATTTATAACCCTTGGCTGCACATACAAAAGCCAGAGCGATACCAGTATTTCCACTGGTGGGCTCAACAATAACCGTATCTTTATTGATCAGACCATTTTTTTCTGCATCCTCAATCATACTCAGGCCGATTCGGTCTTTGACACTCGAAAGGGGGTTAAAAGACTCAATTTTAGCTACCACCTCAGCCTCTACTCCCGCGGTAAGGCGGTTCAAACGAACCAAAGGGGTATTCCCAATTGTTTTGGTAATATCAGGATATATTTTTCCCATGGTGACTCCCTTTTTTTATTTTATAAAAATCAACTTAAACGCTTTTCAATTTTTGGTTAAATGTGATACATGGCTAAGGTAGAACTTTTCAATTTTTTCTTTCTTTCCAACAAGTCTTGAATCGTAGTTCGGTCAAGAATTTTTTCTAATGCTTCGTTCATCTCCACCCATGTATCCCGGGTCGGACATTCCTCGTTCATCTGACATAGGTTTGGGTTTCCGATGCAATCCAAGAGGGAAAAAGGGCCTTCAAAAGCTCGATAAAGCTCAATGAGCCTAATCGTATTAGGGTCTCGCGCAAGTGAATATCCCCCGTGCACACCCCGTTCCGGTTTTATCAGGCCGGATCCTTTTAACGAAGCCATTATGTGTTCCAAATACTTAATTGATAGACGTTGATTTTTGGCCAATTCTTTTACGGAAACCGCCCTTTCTGGGATAACCCATTGCCAGATCAACCATAACCCGTGTTCCGTAGCGCATTTTTGTTGAAAGTTTCATTTTTTTAAAAAATTTCTTTTGACAAAATCAATTTTCCTATTTATCCTACAAAAATAGTAGGATATATTGATTACAGATAAAAAAAACCTTGTCAAGGATTTTTTAATGAAAATTAATTTTTTGCCTTAACCAAATGAAATATATTGAAAAATACTTAAACTCAAAAAAGTTTGTTATAAAGGGAATATTTTAAAAAAAGCGAAACACTGGATTGACAGAATTCAAGGGACGTGAGATTGAGATTATTGTCCAAAGAAGGAAGAGGTATTTTCCTTTAATTTTTTTTCGGGAGGTAAAGTTATGCAACCAACCATTGATGATGAATTGATAAAGCAAGTATGTGAAACTGGCTATCGATCGCATCAGCATTTTCGGGAAGAACTTCCGAAAATAGTTGAAGATATTGTGGAGACATGTCATAGCGGTGAATGTTTTGAACAAATGTATTCCGAGGTTATTCCATCCCGTGAGGCGATCATTGAAATCATCCATCGGCTCCGAGAAATCTTGTTTCCAGGTTATTTTAATAAGGAAAAAACCGACCCGGTTAACCTTAAGTATCAAATGGGGCAGTCCGTAAGTGTTTTGTTTGAAATGCTTGCCGAACAAATTTCCCGAAGCTTTCAGCACGATTGCCTTCGCTACCATAAGCCATGTATTAAATGTAGCGAGCAAGGCGAGCATGAGGCGGTGATTTTTTTAAAGTCAATCCCAAAAATCCGGCGATTATTAGCAACGGATGTGCGCGCTGCTTATGAAGGTGACCCAGCCGCTCAAAGCTTTGATGAGATTATTTTTAGTTATCCGGGTATGTTTGCCATTATGGTTTATCGCATTGCTCATGAACTTTATGAACAAAAAATACCCCTCATTCCTCGTATCATGACTGAATATGCTCACAGTGTCACGGGTATTGACATCCATCCTGGCGCCCAGATCGGAGAGCATTTTTTCATTGACCATGGAACCGGAGTTGTTATTGGGGAAACTACGGAGATTGGGAAAAACGTCCGTCTTTACCAGGGAGTAACCTTGGGGGCTTTGTCTTTGCCCAAGGATGCTGGAGAGCGCCTCAGGGGAAGGAAACGCCATCCCACGATTGAAGATGATGTAATTATTTATGCGGAAGCAACCATCCTCGGGGAAGAAAGCAGTAATCGGGGCGCGTTCGGTGATCGGAGGTAATGTGTGGATAACTGGTCCAGTGCCACCGGATACCAGGGTGCTATTTGAAACACCCCATTTAATCTACAAATAAAAACCTGCTTGGTGTAGTCTCTCCAAACATTAATCGAGACTTCACGCAAATTGTTTCTTAAAAATATTTTGAACGCGACAAAAAAGACGATTGCGAGCAGAATGGGATTAACCAGGACCAGAAAATACCGAGGACTGCTCTTTTATACCGTAGTGTTATCTCTTTTTTAGTGAGCAGCAGGAGAAGGTCTTTTCCCCCGCTTTTACTCCCGGTTGGTCATCATCTATTACTCCCCCAGAAGCCCTTGTTGTAGCTTGTACATTTTTTCAGGTATAAAGGAAGCACTTTCTCTAAAAGGCTTGCCTTGTATCCCAGATATCTGACCATGGTATCTACAAATGCATAGGGGATCCAACATTTGTGTCCATGAGTAAACAAGAATCTCATCTCTTCATCCAGATACCTGATACCTTCCCTTTTTGGGATTGCCAAGTCTTTAAGCCAGCGGTTTCTTTTAAAAAAAACTCCTATATCAAAATACCCTTTTAAACTGTGTTGTTAAAGAGTAGTTGTGTGAATGATGGACAACAGCATCGGCTTGATAAGCTATCTTATAACCTGCTTGAATAAGTTTTGCCGCTAAAAACATATCCTCATTCATTATTGTCTTTTCCGGAAACCCACCCACTTCTTGAAAGGCCTCCTTTTTGACGGCTGAACAAACATTGGAAAAAAAGAAAGTCTTTACCCCAAGTCTTGGTAAATCATCCATGCCTTTAATCACCCCGATAGAAGGGTAGTTAAATGATCTGGCAAATCTCTCAATTGGGTTGGCATCCTCTCTTGGTATCTGTCTTCCATAGGAGGCTGCAACTTGAGAATCAACCAAAGGCCTGATTAAATTTTCAAGACATCCAGCATCCCTAAACAAGGCATCTTGGGTCATCCAAACAAAAACATCACCTATTGCCTTCGAAGCTGCAAGGTTTCTGGTTCCTCCATGGTCAAACTCTTGAACCTTGATTTCAATAATGTCTACACTAAAGGCATTAGCAATCTTTAGGGTATTGTCTTCCGACGAAGAGTCAATAACCACTATCTGGGCTGGCCTCATGAATTGCTCTTTTAGGTTCACCAAGAGCTGACACAGGTATTGTTCCCCATTGCGGGTAGGTATGATAACGGAAACCTTCACTCCATTCTCCAAAGATAAATTTCCAAAGTTTATTCTTTAAGGGTTCACAAGCCTCAACAATTCTTCATTCACAATCTCTGCAATCATTGTCCAATCTGGAATGCGTCCCCTAAAGTCAAGACATTTTTTTATGCTTAAAAAGTGTAGAGGTTTCATGCCACTTTCTTTAATGTTTCACTATAATACAGGGTTTCATATTCCTCTGGACTCATATAACCTCGTTCACTGTGGACATAAAGCTTGTTGTAGTCATTCTCTATCCGGGTGCCAATCCTCTTCTGGGCCTCCTCAAAACTCCCAAACTCATTAAGCCAGATGACCTCTTCCTTAATCGTCCTCATCATCCTTTCAGGTGTCCGCATTGCCTTTGGGTTTATCGTAAGAGGTGAATATCTTGCCACTGACCTTGGTTCCCTTAAGACTCTCCATTACAATTGCTATCTTTTCATCTCCTGTCCATTTCCTTGGCTTCATTTTTCCCCTTACCTCCAGTGTAAAGGTTATCTCTCCTCTATAACGAGGATTCTACCTCTACACTTTCGGTGTATCCAGTTCCTAAAAGTCTCAATATAATATGCCATCGGTCTTATCCGGCCCTTTTTGCCAAAAAAACCGACTTTGCTATAATCAGGCCCTCTAAACTAAAAAACAATAGGAAACTTCTTTGAATGACAAACCAAGAAAATGTTTAAACTTTAAAACCCCAGTAGGGGTTTTTTCCCTCTTGCGTTGCACTCACTGGTTGAATGTAGCTCTTAAGTATTATGAAAATAATTGTAAATATTTTCTGCATCTTTTCTGGCAATAGAGGGGGCCTGCAACAGTTCTTCCACACCCGCCTTTTCAATTTTTTTCAAACTCCCAAAATGGATAAGAAGATTTTTCTTCTTCTTTGACCCGATTCCGGGAATGGCGTCAAGAGGAGAAGCAGTCTGCTTTTTTGCTCTCAATTTTCGGTGGAAGGTAATGGCGAAACGGTGTGCTTCATCCCGAATCCTCTGGAGAAGATGGAGCGCTGAACTGTGTTTGGAGAGGATGAGGGGATCTTTACGATCCGGAAGAAAAACCTTTTCCGGCCCTTTGGCTAAATCCTGAAACTTGCCTTTGGCAAGTCCAATCGCATCAATATCATTAGTGATTCCCAATTCTTTCATCACCTGACAGGCAACCTGGAGTTGTCCTTTTCCCCCGTCAACGATAAGGAGATCCGGAAGGTCCTGGTCATCTACACCCCTGGTAAGGCGGCGTTTAATGATTTCATGCATCATCCTATAGTCATCTGCCTGATCCACGGTTTTTATTTTGTAGTGCCGGTATTTCTGCTTCAGTGGTTCGCCCTCTTCAAACCTGACCATGGAACCCACTGCCTCATTCCCAAAAAGATTGGAAATGTCAAAACACTCAATGATTCTGGGTTCGCGCTGAAGACGGAGACTTTCTTTAATTTTTTTCATTGTGCGGCGAACCGTCTCGCTCTGGGTCTCCCGGTTTTCCAGCATGAGCTTGGCATTGTCAAACGCCATGGTGAGAAGATTTTTTCGATCCCCCTTGTGGGGGAAAATGATATTTATTTTTTTCCCCTTTCGCTCCGAAAAGTATTCTTCAATAAGAGTGTGGTTTTCCAGTCGCAGAGGGATAATCACCTCGTCCGGAATATATTTTCCTTCTCCATAAAATTGGGTGATGAAGGAGGAAATAACTTCTTCATCCTCCAGCTCAACATTACGAAAAAAAAATGACTGGTTGCCCACCATCCGGCCCTGGCGGATAAAAAGGATGAAAATCTCAAAGTGAACATCCTTGCGAAAATAAGAAATAACGTCCTGATCAATGAATCGGGTGGAAACGATTTTTTGTTTTTCTAATGTCTTCTCAATCGCCTTAATCTCATCCCTTATGAGCGCAGCTCTTTCAAAATTAAGGTTCTTAGACTCTTCTTTCATTTCCGCAGATCAATTGAGAAATTAACTCCCGGTCCTGACCGCGAAGAAAAAGGAGGACTTTTTTTACAATGCTGTTGTATTCCTCTCGGTCTACCTCATGGCAACAAGGCGCTAAACATCTCTTAAGCTGGAAGTTGATGCACGGGCGAATCCGGTTTTTGAAAATACGCTGGGAGCACTTCCGGATAGGAAAAAGCTTATGAATGATGTGAAGTGTTTCCCGCACCGCATTGGCTGAGGCATAAGGCCCGAAATACAGAGCATTATCTTTTTCCACCCTTCTGACGAAAATGAGGCGGGGATAATCTTCCTTAATCGTAAACTTCAGATAAAGAAAGTGCTTATCGTCCTTGAGATTAACATTGTAGCGGGGCTTATGTTTTTTGATTAAGTTGCTCTCAAGGATAAGCGCCTCTTTTTCCGTGGCCGTGATCAGGTAATCAAAGTCAGCGACTTTAGAGACAAGCACCTTGGTTTTTATGGGGTGATCAGCACTGGCTTGAAAATATGACCTTACCCGGGAGCGGAGGGTTATCGCCTTTCCTACATAGAGAATGTTGCCAGCCCCATCCTTCATGAGATAAACACCCGGCTGGGCAGGAAGGGAAGCTAATTTGTCTTCAAGGTGAGGGAAAGTTTCCATAGGTATTAGAAGTCACAATCTTGTTGACCTGTTCACCGGAGTTTCGCCACTGCCCGGATAGGGGATGCTTCTGTTGTTAGCTTCAGGGGAAAGAGATAAAGCTCAGCTTCCTGATACAGTATTTGTTTCAAGTTGCACATTTCTTCAACGATCAAGATGCCCTTTCCCTGGATGATGCGATGAACGGTGATATCCCCTACTGAAATAATGTCGCTCCCCAGAATCTTAATCCCCAGGTTTCCGATCCACTCTGCCTGTTGCGGGGTCAAAGGTGGTGGCGCGAGGTACTTCTCCTGCCCCCACCATTGGTCGTAGCCGGAATAAAGGTTTAATATCGGTGTTTCGACCGTATAGTGCCCGATATCCTTCCAGGCGATCGTAGTCGCTGGCCCGAAAAACATATCCAGCGGATATTCATTGAGCATTTTTCCCCCCGGCATTGAGTGCGCCGGGGACTCAATATGAGTGCCGCAATGACAGCTCATGGTAATGTTGTGAGCTAACCACCCCGCTTCCACGATCTTTGGCTCATCCAGTCTTTTTATCGAGGTAGGCATATCCCCCGGATAAACCGGCATTCCTTCTTCTATGGTAAAGGATAAATCTATGAGTCGCATGGTTCAGTCCTTCCTTGTGGTTCATTGCCACATCTTAGAGATTCCTTTTTAACCGTTTCCCTGTTCCCTGATCCGGGATGATTTTCCCTTCTCTCATGACAATCTCACCGCCTTTAATAGTCATCACGGGTTGCCCCTTTAATTTCTTGCCCTGATAGAGGGACCAGTCCGCAGCGGAAAAAAGTTTTCGGTAGTCCACTTCAAACTCTCGGTTGATATCCACCAAAACCAGGTCCGCGTCACTGCCCACGGAAATGGTGCCTTTCTGAGGATAGAGTCCCCAAAGCCGGGCCGGGTTAAGAGTCACCTTTCCTATCACGTTTTCGAGAGGAATACCTCGCTTATGATATCCCTCGGTTAAAAGCAGGGGAAGCAGAAGGGCAGTGACAGCTGAACTGCCGGAGACTCCGTAGTCTTTAATAAACCCGTGCAGACCCTTGCGATCAACGCAGTCTTGATCAGTCCCGATGCTACTGATCGTCCCCTCTGACACTCCGCGCCAGAGAACTTCTTGATCTTCCGGGCTTCTTATTGCGGGTGACCACCGGGCTTCCTCCGGGTCAACATCGCTTGAGGAGTTCAACGAAAGGTAGAGCGCGATGGTCTCAACTGTTATGGATGGATTAGTTCGTTTAATAGCTCTAAGTCTTTCCAGAGCGGCACCCGTGGCAAGATGGACGATATTGACTCTGCATGTGCTCATTTCTGCCAACGATGCGGCCATGGTAACACCTAATACCTCAGCCTCAACCGGATTGTGCGCGGCCCATTCAGCAAGGCTCTTTTTCCCTGATTGAAAAAATTTATTCCACTCCTCGGTTAAAATGCTGGGGTCTTCAGCGTGAATCGAAGCGAAGCAGTGCGGACCGCAGTGCGCTACCTGGCGAAGGCCGCTCAAAATAAAAGAATTGGTTTGCGATGGCATGTACCCCGGAATGCAAAACATAAAGAACTTGAAGGAGGTAAGGCCGAACCTGTTTACGTATGCCGGGATTTCCTGTTTCTGCTCCTCCGTGTTGATACAGATATGGGGGAATACATCCGTAAAAGCGTGGGTGTTAAAAATGTTCTCAATATCCGGAAAGGTCTGAGAGTGGCTCTTGGTTCCGCCAAGAAAGCAGCCGATCGTGGTAACGCCCCCCACTAACGCGGACCGCGTTTCCGTGCGGCAATCCTTTTCAAAGCCCTGACAGAAACCCAAATGAACATGCGGATCAATGATGCCCGGCATAACCACCAATCCGGAAGCGTCAATGGTTTCCCCGGCAGAAGGCAACCGGTGCTTCTGAGCAACAGCGGCAATTTTATTGCCTCTGATCGCAAGATCGACACGTGCGGTGCCAATTTCCGGGATAAGCACATCACCGTTGATTATGTTGATATCAGACATGGGTTTCCTCCGTCAGAGTGAATATCTCTATGCTTGTGCAAAAGACCAGGCTCCCTCGTTCGTTACGGCATCCTTTCGATAAGCGAGCGCACCTCCGTTATTGTGAATCGAATAGCTGCCTTTATCATCTCACCCGCTTGTTTACCAAGTCTATTCGTGATCTCCTCTTTTATTTTATTATAAAGCTCCCCTGCGCTTTCGATGCTTACTGCCTCCAGGTAAACCCGTACCCCTTTCCATTCCGGTGCGGTCGGACCAGGCTCCATAATAATAAATGCAGCCTTTGGGTTTTCCTGTAAGTTTCTGTAGGAACGATTATTTCCAATGCCCATAACAATAGTGTTATCATCAATCATTTGCGGAGAACCAAAAACAGCGACATTAACATTGCCTTTGCCGTCGGAGGTACTCAAGGCGCCAATCCGGGGTCTCTTGTTAAAAACTTCCCTCAATTCTTTTCTGTCCATAGGCTTACTCCTGTTTATACTGTTAAAAAAATTTTCACTATTTTTTAAGATTATTGTTCGCTCTGTTCCACAAAGATCAACTTATCTTAACTAAACCCAAGATTCTTTGCTTCATAATAAACAGTTTCTCTATCTTTTTGCTCCACCTCACCGGTGATAACCTCAGGCTGTTACAGGGGGAGAAGCTGGTTTTATGTTATTTTTTTAATAAAATCCAATAGTTTTACTGCAAAAAAAGAAAGCGCTCTCATGCCACGATAAAGGCCATAAAGGAGGTATCCCTTGAGTAAAAACGATTTAATCAGCTTCATTAAAACCATGCAGCCATGTTATTTAATAAAATTTATTACCGATTAAAATTTATATTCAAGCGGAAAGATCTTTTTTCCAATGTGAAAGAAAAACGAATGGTTACCATTTTTAAACCTTAATATTTTTGCATCGTTTTAAAATTACTACTAAAATAAAAATTATGATAATTAAAAAAAATTCTTCCTGATTTCACCATGAATTTTTTAATTAAAAAAGGGAAAGTGTTAACTATGTCGAAACAATTAGCCATTATCCCCGAACGCTGTTCAGGCTGTAAAACCTGTGAATTAGTCTGCTCCATCTCTCATTTTAATGTTACCAACCCCAAAAAAGCTGCGTCCGGGTTATGGTCGTTTACCCCCACCCGTAGTAAGGATGCCTATTATTTGCAGCCAGTGCCGAATTCCCAAATGTGCTGACGGCTGCCCGGTAAATGCAATCACCCGTAAAAATGGAACCGTTGAGATTGATAAAGATACCTGTATCTCATGTTTAAAATGCCTTAAGTCTTGTCCCTTTGGAGCTATTTTTATTCATGATGATGTCGAATATCCTTTTAAATGCGATCTTTGCGGAGGGGAACCTGAATGCGTGAAAGCCTGTCCTAAGAATGCCATCCTTTTTATCCCTGAACATGTGCTGGGCCAAGCTCAAAGAATCAATAACGTGCTTTCTTACTCACACATGAAAGAAATTGAGTATTTTGAAAAGGGTGAGAAAAAGCAGATCCGGTATGCGGAAATCGGCAAGGAGGATGTATGAACAAGGTAAAAGGCGGCTATTTTCACAAGCTTCTTAAAGTTGACCTTTCCAGCAACACTTGGGAAGTAGAACCCCTTTCTGATGATTTTATCTCGAAATATATTGGCGGCCGAGGATTTGGCGCCAAATGGGTCTGGGACAACCTTAAAGCCCATAATTTTAAAATTGATCCTCTGGGGGAAGAAAATCTTTTAGTGGTTGCGCCGGGGCCTTTTACTGGCCTTTATCTTCCCTCTTCCGGCAAAATATCATTTATTTCTATTTCCCCGGCTACGGGTATTTATGGCGATAGTTCAATGGGGGGAGTTTTTGGGGTTGAATTTCGTCAGACCGGCTTTGATGCCCTCTCGCTTAAAGGAAAAGCCCCGGAGCTTTCTTTTCTTTTCATTGATGATAGAGATGTTTCCATTGTCCCGGCTCCGGAATTAGCTGGCAAGGGCAGCTTGGAGGCTGAGGGTTTAATTAAACAACGATTAGGTGACTTCACTGTTCGCGTTGCCGTTATCGGGCCAGCAGGAGAAAACCGCGTTGCTTTTGCTTGCGTAAACACTGACTTTGGTCGCAATGCAGGCCGAACCGGAGTGGGAGCTATCCTGGGATCAAAAAACCTTAAGGCAATTGTGGTTCGGGGAAGTAAGGACCTGCCGGTCTATGACCTTAAAAAATTAAACCTCGAAACCAATAAAGCCATAACCTATCTGAGAAATCATAAATTTTTCAAGTTCTGGCAGGAACAAGGACTTATGTGTGTCATTGATTATGCTAACAACATGGGAATCCTGCCTACCCACAATTTCCGTGACGGGTCATTTGCCCGAGTAAATTCTATTAATGGTTTTACCATGGAATCAAAATATAAGATCGGGGATGCAGCGTGCTTCGCTTGCCCCATGGCCTGTAGCAATATCTGTCTGGTAAAAGAAGGGAAATACGCTGGCACGGTAGTTGAGGGTCCTGAATACGAATCTTGTGCAATGCTGGGTTCAAATTTGGGTATTGATAATTTTGCGGCAGTATTACGCGCAAATCACCTCTGCGATGAATTGGGTATGGATACGATCACGGTCGGCAATCTGATCGGCGTGCTGATCGAAGGATATGAAACCGGCCTGCTTTCCCTCCAAGACATTGAAGGAGAACCGCTTACCTGGGGAGATGACGAAAAGGTTATGCGCGTAATCGAAAAGATCGCCCGAAGAGAGGGGGTTGGCGATATACTGGCGGGCGGTTCCCGCAAGGTCATCGAAACCTGGCCTCAATTATCCCCTATCATCTCCCAAATAAAAGGGCTTGAACAGTCTGCTTACGACTGCCGGGCAGCAATATCGATGGCCTTGGGTTATGCGACCAGCGATATCGGCGCTCATCATACCCGGGCCTGGACAATCGCTAAAGAACTTGAAGATGGACAGGATTGGTCCCTGGAAGAAAAAGCTAAGCTCGTTATTTTTCATCAGACGATCCGTCCCCTGTTTGACATGTTTGGGGTCTGCCGGCTGCCGTGGATTGAGCTTGGCCTCAATGAAAATCATTATGCCGCTTTTTTTAGCGCAGTTACCGGGTTAGACTATTCCCTCGATGAGCTTATGGCTCGCTCGCGGGACATCTATGATCTGACTCGGTTAATTAATGTTAAACTGGGAATTTCGCGAAAGGATGATCAGCCTCCATTGCGCTGGTTTAAAGACCCAGTCCAGACTGGCCCTTTGGCAGGCAAGGTATTAAAAAGGGAAGAATTTAACACTATCCTCGACATTTATTACCAGTTGCGTAATTGGGATGCGGAAGGGAAGCCAAATCCAGAGATAGAGAAAAATTTCTTACGATATAAGAATCTCATATCATGTCATTAGTTTACGCTCTGTGCTCTATGCTCCACCATCCGAGGGATTATTGATTTTTGGGGGTAAAGACTAAAAGGAGAGACCTACCATCCAATCATCCGGACGATAGATTGCATCTATTGTGATCACGGCAACATCATTTTGTTCAAACAAAACCATTAAAGTTACGTGTTCCTTTCGTGAAATGACCGATAAATTTTCATAGTCAGGCAAAAAAAGGCCGTCAATGTTTAGGGCATTTGTCCAAACCGAGGTAATAAACCGTTTCATTTCCGGCCGTTCTTCCAGGGTGAGGTCAAAGGAAAGGTCGTCTTCCCAGAATTCATCCACAACCTCATAATCTCGTTTTTTTGCTTCTTGCCTCAGCTTATCTTTTTGCGACTCAATGGATTCGCCGCCTTTGGAATAAAAACGGCCAAACAAAGCCACCCTTAATCTTTTCTGATCCATTGCGTTCCTCCTTGGCGCTGAGCCTTGGATTTTTGCTTATTAAATTATAATCCATTTTTGATTTTATTAGCAAGGGCAATAATACATACAAGATTCCTTAACACAAAAAAGAGTTGCTATTGACAAACCACCCCAAAAAGATTAAGGTAAAAACCTGATGATTCCCAGGAAACTATTGAAGATAATTTAAGGAAGTGGTGAGGTCCTGGTGGGCCTCCTGGACTTCAAATCCAGTGAGAGGCGTGAGTAACGTCTCTGGTGGGTTCGATTCCCATGCACTTCCGCCAATTTCCAAAACCCCCTTTTAATGGGGGTTTTAACTTTGAACGGTTAAATTTTGACATAAAGACAAAGTACGTTAAGATAAGGTTTAAAAACAGGGGAGGTTTTATGGCAATGTGTGAAAAGTGTGGCGAAGAATTTAAACCTTATTGGCGCCTTGCTGATCTTCAGAATAAAAGGTGCGAAAAATGTGAGTACTTAGAGGAAGAGGGAAAAAATAAACGGATTTGGACCGCATTGCTCAAAGCTGCGGTCGGTTTTCTATTAATCGTTTTTACTCCCTCATCAAGCACGGGGCCCTTAAAAATCTTGGGCTTTTTCCTCATCGTGCTGGCCTTAATTAAATTGATCGAGGACGCCCTCATGCACCACCGTTCTAAAGAAGGGGGCCTGCGAATGACGTCTCAAAGACCCTGAGCAAAAGCGGGAAAAACAGTATCATGAAAATCGCGTTAGCCCAAATCAACACAACCATCGGCGATTTTGAAGGGAATACAGAAAAAATTTTGCAGTTTATTGCCTTGGCCCGCCAAAAAGCATGCGACCTTGTTATTTTCCCTGAGCTCGCTATCCCCGGCTACCCCCCTACTGACTACATTGACAAACAAGACTTTGTCCGATCCAACATGGAAAAATTGGACCACCTTGCCAACGCCTCTCAAGGTATCGGGATAATCCTAGGGTACTTAGACGTTAATCACGACCAAGAGGGCAAACCGTTTTATAATGGGGCTGCGTTACTCAATGAAGGAAAAATAATTTCCCGTGTCTTTAAGACACTTCTTCCTTCTTATGATGTGTTTGATGAAAATCGTTATTTTCAGCCCGGCAAATCTAACCAGATCAGTCATTTTTCAGAAAAGCGGTTAGGGATTACGATCTGTGAGGACATCTGGAACGATAAAGCCTTTTTCCATGAGCACCTTTATTCTGACGACCCCGTGGAACTGCTGGTCAAACAAGGTTTAGATCTCCTGATTAATATTTCAGGATCACCTTTTTACTTAGGCAAAAGAGACCTCCGGGTAAATATCCTCACGAATCTTGCCCGCAAATATCACATTCCGGTAGTATATGTAAATCTGGTGGGCGGAAATGACAGTCTTCTTTTCGATGGCGGCAGTATGGTCATTGACCCTCAAGGAAACCTACGAGCTTCAGCCAAAGAATTTGAAGAAGACCTTATTACTTTTGATGTGGAAACTAACCAGGGAGATCTTCACCTTTCAATGGGCACTGATGAAGAGCTTATATTTAAAGCGCTCTGCATGGGAACAAGGGATTATGTCTCTAAATGTGGTTTTAACCACGTGGCCTTGGGCTTAAGCGGGGGGATTGACTCTTCACTCGTTGCCTGCGTTGCTGCTCAAGCTCTGGGAAAAGAAAACGTCCTGGGAGTGGCTATGCCCTCCCTTTACTCTTCTCCAGCAAGTCTCGAGGATGCGCAGCTTCTTGCCCAGCGCCTGGGGATAAATTTTCGCAGCATCTCCATATCCGATATCTTTCAAATATACCTCAAAGAATTAGAGCCTTCTTTTGCTCAGTATGAAAGCGACACTACCGAGGAAAATCTTCAAGCGCGCATCCGGGGTAACCTCCTCATGGCCCTGGCCAACAAATTCAATGCGTTAGTCTTAACGACCGGGAATAAATCCGAGATGGCGGTTGGATATTGCACCCTGTATGGTGATATGTGCGGAGCGTTGGCAGTTATTTCCGATGTGCCTAAAACCATGGTTTATAACCTCGCGCGTTACCTTAACCGTCATGAGGAGCTTATCCCCGCAAGGGTGATCACCCGACCGCCTTCAGCAGAATTAAAACCCGATCAAACTGATCAGGATACCCTGCCCCCCTACGATATCTTGGATGACATTTTAACCGAGTATGTGGAAAAAAACCGAAGCATCGCGGACATAATCAAAAAAGGCCATGATCCAAGAATTGTCCAGGATATAATCCGCCGAATCCACCTCAATGAATACAAGCGTAAACAAGCACCCCCAGGATTAAAAGTAACCACTAAAGCTTTTGGGATAGGAAGGCGATATCCTATTGCCCACCGCTTCACATTATAGTAATTGTGGTCTATTAAATTTAGAAGGTAATAAAAACGAACCAACAATAAGGAGGAATAGGAAAGTTATGACTGGTGAACTAAAGAGTACCTTAGACCTTGTTATGGAGAAACTAAAAGGAGTGGAAAAAGAATTGCCCGAGCTTACGCAAGCTCAAAAAGAGCGCATTGCCGAGATAAGGCGAAAATATGAAGCGAAAATTGCGGAAACAAAGATCCTGAAGAGGACAACGAGAAACTCGGGCTTAGATTCTCAAGTTAGAAGAAAAAAGAGAAGAAGAAATTGAAAAGGTTTATCGGGAATCTAAATAATTTAAGAATTAAAAAATTCTTTCATTACTTACTTCTCATTAAATTGCCTCGACCCTCCACCTCTTTTCCGCAAAAGATACAAGATACGATTCGATTTCAATTTTCGGATACTGGCTGACGATTATCTCCCGCGCTTTATTAACCGCTGCTTTGTGTTTCGCTATCTCCTCAGCTTTATTTTGGAAAGCAGCGTTTCCCCCATAAGCACCACAATCCATATGATGCATCAGGATTACTTTTTTCACCCGGTGGAGCTGGATAGACAGTTTGATCAGGGAAAAAACATATCCCTGAGGGTTTTCAACTAAATCTTTAGTTGCGCCCGCAACCGAAATCATGTCACAGTCATTAACCAATTGCTTTTCTTCCAACCAGGCATAAACATCTCTGGTTAACCGAAAATCCATGCATTTGATGAGTACGGTTGAACAAGTGTGCCCCATAGCTTCTCCTTAAACAAAAAATGTGGGAGCCTCTGACGAGGCCCCCACAGATATACTGAACTTCTTCACCGATATCCACCAACCCTAACTGATCGCCTATTTCTTGGGCGGTTTTAGCAAGGTTAGGGCAATACAGATGCCGATAATGGCCAGGATCAGCGTCGGTTTGAAGGCAACGGTGTAACTGCCGAATTGATCTTTTGCGCAACCGGCAATATACCCCCCGATGATAGCTCCCAAGCCGTAAGCGCTGAAGATGACCCCGTAGTTAAGGGGATAATTTTTCAGACCGAAGAAGCCTGCGGTTGCCGTGGGACCGATGGCCAACCAACCGCCAAGACAAAGCCAAAAACTGCAGAAGGAAGCAACGTAGACAGCCTTCGTTCCTTCTCCAGCGGTCAACATCGCCGCAGAAGCCAAGCCGATGATGATAAAGGATAGGACGGCAGCCTTGCGGGGAGTAATTTTATCCGTAAGCCAGCCAAACAGCGGACGCCCCAGGCCGTTAAAGATAGCAAACACCGAAACCAGTCCTGCGCAAGTCACTTTATCGAGCTTACATACTTCCACCCCACATGCACTCGATATGCCAATTGCCATCAGGCCAGCAGTTGTGCCAATGATGTAACAGAGCCAAAGTCCGTAAGCGGATGAGGTATTAAGCATTTCACTGGTGGTGAAATCGCCAGTGGCAACACCAGAAGCAGATTGAGGCGGTACCCATCCTGCTGGTGTCCACCCGGTTTCCGGAAACTTCATCGGTAGAGCAAGAACCACCGTGATAATAATAAAAGCGATTCCAAAAATACCGAAAGCATTGAGAGGGCCAATGCCGGCAGTATCGATCAGCTTACGAGCTAAAGGAGCCGTGATCAGTGCCGATAAGCCAAAGCCCAAGAGAGTCAACCCGACTGCAAGACCCTTCTTGTCGGGAAACCACCGTGCCGCAACCGTAATGGGGGCTCCGTAAACGATACCAACGCCAGCCCCAGCAACGATTCCGTACGTGATAGTCAAAAAGGTTATGTTGGAGGCAAACTTGGACAGGACCCACCCAAGGCCTACAATGATGCCGCCGACGATAGAAACGCGTCGAGGACCAAACTTATCCAAAGGCTTCCCGGTGAGGGGTACAAACAAGGCAAAAAACGCCAAAAATACCATAAAGGGAAACCCGCTCTGGGTAGCACCGATCGAGAAAAGCGCTTCCAAGGGCTTCTTAAAAACACTCCACGCATAGACGCTTCCCAAACATAGGTTGATAACCATCCCCAAAACAATAAAAATCCACCTTCCCTGTTCAGCGGGTAAACCAAAAATTTTTTCGTCTTTAGCCATAGCAAGTTCCTCCTTTCCATTAAAGGCTAAAGTTATAGACTAGTTCCTTGCTTCACCGAATGAGCTCCCTTTATGCTTTTACCACAAGGGGTCGTCTAAAATCCTATGGCAAGGAAGTCTATACATACTACAACCATATTCCCGATTCAAGAAAAAATTTGTTGATCGAGACCTTAAAAAATGCCACGAGAAGTTGCGAGCTTGAGATAATGCCGGAGGAAATAATAAGAAAAGAAAAAATTTCCCTCCAGTGAAAAATTTAACCAATTTTTTTGTGGATAATCGGGGCGAGAGGATTTGAACCTCCGACCTCATGCGCCCAAGGCATGCGCGCTAACCAGGCTGCGCTACGCCCCGAAGAAATTTAATATTACCATCATCATCCCAAACAAGTCAAGCAGGATTGAACTTCCTCATTTTTATGGAAAATATTTTTTCAGGAGGGGACGAAGTTTCTCCATTGCTCGTGCCCGGTGGCTGATCCGGTTTTTTTCTTCCTCGCTTAGTTCAGCAAATGTTTTCCCTAAATCCGGCACTAAAAAAAGAGGATCATAGCCAAATCCATTTCTTCCCCGGGGAGCCTCCGTTATCACTCCTGGGCATTCTCCTTCTACCCATTCCCATACACCATCAGGCGTGTATATCACAATCGCGCAAACAAACCGCGCCCCTCGTTCAGATAAAGGGACGCCTCTCATTTCTTGAAACACTTTGGTATTATTGTCTTCATCGCGTGCTTGGGGTCCAGCGTAACGCGAAGAAAAAACACCAGGGCGTTGGCCGAGATACGTGATCTCTAAGCCCGAATCATCAGCAAGGGAGACCTCGCCGGTTATTCGGGCAGTTAGTTCTGCTTTTTTCAACGCATTTTCCCAAAAAGTCTTTCCATCTTCGACAACCGAAAACGGATAATCAAAGTCTTTCCAAGAAAGGAGAGTTACATCCTCATCCGCTAAAAGAGCACGGAATTCCACAATTTTTCCTTGATTTCTGGTCCCTAAAACTAACTTTTTCGTCATGGTACTAAAATTTAAATTGGAAATATTATGTTAGGTCTTTTGTGAACGTGACATCAAAATTATAAGGAATTCCTGCTTTATACACTATGAGCAGTCTATGTGTTGATTATACTGCATTTTTGGGAAAAAGACTAACGGTATTGTAACAGCAAAAAACCTGCTTTCACCGAAATTTAGTGATCTGGATTTTGTAATTCTCATAAAGGCATTTGCTTTGCAAGTATTTTTAATCCTAATAAGGAAGGTGATCTTAACAAGAATTTTTTTCGAGCGAACCCCCAATCAGTTTGTAGGGATCACGAAAGGCCGGAATGCATTGTTTTAAATACTCTCTGTGCGATTGAATAATTTTGGGCATTCAACCTATGGCCTGCGCTGAGTTCTATTCTTTCAAGACTGAATGCTTATCGTTTTTATAGCATCTAAAAAAACAGCTGCCTGATATTTCGATCCCAGTGAGCCGTTTGAAAATCATCTTTTACTTTTATATTACTATTTAAAAGACCAAGATGTTATTTTCTTACACCATAAAAATATCCTGTCAACTTTTTAGCAAAGCAAAGCACATTTCCTTTTTTTGTCTTGACTAACATTTTGAAAATCTATAACAATTAGAATAGAAGTTAATTTTTGCTTTCATCCAATCGGTCAAAAGGAGACCATCGATGGAAAAAATATTCTATCCCGAGTCAATGGTTATTATCGGACTTTCCTCACGAGCTGAAAACCTCCCCCGGATGATACTTGAGAACCTTTTACGCTGGGGATACCGCGGAAAAATTTTCGGACTAAACCCGAGAAGTGAGGATATTTACGTGGATGGGATCAAGATGTATAAAAATATTGATGATCTCCCCCAAGTTCCAGATTTGGCGGTATGCTTAATCCCCGCCCGGTTTATCCCTGACCACGTTGAGATGTGCGGAAAGTTTGGGATAAAACGGATGGCCATCCCTTCCGGCGGTTTTTCTGAGTTTAGTGAGGAGGGAAAAAGGCTTTCCGAACTCACCCTAAATAATGCCCGAAAATATGGCCTTAGGTTTGTTGGGCCAAATGGCTTTACAGTTGCCAATCGGGCCAATGGCCTTTGCCTGCTCTTTGTTCCGTTTTATCCTCCCCCGCTTGGAGAAATTTCCGTTATTTCCCAGAGCGGGGGATTAGGAGCCGCTATTTGGAATCCGTTTATAGATGAACATTTGGGTATGGCAAAATTTGCCAGTGTGGGTAATAAGCTGGATTTAGATGAAGTAGATTTTCTGGAGTATTTCGGAAAGGACCCGGATACGAAAATCATTTTTATGTACCTGGAAAATATCAAGCGGGGAAAGAAACTCATGGAAGCAGCCTCAGCTATAGACAAGCCAATTATCGTCCTGAAGTCGAACACGACCTCAACAGGCAGCAAAGCCGCTATGAGCCATACTGCTGCTTTAAGCAATGATGAAGAACGTTATTGATGCTGCGTTTGAAAAGGCGGGAATAATACGGATTCATAATTTTCGCGACTTCATCGCCATGGCCAAAGCCTTTAAACTTCCCCGGATGCAAGGAAACCGGATCATGGTCATGAGCCCGGCCGGTGGTTTTGCGGTTACCACTGCTGACCTCTGTACTCAGGCGGGCTTTGAGTTTGCTGATCCGGGGGAAGATTTTTACCAAAGTCTGCAAAATTACTCCAAAGCCGGGGTAATCAGATTTTCCAATCCCTTGGACATGGGAGATATTTACGACCCCAAATTTACCGCCCATATCTTTTCTTCGGTCATGCACAATGAGCATAGTGACTGCGCTCTTTATGTGAGTCACTGGCCCCACATGCCCGCGGGAGATGATGTTTTTTCGAGAATGTTACGGGCTGACCTTTCCAAAGAGACCTGGGGAGCCATTCTTTCCTCTGGAAAACCAGTTGGCGTGTGTCTTTTGGGTATATCCGGGACCATCACCCAGATTAAGAAAAATGTAAATTTCCCGGTTTTTAACAGTCCCGAAGAGATGGTCCGGGCAATGGCTGCCCAGCGGGATTTCTATGCCCGAAAAGCAACCGGCTCGGTTCCTGAAGAACAACCCTCTCATATCAACCGCGCCGCCGCCCAAAAGTGGATCACTGCTCATCAAGGCGTCAGCGGTGAAGAAACACTTTCCTTATTATCATTATACGGTATCCCGATTGCAGAATCCTTTGTAGCACACAATGAAAGCGGAGCAATAAGTCTGGCGGAAAAGATCGGGTATCCGGTCGTGATGAAGGTTGTTTCCCCTGATGCCATTCATAAATCAGAAGCACAAGGGGTTATGGTAGATATAAAAAATCCAGACGAGGTCAAGAAGGCATTCCTGATGATCAAAAAAAATCTCTCGGCCTATAAACCAGGCGCTGACTTTCAAGGAGTCCGGGTGCAGAAGATGGCTTCGGATGGATACGATATGTTTATCGGCGGCAAACATGATGAAGCATTTGGCCCAGTCGTGTATTTTGGTTTTGGAGGAATTTACGTGGAAGTTTTTCAGGATATAGACCTCGCACTCTGCCCGTCAACACAAGCGGAAATTGAAACCAAGATAAAAAAGCTTAAATCGTATTCCATACTCAAAGGTTTCCGGGGAAACACAAACAGGCGATATCCAGGGATACATAGAGAGTATCGTACGGGTCTCGCATCTCCTCGCTGACTTTCCCCAGATTAAAGAACTCGATATAAATCCCTTAAGAATACTATCCGATGGCACAGGAATAGTGGCGTTAGATGCGAGGATAAAGATTGAATAACGATATACCAGAAGGTGCTGGGAGGTGATTGTTTTTTCTAACTAAAGATGAATTCCTTCAAAACCGTATACACTGCCCCGGTAGGCTTAAGCTCGCTTTTGAAAAGGATTACTCGATCAACTTTGATCTCTCCGAAGACTCGTTCTCGTTCATCAAGAAGATATTTAACCAGTTCATCCTTTCCCCTTGGGAGACCTGACCCGGCCTAAGGTAAGATGGGGGGAAAATGTGCGCTTTTCTTCTTCAAAGCCAAGCTTTGACATTTCTTTTTCTATGTGATTTTGAAGTGTTATAAGCTGACCGCCTTGGTCTTCAATCCCTATCCAAACTACTCTCGGGCTTTTGAGGGAAGGAAACGCCCCCATATTTTTTACCGCCACTGACCAGGGTTTAAAGCCCCTTATCCCATTCTGAATCCCTTGCGCGATTTTTTCTATATCCCCTTCCTCAATACCCCCCAAGAATTTTAAAGTAAGATGGATGGATTTGGGATTGACCCACTTGACATCAGCCAGGAATGTCTTAAGCTCATTTTGAGTCTTTTCTATGCGAAAAATAATTTCAGCGCTGAGTGGTATGGCAATAAAACTTCTAATTGTGCTCATAACATGTTAATTTAAAATCGATTTCTGTGCAATGGCAAATACACACCCTGGTTATTATTTTGTATACCCTAAGGCTTGTACTTGCTCTCGCAGGTCTTTATACAATACTACTTGAGCCCCGCTTCCTTAGTCGGTATTTTTGTGAATATCACGATTGAAAATGCTGACACAATTTAGTCAGAACGCATGAGTCGAGAAAAAATTAAAAACTTATGGAAACGTAGAGGTTAATAACATGATAAAACTTCATAGAATCTTTTGTCAAATGTTAAGCCCGTCTTCGAGATACGAATTTTAAAAAGCCGTCCACCAGCGCTCCGAAGGATGCCGCATCCGCGAACATAACTAACGCCACCCCAATTTTTCGAAATGATTTTTAACCCTTCAACAAGAAGAAGGATTCAGATTAGTTTTTTTCTAAAAAATCATAAAAATCTTGACTTTTTAATCTAATATTAATTAGATATTATCTTTACGCAGGGGAACCACAGAGGTCGTCATCCCCCCCCACCGTAGTTTCCTCTAATAAAACTGCTTTTATAGAGGAATATCAAATAATGGCATATCATTTTTGGTGCGAGGCTGCAGAAGAAACGCGAAATGCCTGATTTCATCGTGATGGTGATGCTTTCTATCCACACTACCAAAAACATATTAATGCCGTGAGTTCTTATACCTTTTCAATAGATAGAGAATTGAGAAGAAAGCTTGATCTCCTCTGGCTCCTTACCAGAAAGGAAATAACTTTAAAATATAAAAGGACTTTCCTGGGGATATTCTGGTCTTTGCTGAATCCTATTCTTCTTGCGCTGGTCCTTTTTATTGCCTTTAAAATATTCATGAAAATTCAGATGGAGAACTATACCTTCTTTTTTCTCTCTGCTCTCTTTCCATGGAACTGGTTTTCTGCCTGCGTCACCGTGTCTACCGGAACACTCATTAGTAATGTAAGCCTTATAAAAAAGATCAGTTTTCCGAGACATTTTCTTATTCTGGCCACAATTCTGAGTCAGCTTGTCAATTTTGTCTTTGCTCTCCCCATCCTGATATGCCTTTCGTACTTTTACGCGAAAGGACCTGCGATAAGCTGGTTACTTGCCGTGCCCATCCTGATAGCCATCCAATCTATCGTAACCATTGGGATCTGTCTGGCGATTTCCATGGTGAACGCTTATTTCAGAGACTTGGAATATATAATCGGTGTCGGTATCAGTATGCTATTTTGGTTGACTCCCATTATTTATCCTTTAAAGATGGTTCCAGACGCGTACCGGATTTATCTTACCATCAATCCCTTTACCTATCTTATAACGGCCTGGCGGGATGTATTTATGTCAAATGTGATAAATTGGAGCGGTATCGCTATCTCTTTCGGAAGCTCTCTGGTCTTTCTGCTTGTGGGTATCCTTGTCTTTAAACGCCTTGGGAAAAGGCTGGATGAAGTTCTATGAATTCTATCGTTGAAATAAAAGATGTCTGGAAAAAATTTCCCATGAAAAGAGGACAAGCCCGGATTCAAGGAGTTTATGGTGACTTTGCCCACGGTTCATCAACCGGAGCGCGAATTCTAATTTCTGGGCGTTACAAGGCCTGAGTTTTAATGTCAAACAAGGTGAGTGCCTCGGCATAATCGGGAGAAATGGGGCGGGAAAAGCACCTTGCTTTCCTTGATGCTCGGCACTATTTATCCGACCAGAGGAACCACAAAAGTTTCAGAAAAGATAACGCCCCTTCTTGAGCTTGGAGCCGGGTTTCACCCTGATCTCACGGGCAGAGAGAATATCCTTATAAATGGAGTGCTTCTTGGTCTTACAAGGCATGAGGTTTCGGAAAGGACGGAAGAGATTATTACTTTTTCCGAGATCGGGGGGTTTATAGATATGCCGGTCCGGACATACTCCAGCGGCATGAATCTCAGGGTAGCCTTTTCCATTGCAATTCATACCGACCCAAAATTACTTCTTATAGACGAGATTCTTGCCGTAGGCGATGAGGATTTTCAAAAAAAATCCAAAGATGCCTTAATTGGGTTAATTAAGGGGGGGGTTACCACAATCCTGGTCTCCCATAATCTGAATGCCATAAAAGAAATCTGCGCCCGGGTTATCTGGCTTGATGAAGGGAAGATAAGGGCAGAGGGAGAGCCTGAAAGAGTAGTCGAGAACTATCAGGGTCACATAAAATAAGATTATTACTTGCAATTGGAGATGAAAGATGACCCGTTCACTTGTCTCATCTAAGTTCCCGTACTTTAAGGGCATCATTCCCGTAGGCAGTGCAGGAACTCGATTCTACCCAACAGCTTCGGAATGCCTTGCCTCGGGATAAAGTGATTGCCGCAGGCTTCAAATAAGTGGGAATTGACAGGTGATCGGAATTGACATAAACAGTTTTAACCAAATAGACGATGCTGCCTAGTGTTGGTTGCAAAACCCCTGAGTCATCAGATACGCTGGCAACAATGACAAAATCTGCTGGAGAATGACTTAAACAAGATGATGCCATGCCTGAAATAAAGCCGTCTAAGATTCAGGATCGAGGCTTCGTCTGTTTGTCAATTGAGTTGCCCCTCCTGTCCGAATACCAGCAAAGCAATACATGCAGTTGTGGGGAACGGGTTACTTAAGTTCAAAGATTTCCAAAAATTAATTGACGAGAACGCATGGATTAAAGAGATTGAACTTTCAAATTACGGAGAGATTTTTCTTAATCCTGACCTGCTGGAAATAATAAAGTACACGTGCAAACGAGAGGTAGCTTCGAAAGCAGACAATGGTGTGAATATTAACAATGTCCAAAAGGATGTGCTGGAAGGTTTGGTTAAATATAGACTCCGTAGCATGACCTGTTCTATAGATGGAGCCAGCAATGAAACTTATAAAACTTATCGAGTTAAAGGAAACTTCGAGACTGTGATTGGAAATATAAGGAAGATAAATTTTTTCAAGCAAAAGTATCAATCTGAATATCCGAGATTAACCTGGCAATTTATAGTATTTGGGCATAATGAGCATGAAATACCATTGGCGAGAAAGCTGGCGGGTGAGCTAGACATGAACTTCTATGTAAAGCTTTCGTGGGACGATAAATTCTCACCTATACGAGATCAAGAATATGTCAGAAAACTGGTTGGTACTGCTTCTAGAGCGGAATACAAACAAAAGTATGGCATTGAGTATGGACAGGAATTTTGCCATCAGATGTGGGATGAACCCCAGATAAATTGGGATGGAAAGGTTTTAGGGTGTTGTCGCAACTTCTGGGGTAATTTTGGAGGGAATGCGTTCAGGGATGGACTCCTAAAGAGCATCAATAGCGAAAAGATTAAATATGCTATGGATATGCTTCTGGGTAAAAAAATTGCCCGGGAAGACATTCCTTGTACAACATGTAGTATTTATTTTCATATTAGGGAAGAAGGCAAATGGCTAATAAGAACCTAATTGAGCGTTGCAAATGACCTTACTGTTAAGAAAGAAGCCAAAATAACCGATTCCGAAGGAGCGAAAGGACACAGACTGGCAATGGATCAGATTCTCAGTAATGACGAGTGGTGTCAGAAAACTGAACACCAAAGCAATGAGACATTACCTCAATCGTTTTAAACTTCTGTCTCACCTCATAGAAGGACAGAAGGTTTTAGAGGTTGGTTGTGGAAACGGCGACCTGTCTGTCGAAATAGCGCGGCTTGGCTTCGATGTGGTGGGTGTCGACATAAGTAAACTAGGAATACAACAGGCGGTTGAGCTGGCAAAAAAGGGAAACCTGGATGCCAGAGCTCAATTTAAGCTTATGGTCGCTACCAGCTTGGAATTTGCTGATAACTCCTTTGATACAGTCCTTATACCTGAAGCCCTAGAACATATAAGAGACTCGAGAAGGTTAATAGAAGAAGCTATACGGGTTGCAAAAAATGGTGGGAGAATAGCAATTTCCGTTCCAAGCGGCTTGATGGTTCCCTTCCAAGGTCACCTGAGAGTGTTCTTCAAAGATACCCTAACAACCGAACTGAGCCAGTATACCTCAGAAATCCGATGGCATGAACTGCCATGCAAGAAATGGCTTGTTTGCAGCTTCTTTGTCAGGAAGAAGGAGCTAAATATCACAGAAGGGCCCCTAGTTGATGTTTTGATGCCCACTTACAACGGCAGAAAATATATCAGGAACGCGATTAAAAGCGTTTTAGGCCAAACATACCAAAACTGGAACTTGGTAGTTGTTAATGACGGTGGGGAAGATGTGAAGGACATTGTCGACGAATTTCAAGATGATAGAATCAAACACATTGTAACCGAGCATAAAGGGAAGTCGCATGCGCTGAATGTTGGCATTGCAAACAGCAGCGGAGAATTTATCGGCTATCTGGACGATGACGATATTTTATATCCAATTCATCTAGAGTTTCTAATAAAAGCAGCTTCGGAAGGGAAGAAGGATTTTGTTTACTGTGATTGGTACGAAGTATCGCTTGATGAGAACAAAGAGAAATTGGCAGGGAATTTGAATTTAGACAAGATGTCACCCCCTGGATGCTCATTCGACAGAACTACATAAATCGACAATGTATTCTTCATACAAGGTCTCTTCTTGAGAAAGCAGAAATGTACGATGAAGAGCTTGATGTGGTCATTGACTGGGACATGATAAGAAGATTGTCCTTCATTCATAAGCCGTATCATGTCTGGGGAGTAACCAGCGAACGTCTGCGCTACTATAACAAGGGTATCCTGGAAAACAGGATAACGGGCATGTGGACAAAAAGCCCCGATAAAGCTCGCAGCTCAATGGAAAGAATAGCTAATAAAACAATGAACCTCCCTGCTACGACAAAGGAACTCAAAAGAGCTGTTATAGATGTAATGCTACATCAAAGTTATTATCATTTAATAGAGTTTAACAACATCTTCCAAGCCAAAGATACTCAGATAAGCAACCTTGAGTTAGCTCTTCGGAAGAAAGATGCCCACATATTCAATCTTGAGGGTATGGTAACGGAGAAGAAAACCGAGGCAGAAGGGCTGAAGACTGGTCTCCCATAATCTTAATGCCATAAAAGAGATCCGCGTTCGGGCTATCTGGCTTGATGGGAGGATAAGGGCGGAGGGAGAGCCTGAAAAGGTGGTCGAGGAGTATTTGAACCATGCAGGATAATTATATGAATTTCGAAAGTCCGGAAAGGCTATATCAGGAGAGAGGGTAATGGAAAGAAATGGCAAGATTTAAGACTTGCCCCCTTCCCTATTGTGAGTAAATATTCATAAAAGAGCCGCCGATTGCTGGAAAGTTCTCCCGCCAATCGATCCTTTATGGTGTACCAAGCCCTGGCTGAAAAAGCTTAGGAAATATGATCGAGCATTTTTTATGTGGTGACCAAATGATTTCTGTTACCAAAACCTACTTCCCTACAATGGACGAGTACATTCGACAGCTCGAAAACATTTGGCAAGTAGGATGGTTGACCAATAATGGTCCATTGTCTAGGCAGCTTGCCGAGAGTTTAAGGGATTATCTCGGCGTACCCAGCCTGGAGCTGGTGGCGAACGGCACCTTGGCGCTCCAGCTATCCATTAAGGCGCTCGGATTGCAGGGTGAGATTATCACCACACCTTACAGCTATGTGGCGACCACAACAGCCATTTTGTGGGAGGGCTGCGAGCCGATCTTTGTCGATATTGAAGAAAAAACTTTCTGTATTAACCCTGAGCTGATTGAAGCTGCCATTACTGAAAAAACTTCCGCGATTCTAGCAACCCATGTCTATGGCTATCCATGTGATGTAGTAAAAATTCAACGAATCGCGGATAGGTACAACCTCAAGATTATTTACGATGCCGCTCACGCTTTTGGAGTGAAACTTTCCGGCGAGTCTATTTTGGTTCATGGAGATTGCAGCGCCTTGAGTTTTCATGCCACCAAACCTTTTCATACAGCTGAGGGGGGCGGGGTGGTGTGCAAAGATACAAACCTCGAGCGCCGCATATCCTTGATGAAAAAATTTGGGCACATTGGAGAGGATGACTATTTCGACATCGGCATCAATGCTAAAATGTCCGAACTGCACGCGGCCATGGGACTTTGCATATTGCCAAAGGTGAATGACATAATTGCCTATCAGAAAGAGTGCTCAAGCTGGTACGACGAACAACTGGACGGCGCCACTTTGCACCGGCCCATTTCTCCTGCCGGTCTCGAATACACCTATGCCTACTACCCGGTCATTTTCTCCTCTCACGATGTCATGATGCGTGTACGACAGGCGCTCATGGATAATGGAATAGGCCCGCGGCGTTACTTCCATCCTTCGCTTAATACGTTGCCGTATCTTAGGGTTGAGTGGAACAAGGCTTGTCCGATTTCCGAGAATATTTCAGCGCGGGTTCTATGCCTCCCGTTATATGTAGGATTACAGAGACAGGAAGTAGAATTCATTTGCAATTTAGTTTTGCAAGCGATTCCATAAACTGCGCATATTATGCAACTTTAATTTTACCCTATGGCTCTGTTATTGCCAAGACTAAAATTACTTTGACGTTACAGGTCACGGAAAGGATATTCGAATGGATATAGTGATTTTTGGTGGAGGGAATTTTTCCAGCCAAGCGTGGTATGTGCTAACCCATGATAGCCCCCATCGCGTAGCGGGCTTTACTGTTGATGGTGACTATTGCACAGGGGAACGCTTTCACGATCTTCCGATGGTTCCGTTTGAGGAGCTGGAGCGCCACTTTCCGCCGGATCGTTTCGTCATGTTGGTGTCGCTCGGCGGCCGCAATATCAACGGACTGCGAGCGGTCGGTACCAAGCGGCAAAGGCTCGAGGTTATAGCTTTGTATCCTATGTTGCGTCTAGAGCCATGGTTTGGCCCGATTTGCAGATAGGCGAAAATTGCATGATTTTTAATGGAGCGAGCGTCAATCCTTTTGCGGTTATTGGAAACAACTGTATTCTTCTTGCCGGGAGCCATGTTTCTCATCATGCTGTTTTGGAAGATCACTGTTTTCTCGCCGCACATGCGGTGGTGGCAGGTGGTGCAAAAATAGGGGAGCGTTGTTTCTTGGGGCTCAACAGTACGATCCGTGATGGTGTATCCGTGGCACCAGGGTGTTTTATTGCAGCAGGCGCAGTTGTGACAACAGATACTACAGAGAACGGAGTCTATATGGACTCGCTCGCGCAGCGGCGGGACATGCCGGCAAACCAACTCGAGGTGTTTTGAACATGTGTTTAAAATTAATTGACCATTGTGGTGCGCCTAGGCCTGCCGCTCTGCCTGTGGAGGAGTCATGAAGGTTGTAATCAATTTCACGCCGACGGGTTTATTGCCGACAAAGGAAATGACAACTTACTGTACCAATTTCAATTTCGCAGATCGAGGATGTTCATAAAGCTGCTGGAATTGGCATAACGATGGTTCATTTACATGGACGCGATGAAATCACGGTATGGCAACGTATAAGGCTGCCGTTTATGAAAGGATTATTGCCGGGAATTCGATCCTTTTCTAAGGATTTGATTATTTGTGTGTCTCTGAGCGGCCGTAATGTGCAAACATTTGAACACCGCAGTGAAGTTCTTCAGCTTGATGGCAAGTGAAGCCTGACATGGGAAGTCTTACGCTGAGTTCTTTGAACTTCACCTATCAGGCAAGCATTAACGATCCGGATATGATAAAGGCCCTTGCTTCTGAGATGCAATCGCGTAGGATCTTACCTGAGTTGGAAGCGTTTGATGCAGGCATGATAAATTACGCTCAATATTTGATTAAAAATGGTCTGTTAACGCCTCCGCATTATTTTAATTTGATTGTTGGTAATATTGCATGTGCACAGGCAGATTTGTTGCATGTCGGCGTTATGATTCGTGATCTTCCTGCTAACTCATTTTGGAGTATCGGCGGAGTCGGTAACGCTCAGCAAGCAATGAACATGCTTGCCATTGCGGCTGGTGGCGGTGTTCGTGTTGGGCTTGAAGATAACATTTGGTTTGACGCGGACGTACAAGGCTTGCAACAAATGCAGGTTGCTTGCAAAGAATTCATCGCATCATTGACGCGGCTGACCGAGAGCTGATGCCTGCGTCCGAAATGAGGAGAATGCTGAATCTGCAGCCAGGCCAGGGCCAATACGGACGCGCTTGATATTTGCTGTGATAAGAGTCCTTCTCTGATTTTAATGACGAGCTATAAAACTGGGCCACATTCTCCGACTCGGTTTGAAGTTTAACAGTCTATGAGTTTCCTTGGTGCCGTTTTTTTAGTTAATTGCTAATTCATTCAAACAGAACGTTCATTAATTGCCATATTGCAACTAACAAATAGGTAGCAAAATGCCAAAAGTCTCATAATCCTCACTTCATTCAATCATGAGAAATACATCCGAGAAGCGATTACTAGCACCCTGAATCAATCTTTCACCGATTTTGAGTTGATCATCTGGGATGACGCTTCATCTGATAATTCGTGGTATTTGATCAGCCGCTATTCTGATCCACGCATCAAGAAGTTTCGTAATGAAATCCGGAAAAGAGTTTACATGGGTAAATAAACAAAGCCGTCTCCGAGGTGGCTTCGGGTGAATACATTGCCATCCACCATTCTGATGATGTATGGGAGCCTGAAAAACTGGCAAAGCAGGTTGCCTTTTTGGATGCACATCCAGAATTCGGTGCGGTATTCACCAACGTTACCGCAATAGGTGAGGATAGTACTCCGCTAAAGAACGAGAAACATTTTTACTTTAGCATCTTTGAGCAGCCTAATCGAACACGATTCGAATGGTTGAATTTTTTCTTTAATCGTGGCAACGCACTTTGCCATCCGAGCGTTTTAATCCGAAAATCTTGTTATGAGGATTGCGGTCTATATCGATTTGGTTTTGCGCAGGTTACCGATTTTGATATGTGGATACGGCTGTGCTTGCAATACGAAATTTTCGTAATTCCCGAAAAACTCGTGAGATTCAGGGTGCTAGAGAATGAGGCTAATGCCAGTGGCAGCCGCCCGGAAACTAGGATTCGGGGGTTATATGAATTGTATAAGTTGCTTCCAACCTATCGAAAGATCACCCATTTTGATGATCTGGCAAAAATATTTCCTTCTTCTTCCAAGTTTTGCCGAAAAAAAGAAACCGATATCGACTTCGCATTAGCAATGGTCGCTTTAGAAGAAAAGCCTTTCACCTTCACAATATTGTTTGGTCTGGACATTCTGTTTGAAATCATTTCCGACCCAAAGCGCGCTGATAGCATCAAGCGTTTATATGATTTTGACTACAAGAGTTTTATTGAATTGACGGCACAGCATGATGTTTTCTCGCGGGAGGAGGTCGCAACTCTTTCCGGACAGCTCGTTAGCCTCAATCAGGCGGTGACCGAACGCGACGGGCAGATCACCAATCTTTACCAAGTCTTGGCTGAGGTAGAAGGCCTGAGGTCTGACCTAGCAGAGAAGGAAAGAGAACTAGGGGGTCTCAAAGAGGAACTTTACCAGAAGGGGATGGCTTTAAACAATATTTATAATTCCCATGGATGGAAAGCGTTAACAATTTATTACAGAGTAAGAAATAAAATTTTTCCAATAAACACCAAAAGAAGATTATTCGCTACGCTCGTTTTTAGAACTATCACTAGTCCGAAGAAAACCCTTAGAAACTTAAATAAAAGAAATTTGAAAAAATTCATTTATTATTTTAGAACTTCGGCACCGGAAGTTTTAGAGGAAAAGATTAAAAGCAAAATTTTAGAAAAATCTAAAACAGTCCAAACAGAACAAATTAAAATAGGGCTTCAGGAAAATATAACTTTGGAAAAAATAAAAGATCTTAACTTTCCTTATTATGAGCAACCTTTAGTAACAATCATAATTCCGTTATGGAACAAATGGCAATATACTTACAATTGCTTAAAATCTATTTTAAAAAATACCGATGAGGCACCTTATGAGATAATTCTTGCTAATGATGCGTCAACGGATGAAACGTCTGCAATGCTCAAGAAAGTAAAGGGTATTAACATAATAGATAATCAAGCAAACTTGGGATTTTTAAAAATTGCAACAATGCTGTGAGATACTCGAAAGGGAAATATATCCTCTTTTTAAATAATGACACGGAAGTTAGAGAAGGTTGGCTACAACCCTTAGTTGAAATAGCGGAACGTGACGACAGCATAGGAATGGTCGGAGGCAAGCTTTTGTATCCAGATGGCAGGCTACAAGAGGCAGGAAGCATTGTAGACAGGGACGGTTGGAGTCAGCCTTATGGGCGCTTTGGCGATCCGTACAGATATGAATAAATCATGTGAAAGAGACGGATTTAATTACCGGTGCATGCCTACTAATAAGGAAAGACGTTTTTCTAAAAATTGGTGGATTTGATGAAAGATACGCCCCAGCTTTTTATGAGGAATTTGATTTAGAATTTGCTATTCGAGAGGCAGGTTATAAAATAATGTACCAGCCAAAAGCTGTTATAATACATCACGACGCCTCATCATATGGATTTGAGATACGTGATTCGCTCTCTGTTATTAATCATGCAAAGTTCATCGAGAAATGGGGAAATCAAATTAGCGGGCAGCTTGAACATAACGACATCTTTTTGGCGAGAGACAGGTCGAAAAATAAGAAAGTCCTCCTGTTCGTTGATTTGGAAGTGGATTACGATAAGCATGCAGGCAGCCTATCAACCTACCAATATATTGGACTGCTTCATGAAATGGGCTTCAAAGTCATTTTTATTCCAGATTTATTAATGCCTTTGGAGCCTTATACAACCGAGCTTCAACAATTGGGGGTAGAGGTTGTTTATGGTCAGTTTGAATTCAAGAATTGGATTCAGCAAAACGGACAGCATATTGATTATGCCTGGTTAGCCAGACCTGATATAGCTATCAAGTATATCAGAGCAATCAAGCGCTATGCCAAGGCTAAGATTTTATATTTCACACATGACTTACATTATCTTAGAGAGTTACGAAGATATCAAATAGAAAAAAGAAAGGAGATATTAGATGAATCGAAACGATTAAAAGAGATTGAATTTTATTTATTTAAAAATGTTGACGTGATTTTAACGCCAAGCGATCAGGAACAAAAAATTATCAAAGAAGCTTTTCCTAAAAAAAGAATCGTGACCATGCCAGTTATTTATTACGGCGCAGAATCAATTGATGAAAGGTTATCAAATGACTTCGATGGAAGACATGGATTGCTCTTTCTCGGGGGCTTTGATCATCTACCGAATATAGATGCGGTTGAATGGTTTGTTAACGAAATATATCCTATAGTTAAGCGAGAACTACCGAAAATCAAGCTTTACATTGCGGGAAACAACCCACCCCCTGAAATAACTGTGCTGAGCAAACCTGATTTAATTGTAACCGGTTATGTAAAGGATCTAAGTCCATTATTTGATAAGTGCCGCATATTTGTGAGCCCATTAAGGTATGGCGCGGGGGTGAAAGGTAAAATTGTTACCAGTTTGTACTATGGCCTTCCAGTGGTAAGTACCAGTATCGGCAATGAGGGTTTAAACCTCAAACATGGCGTTGACGCACTAATTGCAGATGATCCAATAGAATTTGCGAATTGTACTGTAGAGCTTTATACGAATGCAAAAATGTGGAAGGCTTTATCTAAGAACTCAATCACGTTTGTTAAAAATAATTTTTCAAAAGATAAAGCGAAGCATGTAATGTTGGAGACATTTGAGATAAGTAGAGACAAGTAAAATATTTGCGAAGCAAAAATTATAGTAAACGATATAACTAAATAAAAAATAGGGACAAAGCCCGGTGTGAAATTCTATGTCGTGGGAAACAAGCCACCTTCAGAAATACAAGCCTTGGCCTGTGAGGATGTGATTATCACTGGTTTTGTCGAGGATTTGAATCCATTGCTGGACAAAATGCGTCTTTCCGTTGCCCCGCTACGTTATGGAGCAGGCATCAAGGGCAAGATCGGCACGGCAATGGCAGTTGGCCTGAGGGTTGTCGCCACCACGCTTGCTGCAGAAGGAATGGGGCTGATTGACGACGAGACAATTTTGATTGCCGGTAAACCAGATATGTTTGCCGGGGCGATCGATCAAATTTATAACGATGAAAAGCTCTGGTTGCGTCTCAGTCGTGCGGAAATTGCCTTTGCCGAGCAAGCCTGGGGCGTCGAAGCCGGCTGTAATACATTAGATTCCATTCTGCAAAAGCTCGGATTGGAGAACGTTCCGCGTCGATATCCTTTAAGACTCTATACGGAGCTATCGGATGGAAAACCAAGAGGATAAGACTGCAGAAGACCACGTTGCCGGAGCGTCTATCAATCATAGAAAATCTTCAGTAAAATGATAAAGCGCGATGGAAAAACGTCAATTTTCTAAATTATCCATTGTTGTGCCGGTGTATAATGAAGAGGCGTATCTGGAAGCTGTTATACGGAAAGTAGTTTTACAGTCGCTGCCCGGGGGTTTGGATCGGGAAGTGATTTTGATAAATGACGGCTCGACCGATGGCACCTGGGAATTGATGCAGATGCTGCCAGCCAAATTCCCGGACACAATATTTCGGGTGGTGAATAAGCCGGGCAACGAAGGCAAAGGAGCGGCTGTGCGGGATGGTTTTGCCAGTGTAACCGGAGACATCGTCATTATTCAGGATGCTGATTTCGAGTATGATCCTGCCGATTATCCGAAGTTACTGCAGCCTATTCTGGATGGTAAAGCCGATGTGGTTTACGGCAGCCGATTTATCGGGGAGCCGCATCGGGTGTTATATTTCTGGCATCAGCTGGCCAATAATATCCTGACAACATTTTCAAACATGTTGACCAATCTCAATTTCACGGATGTCGAGGTGTGTTATAAAGTTTTTACGCGCGACGTCGTCGAGCGATTGAAGATCAAAAGTTTGCGGTTTGGCGTCGATCCCGAAATTACGGTCAAGATTGCCCGCATGCGGTTGAACGGCAAATGCCTGCGCGTGTACGAAACCGGTATTTCCTACGCCGGACGAACCTATGAGGAAGGGAAAAAAATCGGCTGGAAAGATGCCGCATCGGCTGTTATCCAGATGGTTCGATTTCGATTTTTCGATTGAAAGGCACACGCCTATGGTGTTACGGGAAGTAAAAAGTAAAATAACGCAAAAAAAAGCCGTGGCCGACTGGATCGTTTTTCTTGTGCTTTTGCTGCTGATCCAGGGCGCTCTACTATGGATGGATCATCAGCCAATGTTTTTTTTCGGTGATTCGGAAAGCTACATCTGGACAGCTATAGCAGGATGGCTGCCCACGGATCGTTCTTTTGTCTATGGCTATTTCATACATCTGGTAGCTGTAACCACCCAGTCGCTTACATCGCTGGTAATCGCTCAAGTGTTATTGCTCATAGCTGCCTCCGCTGTTATGGCGCACTTGTTGATTCGCTACTTTCGGGTTCGGCCGTGTATCGCGTTCATCGCGTCGCTTTTGACTTCACTGGAGCCGTTGCAGTTGCTTTATACCCGTTACGTGATGACAGAAACTCTGGCACTGTTCATTTTTGTGTTTTATATATGGATAGTCCTTCATTATCTGGAAGATCCCCGGATCAAATGGCTGTGTCTTGCGCATGGCATCGCCGTGGCAATGATCAGTGTCCGTTTCGCTTTTATACCATTGGTCTGGATTTGCGCGCTTTCGATACCAATTCTGGCGTTCCCCGCGATTGCCGCACAGGCACGATTGACGAGCGCAAAGACTACAGCCCGTTTGGCTCTTCATGTCGTCATGTCCGTCTTTTTGCTGTCTATCTTTACATCCGCCTACAAACACGTTCACGGCTATTTACAACATAAGCCTCCCGCCTATTCCTATGACAGCGGATATTTTGCCATGGGTTATGTGGTTCCGATTCTAGAGCCGGAAGATTTTCCCGATGTCAACCTAGGCAGCAGAGTCTTTGGCGATCTTAATTTTTCTGCCAAAGACCGGCGCCTACGTGCCGCGCACCGCTGGATGGAAGGCGGGGCCGTTTCCCGTCTGCAAAAGCTGGAACCTGATCGAATAAAAGCGGAAGCGATCGCCCGTCGTGCAGCGCTTCACGCTGTCATCCACAAGCCCCTCGCTTTCCTTCATCTGGGCTGGCAAACTTTTACCGACTACTTTGACCCATCCTATCTTAGATCCTCCATGAAGGCAGATTTAGGAAACCGTCGTTTGGAAGATGGATTTCACAATTTGATCAAAACGCGGTTTCATTATTCATTGGATACATCATCGGCGCTGGATTTAAAGACACCGACAGGACGATACTTTCTCAATTCGGAGCGCTGGATTCAGTTTTTATTGTTTGTTCCGCTGTTCTGGGGTCTTTTGTCTGTGTATACAAGCGATACGAATCAACGACGGAAGATCCTCTTGATGGGTCTGATCTCTTTAACGTTCATCGGTGTGGCTCTGTTGCTGGTCGAGCGGCCCACGCCCCGTTATCTGCACGGGTCCGCCTGGCTTTTTTTCCTGATGGCGGGCGTGGGATTGAATAATTTTTTTGTTTTTGAGAGGTTTTAAATGCAGTTAACTATCTTGATGCCATGTCTAAACGAAGCGGAAACCTTGGCCTTGTGTATTAAAAAGGCCAATGACTGGGCCGTGCATTCGGGGATACAAACTGAAGTGCTGATAGCAGACAACGGTAGTACTGATGGTTCACAAGCGATTGCTGAATCTTTAGGCGCACGCGTTATCCCAGTTACGCAGCGCGGGTATGGTTCTGCCTTGTTTCATGGCTGCATGGCTGCAAAAGGCGAATGGATTATCATGGGTGATTCCGACGATTCGTATAACTTCAGCAATCTTGACTCTTTTATTCAGAAGTTACGCGAAGGTTTTGATCTTGTAATGGGTAATCGATTTTTAGGTGGAATCGCTCCGGGAGCTATGCCATGGAAAAATCGATATATTGGCAATCAAATTCTTACGTGGGTTGGCCGATTGCTTTTTAAATGTCCGTCTAAAGATTTTCATTGCGGGCTAAGAGGGTTCAGGAAAGATGCTTTTTTACGGATGGATTTGCGCACTACCGGGATGGAGTTTGCCTCGGAGATGGTGATCAAGGCCAATTTATTTGGTATGCGTATTGTGGAAATCCCAACTACTTTGTCGAAAGATGGGCGTTCTCGACCACCCCATCTTAGGCCTTGGCGCGACGGGTGGAGGCATCTTCGGTTTATGTTACTTTTCAGTTCACTCTGGCTTTTTTTTATACCTGGGGCTACTTTGTTTCTAACAAGCATGGCAAGTTATGCAGCGCTACTGTATGGTCCTGTCAAAATTGGTGCGGTGATTTTTGATGTGCATACTCTATTTTTTGCTGAGTCCGGATTGGTGCTAGGTTTTTTGGCGGCAGCACTTGGTGTTGTAATAAGGATTTTCGGGATTCGCGAAGGATTGTTGCAAGAGAATTCATTACTCGAAAAACTGAAAACATCCCCGTCCTTGAGATTGGGAGCGCAGTCGGCATTTTGATGATGCTTGGTGGGCTGTTTTTGGGATTTGATGCTTTGAAGGCTTGGAACGCAGCCAATTTTGGTCCTCTTTCGCCAGGAGCATTATTGCGAACAATTAGTTTTTCAACAACAATGGTCATGCTGGGTGGTGTTACGTTGATGGCTTCTCTTATCATTGGTTTTTTGTCTCTTCCCACACGTGAGAAACGATCTTGAGTGCGACGCCGCCTCAGTTCAATCTGTAACTCGATTGTTCACAATGCGACCTTGCAAAATTCTAAATTGCAATTATGATGAAGTTCACTTTACAGCCTGATCCGGAATGAAGTGATGCCTTGTCATAAAATGGTCATGTTCTTTTTTATTGATCATTTTCCAATAGCGAAAATCGGCGCTGTGGTGAAAAATATTATTAAATTTTTTAATGAGCACCTCAATTGATGTCAAGAGTTAGCGTAATTATCGTCAATTATAATGGGCAGGGTCTCATCAGAGATTGTCTAACTGCCTTAGGGCGGCAGAGCTTCAAAGACTTTAAGGTGGTAATAGTAGACAATGGCTCTTCGGATGGCTCTTTAGACGAAATTCGGATTTTTTTAAATGAAATTCTCTTGGCCCCCGTTGTCAAATTAATCCCCCTTGATAAAAACTTGGGCTTTGCAGGTGGTAATTTAAAAGGGTTAAAACACACTTTCGGTGAGTATATAGCCCTTTTAAACAATGATGCAGAGCCTGATGGAAGGTGGCTTGGAGAGCTTGTTATGGCTATGGATAGTAACCCTGAGGTGGGAATCTGTGCTTCCAAGCTCATCGTTTATGGAAGCGACATCATAGATAGTGCAGGGGATGGGTTTTCAACTTCCTTAAAAGGCTTTAAAAGAGGAGCGGGCGAAAAGGCTTTTTTATACAATAAAAGGGAATTTGTCTTTGGTGCGTGTGCAGGTGCGGCCCTTTACAGGCGAAAGACGATCGAAGAGATTGGTTTTCTGGACGAGGACTTCTTTCTTATCCATGAAGACACTGATTTAAATTTCAGGGCTCAACTGTCTGGCTGGAAAGTCATGTATGTGCCAACGGCGATTGTTGAGCATAAGGTTAGATCTAGCATAGTCAAAATGAGCCCTATGGCGGTCTATTACAGTGTAAGAAATAGTGAATTTGTGAAGATAAAGAACATTCCCCTTTCCCTGTTTTTGAGGTGCTTGCCAGTGGTTATATTGGGGATGGTATCGGAGTTCATTTACTTTGCTGCAAGGCACAGACACCCGATCCTTTATTTTAAAGCAAAAATTGATGCAACAAGAATGCTTCGCGTTATGCTGAAAAAAAGAAGGGTGAATTTAAAAGGAGCGAAGGTAGATAGTAAGGGTTTAAGGGAAATAATGACTCCTGTTTTTGAAGGAAATTTTTTAAGAAAAAGATTAAAGAAGCTCTTTTTTGGGTGATGGGACGAAGGTCTCTGCTATCATCTCGAGACGGAATGGCGGAAATTATCCAGCAACCGATTCTTCTTGAGGCAATACTGCCTTATACTATTTAATGCTACTTCCGAGGTCATCCATTTAATCTGCTGCCGGTCACCCGGAAAATGATATTCCTTTGTCGATGTTTCTTTCCCATCTGTGAGGGAGATAAAAACGGTGCCCACTGGTTTCTCCGGGCTTCCTCCGGCAGGGCCAGCAATGCCCGTAGTGGATAGGCCCAAGGTTGTTCCCGCCAAATTTCGTATCCCTTCGGCCATGAACTTGGCAGTAGGCTCGCTTACTGCTCCATAATTCCGAATCACTTCTTCGGGAACTTTAAGCAGATCAATCTTAGCCTGATTGCTATATACCACGGCTACTAGTTCTACATAATCAGAGCTTCCGGGGATGTTGGTGAGACGATGACCGATGAGACCCCCCGTGCAGGATTCGGCAACAGCAATCGTAGCCTTCGCCTTTCGAAGCAGATTACCCACCACGTCTTCCATCGTGTCTTCATCTGTACCAAATACGTAAGGCTCAAGCCTTTCTCTTATTGCTTTTTCCCAGTACGCCAGTCTCGCGCACGCCCCCTCGTTATTTTTTTTTTGGACAGTTAGGTGAACATTGATTTCCGGAAAGTGGGGAAGAAAAGAAAGTGTGATCTCTCTTTGGTTCTCGAAAATATCTTTTAAAAGGTCATCAACTTTTGATTCTGATATTCCAAAGAGCCGCAATGTCCGGCTCTGGAAATAGGTCCCCCTCTTCCACTCCTTTTCTAATCGTGGCAGAATGGTTTCTTCGACCATTGTCTCCAGTTCGCGGGGAACTCCGGGGAAAAATACCAAAAGAGTCTTTCCTTCTTTAATCAGAAAGCCTGGCGCGGTTCCTTGTGGATTGGAGATAATCTCCGCTCCTTCTGGAAAATAAGCTTGCTTCTTCTGCCCCTCAGTCGTTGGGACATTATAAGAACCAAGTACTTTGTTTATGTGATCCAGAACCTCAGGATAAAAAATAAGCTTTTTCCCCAGAACCTTGGTTGCCACTTTTGTGGTAACATCGTCACGGGTAGGGCCAAGCCCTCCGGTTATAAGCACCAGGTCTGCACTCGCGATGCTTTCCTTAAGAGCGCCAGCAATTGCTTCAGCACCATCACCTACACTTACGATCCGCTGAACTGAAATACCCTGGCCAAAAAGACGCTGAGCCAAATAGGGACCATTCGTGTCTACCTGGATCCCGGTGATTAATTCATTTCCGATGGTAATGATCTCTGCCTTTACATCCAATGACGTATCCCCTGCAAGATAAGGTTGGCATAAAACCCTGCGACCACATCATCAAGAACGATCCCCCATCCGCCGGAAAGGTTGCGGTCAATCCAGCCAGCAGGAAATGGTTTCAGGATATCCAATATCCGAAAGAGGAGAAATCCTATTCCCACATTGATTAAGGTACAAGGGATCCACAGCATCGTTACCAAAAATCCGGCAATCTCATCAATCACAATAGTCCGGGCATCCTTTCGCTGAAAGATTTTTTCTGCTCCATCAGCTATCCAGGCAGCAAAAAAAATAAAGGCTATGGTGGTGATAAAGTAAAGAAGGGGGGAGAGGTAGGAAAAACCCAAAAAGAATAAAATTCCGACGACAGTTCCGGCAGTCCCAGGAGCCAGAGAAAAATAGCCACTCCCAAACCCGGTACCGAGTAAAAGAAAAAAAGTGCGATTCCCCTTAAGCATCTTCCCTGCTTTGCTCGATAGTGATTTTTGATCCAGGAAGAACCATGCACAAAGAAGTTGGGTCCCCGATTACCTTGCCAATGATATTGACTGCGCTCGCTGGGCGGATTTCTTTATCGTTGCTGATGGGAGTGGGGCCATAAAAAATACAAAAGGCTGGCCCTTCCGGCCAATATCCTAAGTCTCCTACCTCAACAACTTCTCGGGCAGTTGCATCTAATTCAAGATGAATGGGGATGGAAAAATAGATTTCATCGCCCCAGGTATTAATTTTTGCAGAAAGAGGAAGAATGTTCCAAAGCTCCTCCGCACAGGCAGTATTTGCCAATGTTGCTTCAAGGGTTATATTTCCGGCAGTTATTCTTATCCTTTTCATACTATCGCTTACATAGAAAGTCAAAGTGCTATCAACGGAGGAGAAAGCGAACCCGTAAATGCCTGTTACTCAGGTCTGTTTCCTTCTTGTGAATTCCGAAGCTTTTCCAGAATTCCCGCAGCAAGAAGTGGTATCATAATCTCATGGTGTCCAACTAAATTAAACCCTTTGCCGCCTCTCCGGGTAGGGCGGTCTACCACATTGGTAAGAGGACGGTAATGGCGAATAAAATCCATATTAACGGTTGTAAAGTGATCTATTGCATATCCTTTGTTTCGAACTAAGGTAAGAGCTTTTAAGAAAATCTCAGGTAAAATAACTGCGGAACCTATATTGAGGTACACGCCTCCTTCCAGGATTGCAACCAACGCGCAGAATTGGCGAAAGTCAAGGTGAGTTGCCTCCCCCCAGGCGGAAGGATTAAAACTCGGATGGAGATGCACAATATCAGTTCCGATGGCAACATGCACGGTTATCGGAATCTGGAGTTTTGCGCCTTGCGCTAATATGCTCGTCTGCCGGTTCGGGAGTTTATTCCGCAAAATTTTTTCCCCCAAACATTCTCCCAAGCCCCATCCATTTTTTATACCTTCCGCAACTCCGTTATTAATAAACGTTGCCGTCTCTTCAGCCATCCCAAAGGTTCCCTCGTCTAATTCAGCTCCTACCTCTTCAGAGGTCTTCCCTTCGAGATGCGACTTCCACATCATGAATCGCTCCTGCGCCATTTAAGGCGATCCCACTGATAACCCCTTCTTCCATAAGCTGAATGATAAGAGGCGCAAGACCGACTTTGATCACATGAGCGCCCATTCCCACAAGAATGGTCTTGCCCTCCTCCTTAGCTTGAGTAATCCTCTCAATGACATCCCGAAGGTCTTGCGCGCCAAGGATTTGGGGCAGCCCGTCCAAAAATTCGGCAACCGTTGCTCCCCGAGCATACCTTCTCCCGAACTGAGTTACGCTTACTTTGCTGTTTCTTTCCTTTAAAGAGACTGTCTTGATTCCTTCCAATGACAAGGGTTTTATTTTTTCCATCACGTCTTCATCCTTTTCTCCACGAGCTCACAGATAACATGGGCGAGGGTAATGTGTGTTTCCTGAATCCGGGGCGTTGAGTCGGAATCAACATTAAAATTATAATCTACCAGGGAAGCTATTGTACCGCCGTTTTTTCCCGTAAACCCTATGGTCGTGAGTCCTAACTCACGCGAAACCTCAAAAGCCCGGATCATATTTCGTGAGTTTCCCGAGGTGGTAATTCCCCAGGCAATATCACCTTTTTTCCCCAGGGCAGCAATCTGCCGAGAAAAAATTTCCTCAAAGTTGATATCATTACTGATGCTGGTGAGGATAGAGGTATCCGTCGAGAGGGCTAAAGCCGCAAAGGGGGGCCGATCCAAAAGATAGCGGTTTACAAATTCCGCTGCAATATGCTGAGCATCAGCCGCGCTTCCGCCGTTACCAAAGAGCAAAATTTTGCCTCCTTCGTGAAGGGTGTTAACAATGACTCCTACCACGTGCTCAATTTTGGCAGCATTTTTTTCGGCAAACTTAACCTTTATCTCCGCGCTTTTTTTAAATATCGAGATGATTTCTTTCATTTGTTCTCCCAACCTTAGTTTCTTTGAGTTTATTACCCGAATTTGGTCTTTTGTCAACTTTTTATCATCTTTATCCCTCAAGTTTTTGGAGAAGCATGTGAAAGTCTTCCGGGAGAGGAGCAAAAAATTCCACATGCTCTTCTCTGGTCGGATGGATAAATCCGAGGGTGCTGGCATGGAGGAGTTGGCGTTTAACTGAAGCAAGAAGCTGACGCACTTCCGGATCAGGCAAAGAAGCAATGGTTTTTCGGCCGCCATACTCTGGATCACACAGAACCGGATGATGGATACTTGCTAAATGAACGCGAATCTGGTGTGTCCGGCCGGTTTCCAGCCTGATGGTAAGAAAAGTAAAAGAAGGATACCTTTTAAAAACTTCCCAATGAGTAATCGCCATCTTGCCTTGATGCTGCCGCACTGACATCCTTTTCGGATCTTTCGGATTTCTCCCAATGAGAGAAGAGACCGTGCCCTTATCTTCCTCCATAACACCAACGACAAATCCTCGATACTCCTTTGTTACCGAATGCGCCTTAAATTGTGCCGCAAGGTGTTGATGGGAGTAATCGGTTTTTGCAACCACCATGACCCCGGAAGTATTTTTGTCGAGACGGTGAACAATCCCGGGCCGAAATGGTTCCCCAAAAGAAGAGAGCGCCTTACAATGATAAAGGAGGCCATTGACCAAGGTGCCGGAATAATGTCCGGCCGCAGGATGAATAACAAGTCCCGCGGGTTTGTTGATCACAATGACATCTGAGTCCTCATGCAAAATATTCAGAGGAATGGGTTCGGGAAAAGCCCGCAAGGGTTCCGGAGGAGGAATAGTAAGCTCGATCCGGTCTCCCGGTTTAAGCTTTTCGCCCGCTTTAGGAATGGTACCGTTCAGTTTAACATTTCCGCTTTCGATAAGTCTTTTGAGGTGGGAGCGAGTTAAGCGTGGGGTTATGCGTGGTAAGATAGATGTCCAAGCGAATTCCCCGGTCTTCTGGGGAAACAATATGGGTTTTCGACGTTGATTCCATAAGGCCAGAAAAATCACTGCCAACGAGCCGAGTTTTTATTCAAGGAGCTCAGTGTGCCAGTACGAGATGTCGACCATGTTGAGAAAAGGAAGCCACTCTTTCCGTTTCAAATCCCGCAGAGAAATTTTATAGAACGGAGTCCAGTTTGGCCTTTTCGGTCTCTTCAAAAGGTTCATCCCAGCTTCGTGGGGTGTCCGCCCTCCTTTTTTGCGGTTACAGGTCGCGCAGCAACAGACAATGTTTTCCCACGTGCTCCTTCCTCCGCTGGAACGAGGAATGATATGATCCAAGCTCAGATCACTCTTAGAAAATCTTTTCCCGCAGTACTGGCAGGTGCTTTTGTCCCGGGTGTAGATATTAATCCGCGTAAAGCGGACGTGGCCAATGGGCATGCGGTCATACGTGAGCAGGAGGATGACTCTCGGAATTCTTATCATCCGATCTACTAAGCCGATCGCCTCTTCACGCTCTACTACTGCCAGTTTGCTCCAGCTTTCAAAATCAAAGGTTTTAAATTGTTCATCCACCACCTGAGCAATCCCCAGATAGAGGAGACAGAATGCTCGGCGGATTGAGGTAATATGTAAAGGGAAAAAAGAACGGTTGAGAACTAAAACATTGGATCTATCATGCTACCCTCTCTAAGGCTTCACTGATTATTGGCATTTCATGTGCAAACACAGTGCGAACATCTATCAGGAGTCTCTCCTGATTAATGCGAGCAACAATGGGAGGATGGTGTTTTCTCAGCCGCTTATCCAGTTCGGCTACGGAAAAAGACCTAGGGATGAGGGTCACAACCCACGTAGGGAGAGTCTGTAGAGGCAAAGAGCCTCCCCCAGCCTGAGAGAAATCCTCTTCAACGCTCATCTCATAAGCATCTTTTGCCTTTCGTGTTATTTGCCGAAAAAGAGACCTTGCCTTTTTCTTTAATTCCTCTTGTGCCACGGTAAGCATCTCTAAAACCGGTATCGATTTCACTGCCTTTTCCGGGTCAAAGTACTCTCTTAACGTTACCTCCAAGGCAGCCAAGGTAAACTTATCTACCCGAAGAGCACGAAGAAGCGGGTTTTGTTTAATCGTATCGAGATATCGTTTCTTTCCTACGATAATCCCCGCTTGGGGCCCCCCCAGGAGCTTATCTCCGCTAAAGGTCACGACATCTACCCCTGAGGAAATAGTCTCCATCACCGTAGGCTCGTCTTCCAGCCCATAAGGGGTCAGATCCACAAAATTACCACTTCCCAAGTCTTTCATTACCGGAATATTAAACTTACGGCCTAAACTTACTAAATCTTTTAAAACAACCTGTTCAGTAAAACCGAGAATCCGGTAATTGCTGGTATGGGCGGTAAGAAAAAGACGGGTTTCCTGAGAGATTGCTTGCTCATAGTCGCTGAGTTTGGTCTTATTGGTAGTTCCCACTTCCTTTAAAACACACCCGCTCTGGCGCATAATATCCGGAAGGCGGAAAGAACCGCCAATTTCAATCAATTCTCCTCGGGAGACAATTGCTTCATGACCTTGCGCCAAAGTGTTCAGGACAACCCAAACCGCAGCGGCATTGTTGTTGACCACAAGTGCGCTTTCGGCCCCCGAAAGTTCTTTGAGAATTTTCTCTACGTGCATGTACCGAGACTCCCGCTCCCCTTTTTCCAGCTCATATTCTAGGTTGCAATAGCCTTCAGCTACCCCACCAATATTTTCCACGGCGCGACTCAAAAGGGGTGCCCGGCCCAAATTGGTATGAATAATTATTCCGGTAGCGTTAATCACCTTTCGAAGGTGTAACAAGGTATTGTTTTTTGCCTTTTGAGCGATCTGATCAACGAGAATTTTTAGGTTGGTCTCCCGATTAAGAGAAGAAACGGCTTCTTGCGCAAGGATTTTTTTTCGGAGGTTCTCCAACTCATCCCGAATGATAGTAAGCACTAATTTTCGGGAAAAAACCACCACCAAGTCCTGAACCAACGGTTGCTTTAACACTTCATCTACTGCAGGAATAGATCGGAGAATATTTTTTTTGGCTTGGTTTTCCATGGATTTAATTAGGTAAAAGATTTCGTTTTTTATACCACAGGTTTTTCTTAAATGCAATCATAGTGCTTGGGTGAAAGATTTATCCCAAATTTTCCCTTTTTTTATTGTTGGGTTAGATTTTTTAATAAAATTAGAAAAAAATGTTTTGGGCGAAAAGCTGAACTAAATAAAATAAAACCAACATCTTAGACTTTTTCCGAAGACTGAAACATTATTTCTATTTTTGGGTCTCTAATAATAAAAACGGGTACAAAAAAATGATTAAAAGTCTTCGAAGCACATAAAAAGATTTCGGGGTGGCTCCTTGAGGAAACTGCCAGGAAAATCTTGAGGATAACTTTAGATAGCACCTTGAATTTAAAAAGTCAGGAATTTTTACCCTTAACCGAAGCATGCGGAGATGCCAGTAGGCTCCAAGCACAGCAAGAAAATGCTTAAGGCTGTGACCGCTTAATATTCCACCGAGTGCGTAGAGTAAACTATCGAAGTGCTCTGCCAGTGTTTGCACACATATACAAGAGTAACACGATATACAAATCCCTGGGTCACGTGAACAGTGCCTGATGGATAATCACCATGAACGAAATCAGAACGATTGGTAAAAAATGAACAAGCGCGCAGGGTTCTCAAATCGCCTGACCCTGATTGTTCTGACCAATTCCAATAAAGAACGCTGCCGCAGCCCAAAACTACCAGGGGCAATAGGATGGCCCTGCCTAAATTTTCGTGCAGATGTTCAGTGATAATCAAACTGAAAAATGCCATAAATGATAGGGCACTTGGCAGTCAGTCCCAAAACAGGGTATTGGTGTTCGGATTAAGGTGATAATACGCTTAACCTAAACCAGTAAACCCGACGCCAATGAAAAACAAAAGATATGCTCCATAGGCAGGTGTATCAAAGCCAACCCATTTTTTCTTAATGCCGGCAATCGTTCCGATAAGGACCACAAGAAAAACCGGAATATTCGAAATTACATTCCAAAAATTGGGAATGCCAAGAACCTCTCGCTGACCAGCAAAGTTATGATACGCTTCATCCTGTGGAATCGGCTTAACAAAAAACATGGCTGAGAAAACATAAAGTACATCAAAACCAAAGCGAGAAGTTTTATTTTGTGGTGCATGCGTATCTAAGTACTCGCTCGCCCGGTCACGAATTTTTGAACTGTTGGCTTCCTTATGAACCCCCCCAGGTATCATTTGTTTTAGTTTATGTGAAAATTAAACTTTAATGTAAACCAACAATTCCGCCTATACTAAACTTAGCGCCAACTCTTTTACCTTGGTAAGGTTTTTCTTCCCGCTTCCTAACTTGGGCATGTTATCAACCCGAATAATGCTATCCGGAAGCATTAGAGAATTTAATTTATTTTCAATCAACTTTTGTCTTATGGTCGCAGGATCAAGCTTTCCAGAAAATAAGAGAACGATTTTTTCTCCTTTCTTTGCATCCGGCAAAGCAATTGCCGCAACTTCCACCTCTTTATTGTCCAAGACCCGGGAAACTTCTTCTTCTACTGCCCCAAGACTGATCATCTCGCCCCCGATCTTGGCAAACCGAGAGTAGCGGTCAAGAATGGTGAGGAATCCATCTTCGTCCAGTTGTCCCTTGTCTCCGGTCTTGTACCAGCGAATACCGTCTTTTTCAATAATAACCTCTTGAGTCTTTTTCTCGTTTTTAAGGTAGCCGGCCATTATTTGGATGCCGCCAATGAGAATAAGGCCTGCCTCACCTGTAGGCAGTTCCTCCAGGGTTGCGGGATCAACAATTTTAAAGCTCGTGCCCGGAAGAGGTAATCCGACTGTCCCCGCCTTGTTACCTTGCTGGATAGACCAATCACCAGCCTTTAGCATATCCGGGATATTGACGCTGGCCACAGGGGTTGTCTCCGTGGTGCCGTAGCCTTCGTAAATATCAAGGCCAAATTTTGTTTTGAAATCTTCCCTCACCTCTTTGTTTAATTTCTCCGCTCCGGCAACCACCAGCCGCAAGGATTGGAACATGAGCGGATGAAGCTTCTTGTTCTTGTTATAGAGCCGCAAAAAGGTAGAAGTGGCGCATAAGATTGTAGCCCGGTGCCCCGCAGCTAGTTTGCCAATAGCGTATGCATTCGTAGGGTCAGGATGACAAACCAAAGTGATGCCTTCCACTAAGGGAAGAAAAGAAGTTACTGTCAGTCCAAAAGCATGGAAAAGGGGCAGAATGCTTAAAATCACATCATCCTCCCGGAAATTTAAAACGCTGGCAACCTGCTTGATGTTACCCACGATATTGCGGTGAGTCAGCTGAACCCCTTTGGGCATACCTTCGCTCCCGCTACTGAACAGGATGGCGGCGATATCGTCGAGCGAAGTTTTTTTGCAATAGAGAAGTCGTAGTATAAAAGCCGGGCATAACTTAACCATCAGAGCAGTTTTAATGAGCGTGTTTTTGGAAATCTTCTCCTTGAGTTCCTCAAGAAAGATTACCTTTTTATCAGCAAGAAATTCAGAAGCAGCAAATCCTTTCGTAGCCAATGTGGTCACAAAACGTTTTGAGGTGAGAATGGTTTTTATCTCTCCCTGTTCAAGTGACTGGTTAAGGCTTGGTTGCGAGGCTGTGTAGTTTAAATTCACCACTGTCTTACCCAGCATTAATACTGATAAGTTGGCAATAATGCCGCCTGAACTCGTGGGAAGGAGTAATCCGATATTGTGCTCCTGTTTTATTTTCTTTTTCAGTGCCTGAGCAAAAGCTATCGCCGCCACTAAAAGCCGTTGGGCGGAAAAAGACGTGCCATCAAAGTCAACCAGACTTTCTTCGCCCTTGAGTTTTTTAGCGGTCTTGAGCCACTGAACATGGACCGGACTCAAAGAATCAGTATAGTGCAGCCAGGAATAGACGGATAATTCTAAAACCGCTTTTTTCACTTCAGCTGCGGTTGTGTCTTTTCGCAAGTGGTTTTCCAAAACATACTGATACGTCTCGGGTTCTCTTAAGCCGAGACATCTCCCGGTGTTTGGGGGTAGCAAAGGAGTAGAGACTTCCCCACAATCCGCGAAGGTAAAAGGGGATGATCACTGCCTCAGTGTTTTTAACCGCCAGCTCAAAACCCCGATGGAACACCCCGACCTGTCCATTTCGACTCAGCGCTCCTTCAGGGAAAAGGACTACTACCTCACCCTGGTTGAGAAGATTTTCAATAACCTCAATGGCCTCCTTGCTCGCACTGGTGGAGATCGGAACGACACCGAAGAAATCCAAAAATTTTTTTAAGTACCACTTTTCATAATATCCTCGGTACATCACAAAGCGAACCCGACGGGGGCAGGCCATTTGAACAATGGCCCAGTCCAGATAACTGGTGTGGTTGCCAAGCATCAACACCCCACCGGAGGAGGGAATATTCTGCATAGCCCAAAACCTGGAGTTTGTAGTGTTGCGAAACTAACGTGCCAATCAAATAACGGATAAACGACTGTGGCAATTTAATAAAGGTGTAAAGAGTCGCACAAAAAGCAATGATAAATAATCCCTTAAAAAGGGGACCATAATCTATTCCCTTAAGAGCAAAAACGATCGTGAGATTAAGAAAAAAAGCATCATTGAGTTCTGCAGAAAATTATTTGCCCGCTAAAACCTTGCCCAACTCTTTGTCTTTCGCATTAAACTGGATTAAGGAATTTAAGGGCACAATGAACATCCCCCCCCCCACAACCCCGTATGAGAGAAATAAGAGCGCTAACAATGAAATGTTGGTGGTTGAAGAAAGGAGAAAAAGTAAAAGCGTTATCCCAAGCGCGCTTGCCGGGATCATCCCGGTCTCAATGTATGTTTTTAGATACTTTGCCCGCGATCAGAGAACCAATAATGACTCCCAATACCGGCGATGGCCATTAAGCCTTGGGCAACGACCGTATTGGTGACATTTGCCGTCCCTTTTAAATACGCTCCAAAGGCCGCGAACACTACCTGGTTAATCCCCCAAAAAATTGCCAGCCCGATAATACTGAGCCAGATCACCTCATTTCCTTTGATCCGCCCGGAGGTTTTCTTTCAGATACTTTCCTGTTATATACTGTTTCCTATTAAAGGATAGTTCCTTGTTGGTTTCGGTCTGTTGGGGGAGCGTAAAAGCTAATAAGGTTTCGATGGCAGTGCCGGCAATAATCAGATATCCCAAAGGGGCAATGGAAGTGAGAATGTCGCTAATAGCTCTGAAATCTGGGTTATAAAATTTTTCAAAAAGGATTGAGAAAAGAAATACCCCCAACAGGATAGCGCTAATACTCACTGCTTGGACGAAAGCGTTGGCTATGGCAATGTTTTCTTTTCCGGTTAACTCCTTGATATACCCGTACTTGGCAGGAGACAAAAAAGCGGCTTGCACAGCCAGCACAAAAATGAGGATAAAAGAAGTTTTAAACCAGCCGGCATAAAAACTCAGGGTAATCAAAATAGCCAAGACAAAGGCAGACACAGCCGAGAGCTTAATCACTTTGTTCTTAGGATATTTATCGGACAAATATCCAGCCGGAGTAAAAAGCATGACAAAAGGCAGGAGGATAAGCGCGTTTACGACTGCGGTAAGAATGATCTGGGTTGTGCCGGAGAAATATTTAAAAACCGTGTTTTGGATAATGATCTTATGCCCCAGTTCATTAAAAGCATTCAAAAACACGATCAAGATATAAGGGAGGAAGCCTCTGATTTTTAAAACGTGGAACATCCTTTTTCCCTCTTATTCATATATAAACATAGCGAGGCGTGAAACGTAAAAATAACATAAAAAAGTTGGGGTTCAATGATGAAAATCATTCCATTTGATGACAAAAATTATAAATTTTCTATTTAGTTTTAACCTGTTATCCTCCCTCAATCTTTTGGTTTAGCCAGCTTATTTTCGCTCCCGAAGCAAACGCACATCCCCTTTCCTCATGGTAACTTTTTCCCGGTCAAAATATTCAAGCAAGGGGATAGCATATTTTCTCGTTACACCCGTTATTTCTTTAAAATCACCAGGGGTAAGTTCTTTGTTCTTTTCTAAAAAAAATATCAGCTTTCGTTTAAGTTCAACAAGTTGCTCTTTTAAAAAATAAAGGTCATCTTTTACTCTAATAAGCTCCTCCTCAGTCACTAACAGGTCAAGAAGGTTTTTTATTTCCTCTGAGGAAACCGAAAGCTGTGTGGCAAATTCCCGAACCGTAGGGGGAGTGAGCCCATGCGAGCGCAGTGCACCTTCTATCTCGTTTTTTAGTTTAACCTGCTCAGCCTTCAGGGATACTTTATGACTGGCCTGGTGAATTACCACACCCGAGACCTCAATGTGTCCCTTTGCTTTCATTTCATTAATAAGATATTTAAAAAGCTCTTCAGACACTCCTCTTCCGAGCCGTTGTCGCGCTTCCTCTAAATGAAGCCCTGGTTTTAAAGGATGGTTTTGATGAAAGTCCTGAAGAAGCGTTTTTAGCCGTTGTTCATGGTTAAGCAAGATTTCTTTATGGAAAGCTTGTCGGGTCTCTGGATTAACCTCAACCAGCGTTTTCGATTGCAGAAGACCTTTCCAAACTTTTTCGATCTCTTTTGGGAGGGCGGAAATTCTCCGTAATATCTCTTTTTGAGTTATGCCCTCTAAGCCATTAGTTAAGGCCAGCGTGGTTAAAATAGTCTCAAGGTCCTTTGCGTGTAAAATTTTAAACCAATCCTTTGGTCGCTGGATCATTCCGCCTGTGCTTCTGAGGATGCGGGTCTAATACTTCTCCTCCCCCAATTGTTCGGCTGGCATCAATATTCCTAACAATAAACCGCGCGCCAGGAATAGTTACCATGGGTTCAGAAAAGCGAAATTGGAGCAAAATACTCACCACCTGCACCCAAAACATTCCCTTCATAGCTAATTACCCGAGCTAAGGTTTGGGTGGTAAAAAGATGAAAACGGATTTCATCACCGTGTTTAATTGGTTGGGGAATATCCGGTAAAATTTTCAAGCGAACATCAAACCGAAAAGAAGGCTCAAGCGTTCCAGGATGGGTAAGAATGTCTCCTCGTTTGAAAAAACTTTTCTCAACTCCCTGCAGATTAATAGCCGTCCTTTGACCAGCATGGGCGGTTTCTATTTGGGAATTGTGAACTTGAATTCCGCGCACCTTGGCGTGCAGCCCCTCAGGAAGTATTTCTATCGTTTCACCAATGCCTATTTCCCCGGAAATTAAGGTCCCGGTTACGACCGTACCAAAGCCTTTCATCGAGAACACTCGATCAATCGGCAAAAAAGCAAGTCCCTCAGAAAAAGTTTTTTTAATTTTGGGAACAAGAGCTTCCAGGGTAGAAATCAGTTGAGGAATCCCTTTTCCGGTAAGCGCCGAGACTGGCACTATCGGCGCTCCTTCAAGAAAGGTTCCCTTGACAAGTTTCGTGAGATCCTCCCTAATTAACTCCACCCAGTCGGGTTCAACAAGGTCAATCTTGGTAAGGGCAATCAGGCCATATTTAATATCGAGAAGCTGACAAATTTCAAGATGCTCCCTTGTCTGAGGCATTACTCCATCATCAGCAGCTACTACCAGCATCACCAAATCAATCCCCCCGGCACCCGCAATCATTCGTTTAATAAATTTTTCGTGTCCCGGAACATCGACCACTCCAACCCTTTGATCTCCCGGAATGCTTAAAGAGGTAAACCCCAGCTCAATCGTTATCCCCCTTTCCTTCTCCTCCTTGAGCCGGTCTAAATCCACGCCGGTAAGTGCTTTTATTAATGCTGTCTTCCCATGATCAATATGGCCGGCTGTACCTAAAATAATATTCGTCATGATTGTATAGTGTTGGAGGGAATTGTTTTGTTAGATTTGACAATACGGGACTACTAAAAAATAGCAGATAGGGGGGGGAAATAGCAAGGCGTGAGAGTGAATTTTAGAATATGGCGGTGCAGTTTATGTAATTAGCAAATTACTCCTCTATTTCTTCAGTATCCTTTATAATAGCTGCGGTAGCGAAGGCTATCATCCTGATTTCGCAGGTATTTTTCTTCTTTTTCGATCTTGCTTTGACAAGCAATGCAGTATCGGGCAAAAGGCATAACTTTTATTCTCCCTTCAGCAATTTTAGCGCCGCAGTCTTCGCAAATTCCGTAAGTTCCTTCCTCAATCCGTTCTAAGGCTTCATCAATAAGCTCAAGCTTCTCCCGGTCGCGGTTACAAAGAAGTATTGAAAATTGCCTTTCACGTTCGTCATCAGCCAAATCATACATATCTGCAATGGCTTCTTGAAGATGGCCGATTTCCATTTTCATATTGGAAGCAATTTCCTGAAGTAAATTATCTTTGATTTTCAGCAACATATCCCTTATTTCATTTTTCTTCATACATTCTCCTTAGGATAAGGATAACCCCTTTTTTAAAAATGAAAGGGAATATTACCTAAAAAAATAGTTTTGTCAATTAAATTGGTCTGATTTTTTAAAATCTTCTGGTTTCTGGACACTAAAGTTTTTTAAATTTCAGGGTTTGGACAAAGAGCAGACTTTCCCCTCAAGATCATAAACCCCGGTTTTGGTAACCAGGATATTATAGATTTCTCCAGGAATTAAAATAGGGTGTTTTGTTATAACTCTGGTTTTTCCATCCACTTCAGGAGCCTGTGAAGCTATCCTCCCACTAACCCCTGATCTTTCTTTTTTTTCGACCAAGACCTTTTGAACCGTGCCAATAAACTTTTTATTTTTTCCCCGTGAGATTCTTGCCTGAAGGCTCATAAGATCTCGTCCGTCGTTTTTCTTTTATTTTTTCAGTAAGTTGACCGGGTAGTTTGGCCGATAAGGTTCCTTCTTCATGGGAATAAGCAAAAACTCCGAGATGGTCAAACTTAACTCGCTTAACCAAGGAAACTAATTCATTAAACTGCTTTGTCGTTTCTCCTGGAAATCCTACCATTAAGGTCGTTCTAATGGTTGCCTCAGGAATATTATTCCGGATTTTAGCGATAAGATCATAGAGAAACTGGGGATTATTCTTCCGTTTCATTGCTTTCAGGATTGCGGGATTAATATGCTGAAGAGGGATATCGAAATATTTACACATCTTCTCTTCTTCCTTAATAATCCTTATAAGCTCATCACTAATATTTTTCGGGTTGGTATAAAGCAGGCGGATCCATTCAATGCCTTCAACCTTAGCCAATCTGCGAAGCAAAAATGCCAAATCAACCTTGGGAGAAAGGTCCCGGCCATACATGGTGGTATCCTGAGCAATAAGATTTATCTCCTTTACTCCCTGAGCAGATAAGTTCAATGCTTCCTTTACGATTGAATCAGGGGGCCGACTTCGAAAACGACCCCGGATTTTGGGAATAATACAAAAGGAGCAACAATGAGAACAGCCTTCCGCAATTTTGATATAAGCGCTTCCGGGAAAAGAAGTATTAACCCGATCAGTCCTGTCATCATAGAGGTAGCGGGGCTTCCCCAAGTAAAATCGGGAAACGGCCTTTGTTTCCCTCAGCGACTCAACCACTTCCCTAATCCGATAAAATTCCCCGGTGCCGATAAATACATCTACCTCAGGAAGAAGCTTAGATAATGACTTGCCGTATCGCTGGGGCAAGCATCCACTAACAATCAAATAGTTACAGCTTCCGGATTTTTTATACTGGGCAAGCTCAAAAATGGTTTCGAGTGCCTCTTCTTTTGCCGCATTAATAAAAGAACAGGTATTGATGATAATGATTTCTGCCTGGTAGGTAAGCTCGCAACCGGATACTGCGCTTTAAGCAAAGCACCCAGCATAACCTGACTATCCACGAGATTTTTGGCACAACCAAGGCTTACTAAATAGACTGGGGGATGTGACATATAGTTATTGTCTTGTTTGTGGTGCAGGCGGCTCAACCACCTCAACGCCAGCAGGTGGGATAAAGTGAAAGCATTGGGGAGAAATTTTTTGGTTTTCTTTTATCTTACTCAAAACTAATCGAGTATAATTCCCGGATTCGTAATAAATAGTTACTGTTTGAATCTGATAACTCTTTCTTTCCCACAGTAATAAGCACTTCGCGAAGCTCGGAATATTTTTCCTTGAGGGTAAGCTTTAATGAAGGGTCAGAAGTGCCTCCTCCCGAGCAAACACTGATAAAAAAATCTCTTTCCAAATTTTCCATGGTGGATAGAAGGTTAATAAAAGGATGATGTAAAAAGTCAGGGGACACCAGGTTCTTAAGAACTTGGTTGTTAGCTGGCGTATAAACCCATAGATACTGGCCATCAAAAGTCTGTCGTTGTTTCGCAGGATGAGAAACTTCCATATTAAAAAGGTTTGGTTTTTCAAGAAAAATTTTCCCGCTAAACTCCCGGGATTGGTTTAAAGAAGCAATATAGTTTGTCTGCACAAAGTCCGCTTCAACCGAATTTACGGCTTTATACTTTTGCTGAACCAAGGCAACAACATCTTCATCCCCCTTTATTTCCTTCACAACAAAAGGAAGAGCACTTAAGAAAAAGAGCGCCATAATAAGATACAAAACATATTTTATTTTCATAGTCCTAAATATCCATCATCTTTCGTAATACTTCTCTTGGCTTGACCCCATCACTGGGTCCAACAATCCCATCTTCTTCCATTTTTTCTATCATCCGCGCAGCGCGGTTATATCCGATCCGGAGTTTCCTTTGGATCAAGGAGATGGAAGCCTGACCAAGGTTAGTCACCAAAGCCACTGCCTCCCGGTACTTTTCATCCGTAACGTCAGCCGAGTCATCTGCAGTTTCTTCTGCAACCTCCAAGTGGAGTTCTTGATACTCTGGTTTCGCTTGCTCCTTAAGAAACTCCACGATCCTCCGGATTTCATCGTCAGAGAGAAAAGGCCCATGGATCCGTTTAATTCTTCCGCTCCGAGGAGAAAGAAAAAGCATATCTCCCTGGTTAAGAAGGTTCTCCGCTCCGTTGCAATCCAGAATTATCCGTGAATCCGTTTTAGTGGCAAGCCGGAAAGAGATTCGAGCAGCAAAATTTGCCTTAATAGTTCCGGTTACGATGTCAACCGAAGGCCGCTGCGTGGCAACTAAAAGATGGATACCCGCGGCCCGCGCCATTTGAGCTAAGCGGGCAAGCAGCCACTCTACTTCCCGGGTGGCTACGGTCATAAGATTAGCTAATTCATCAATCACAATCACAATCCAGGGCATCTTCTGGGGGGGCATCTCCTCTCCGTTTTCCGCTGAATCAGAAAGCAGTGTGCTTGCTTGTGGCTTTACTACCTTCTGGTTATAAGCCCAGATGTCCCGCGCCCCCATCCTCGCCAGCAAATGATACCGCCGCTCCATCTCCTCAACCGCCCACCGAAGCGCCTCAGCTGCTTGTTTAGCATCAGTTACCACCGGGTAAATAAGGTGAGGAATATCTTCATAAAGAGTGAGCTCCGAACGCTTGGGGTCAATAATAAGGAGCTTTACATCCGTGGGCAGAGCCTTATACAGAATCGAGCAGATCATCGAATTGATAAACACGCTCTTGCCTGAGCCGGTGGTGCCCGCGATTAAAAGATGAGGCATTTTGGCTAAGTTAGCAATAATCGGCATTCCGTAGATATCTTTGCCCATGCCCAGGGTTAAGGGCGATTCATTTTGAAGAAATTTCTCTTGACCAACAATCTCTTTAAAGAAAACTGTCTCCCGATTCTTGTTGGGTATCTCCACCCCAATCGCTCCCCTTCCCGGGATAGGCGCGATGATTCTGATTCCCATGGCTTTAAGCCCCAAAGCCAAGTCGTCAGCTAAGTTAACAATCCGGTTGATTTTAACGCCAGGCGCAGGCTCAAGCTCATACAGCGTTACCACGGGACCGGGGTGGACATTTACCACCGTGGCTTGGACTCCAAAATCATTGAGTTTATTTTCCAAAAGCCTCGAGTTTTGAAGAAGAAATTCTCTCTCGATTTGGGTAACTTCCCTTTGCGGATCATGGAGCAAAGTAAGCGGGGGGAGCTTAAAACCCGAAGGCAGTGTCACTTGAGCAGGTGTTTTGGGTTTCTCCGGTGAAATCTTGTCAGGTGCCGGAGGAGCAATAATCACTGGTTCCTTTTGGATGATCTGTGGCTCTTCCCTTTCCCGAAAAAGAGGAAGTGGTTCTTTTTTCTTGAGAGGCTTTGTTTCCGCCCTATCGGCTTTCTTCTGAGTAAAAATCTTCTTCCCGGTTTTAAAAAGAAAAAGCAACCCTTTTCCCAAAAAAGTTAAACCAATAAAAATAAAACGTCCCAGCTGGATAAAGGAAAAGTTGGCGTACAGCCGCAAGGAAAGAACCAAAACGAGGATTAAGAGGATATTAGAACCTGCTTTATTTAAATATTTTATAAGAAAATCAGAGAGGATAGAACCTAATAATCCACCCGCATTTCCCGAAAAATTGATGAGCGTGACTTTCCCCAAATTAAGATTTAATAGCCCTGCAGTTGAAAACATGAGCCCAAGAAAGCTTAAGCTCTTAAGCAGCCGGAAAGAAAATTTAAGGGTAATAAAAAGCCGGACCGAAAGATGAAAAAAAGCCACTACCAGCAGGAAAGCGCTAAAACCAAAACCTTGGAACAAAAGATCAGCAAGACAGGAGCCTATTATTCCTAATAAGTTATGAATCGTTTGCGGACGGTTAGTATAATAGGATAATGAAGGATCTTTTGCGTAATAGGAAATAAGGCTTAGAAACATCACTAAGCTAACGGCAAAAAGAATGACGGAGAGAACTTCGTTTCGCAGTGAGGATGGCTTTTGAGGTTTTCTCATGACTACGGATTAATTGTGTTTCCCCGAAAAAGTTATTCCGCGGCTAAAAATTTCCCCCATTAAGGATACAGTTTTGTTTTAGAATGGCTTTTTTCAATTCCTCTTTTTCTACCGAAGCAGTGCCAACCTTTTTAATCACAATCCCCGCAGCATAATTCGCTATTAAAGCAGCAACTCTTTTCGACGCTCCGGTGGTAAGCGCTAACGTAAGAGCGCTTACCACTGTATCCCCAGCCCCGGTTACATCATAGACCTCAGTGGCTAACGTGGGGATGTGGGCAAAAGAACCATTTTTTTCTATCAGAGTCATTCCCTGTTCACCCCGGGTGATCAGGACTGATTCGCAGCCAATCTTTTTTTGCAGGAGAGAAGCTGCGCGGGAAGCATCCTTATCAGTCAGGATTTTTACCCCACTCATTTCGCTGGCTTCTTTTTGGTTGGGAGTGATCATGGTCACGCCTTTATAAATATCGATATGCTCCACCTTGGGGTCCACGATCACGGGTTTCTTATCCTTTTTGCATAGGGCAATAATCTCCTCAACCAGCTCCCGTGATAACAAGCCCTTATCATAATCAGACAAAATAACCGCATGTATGTCTGAGAAATTTTTTTTGCAATAAGCAATAATCCGTTTTTTAATATCCGTGTTTAACGGTGAGACTTCTTCCCGGTCAAGCCGAACCACTTGTTGGTTGTGCGCAATAATTCTAGTCTTTACAGTCGTCGGCCGCTCGTGAGTAGCAATAATCCCTCAATGCTTATGCCTAACGCCCGAAGATCATGACCGATCTTTCTTCCCATCTCATCATTTCCCGTAACCCCAGCAGTATAAACTTTTCCACCCAAGGTATGGATGTTGTGAACCACATTCGCAGCTCCGCCTAAGTGGAAACTTTCGTTAGTTATCCGCACTACCGGTATCGGGGCCTCAGGCGATATCCGGTTAACACTGCCCCAAATAAAATGGTCGATCATTATATCCCCGATGACCATAATCCTGGCCTGGGAAAACTTATCAATGTGGGTTAAAAGGGTTTTTTCGGAGTAATTTTTTCATCGCAGCTTCTACATAAAATAGCATAAATTAGAAATGTTACATAACTGATGGTTAAAGTCAATTTTTTCTGGACATAAGCCCTAAAAAAATCCTTCCTTATCCTTTATCGTGAAAACATGTAAAAGTAAAAAGTGTATCAACATTTTTGATTTTTTTAGTACCTTACCTTTACACTACAAAATGGTTAATAAATTGGCCAAGGGACAAGGGATCTGAATCACAATCAATGGGAACTGGAAGACTATTTTTCCTCACTCGCTAAGTCTACGGGTGCATCCGTTGTTATCGGCGGCAAGGGGGGTACCAATAACTCCTCCCCTACGCCGTAGTCGTTGCAATGGGCGCTTCACTAACTACGAAACAACGCACATTAGCACAAATGCTGAAAGAGTCGTTGGCTAACTCGGATACCTCTTTCAGCGGTTTCATTTCACAACTACCTAAGCCAAGCTCACAAATCTCAAAGGATCATATTGTATCAATTTTTATGATCTGATCAAAAGCTTTTGGGTACAGCGTGATTATTATTAAATTGTGGGATCATGTGACTGAAAAGTTACGTGGGTTGCCTACAATTCTTTTAAAATCCTAGAAAAATTAGTAACTTATGACAAAGCAAAACTACCAGCGGATCATTGAGTCGACCCTATCCGCTGCTGTATGGCTCTAAGTTCGTCTTATTCCCATCGGTTCGTTTTCCCTTCAAAAACCCACTCCCCCCCATTCCATTGGTCAAGCAAACCGTAAGTAAAAATAAAGTTTACTAATATCAAGATTATAAATAATTATCTTTAATCTTCAAAAAGTTTCGGCACCCCGTCATTTTCTCCCTCCCTTTTTCTTCCCGCCAATATTGACATCTTTGAAAACATAAAGTATTTCAAAAAGAGAGCAAGAAGAAGATTTTTATTACTTACCTGGAAAGAAAAATGCTCGTTTTATTTAGAACCATTTTCTTTTGGACCACTGTTTTTTCATCCCTTCTTTTTCTTGTCCCTTTTCTTTTTACCCTGCAATCGCGCCCAAAAGCAATCCATTGGATCGAGCAGCGGTGGGGACGTCTTTTGTTGTTTGCCGCCGGAGTTAAAACAGAAATTCAGGGAATGGAAAAGATTGATCCTTCACGTTCCTATATTATCATGGCCAACCACCAGAGCTATTTTGATATTTTTTTACTCCTTTTCTCACCGGTCCTTATCCGTTGGATGGCAAAAAAAGAGCTTTTTAAGATACCCGTTTTTGGGAGCATATTGCGCTGGATCGGGGCGATCGAGGTTGACCGGGAAAAGAAATCAAAGGCCTACCTCAGCATAAAACACGCAGTAGATAAAATTCGCAACGGATCAACCGCGCTTATCTTTCCCGAAGGGACCCGGAGCACAGCCGGGGAATTGCTCCCTTTTAACAAAGGCGGGTTTTCTCTGGCCATCCTTTCGGGGCTCCGTTTACCGATAACTATCAACGGGTCCTGTAAAATCATGGCCAAAGGGTCTTATCGAGTCTTTCCGGGTTGGCGACGATTTCGGTTCATGCTCCTGTGGAAACAACCGGACTGACGCTGAAAGACCGAACCCAGCTCCAGGAAAAAATAAAAGAAATTTTTCAAAACGATCTCAAAGATCCTTCTTCCCTGCAAATGCATTCTTGACAGAGGCTTTTTTTTCTTTTATCATCCAAAAACCTGACTGAGATCGCGTGCGGGACGATTTTTATAAGAAAATTTATTATTTTTTCATCTTTTTTGTTTTTCTGTGGGAAATCCAGCGAATCCTGTTCATGTTAAGCTTATCGCCAGCTTAATCTGCCAGAAAGAAGACACTTTTCCGAGTGTCCTCAAAGAAATGGTTAGCCATTTTGGTTCCCTTGATTTTGTCAGCGCAACGATGCCGTTTGATTTTACTGATTATTATACCGAAGAGATGGGAAAAACCCTTTGGCGGAGGATCGTGGGGTTTGAAACACTAATACATCCGGAAACTCTTTCCTCCATCAAGCTTTTAACCAATGCTCTTGAAGCATCACTTTCCCCTGACCCAAAACAGCGAACGGTGAATATTGACCCTGGGTATATGAACCGGTATCATTTAATTTTAGCCACAACCAAACCAGCGCCTCACCGCCCTTATCTCAAGGATGGCATTTACGCGGATTTGAGTTTAATCTACCAGGAAAAAGTCTTTAAAGACCTCCCCTGGACCTATCCTGATTATGGGTCAGAGGGTATAAAGACGCTTCTGAATGAACTCCGTCAAAAATTCCTTTTTCAATTAAAAAGCTTACAGAAAGGCTCTTCATGAAAAGCATGACCGGATATGCCCGGGCAGAAGGGCGCATTGGCGACCGGCTCTGTGTCGTAGAGATCAAAACAGTTAACCACCGGTTTTTAGATATTTTTCTCAAAACCCCCAAGTCATTAGCACCCCTAGAATTATCTTTAAAAAAATATCTGGGAACCAAAATTTCCCGAGGAAGAGTTGATGCAACCATTCAAATGGAAAATGGGCGCGGGGAATAACGCTCGGGTGAGCTTAAATCTCCCTTTGGCAAAAGAATATTATAAGCTCATTAATAAATTAAAAGAAGACCTTTCCTTGCAGGAAAACATTTCCTTGCAGCACCTCGTATCATTGCAGGATGTCCTTGTCGTGGAAAAAACCGAGGACAACGTTAGCCAGGAGGAAGAAATTACGGTTATTTTAGAGCAAGCTCTGGGTTCTCTTAATACCATGAGAGAAGCAGAAGGGGAGGTATTAAAACAAGACCTTAAACAACGGATCACTAACATTGGCCCACTCGTTTCCGACATCGAAGCTTCCGCCTCAGGGCTGACCAATGCCTATCGAGAAAAAATACTGAAACGTTTTCAGGACCTCAACGCCCCTTTTACCCTTGACGAACCCCGCTTTCTGACTGAGGTCTTCCTGTTGGCAAAAAGGGCGGACATCACCGAGGAGATCGTGCGGGCAAAAAGCCATCTTAAACAATGCCAGGAGTTGCTTGGTGTTGCGGACGCTATCGGCCGCAAGTTCGATTTTACTCTCCAGGAAATAAACCGGGAAGTCAACACCATGAGCGCTAAGGCAAGTGACGCGAAAGTCTTCAAGCCGTCATCGAGATAAAAAGCGATCTGGAAAAAATGCGCGAGCAAGTCCAAAATGTGGAATAAAAAAGAGGGAGGGTGATATGGACAGAAGATTGTTAAACGTTGGGTTTGGGAATGTGGTGATGGCATCCCGGGTGGTGGCGATCATTAACCCGGGTTCAGCTCCCACCAAACGCCTCAAGGAAGAAGCGAGGGGAAACAAGAAAACTTGTTGATGTGACCCAGGGAAGAAAGACCCGCTCGATCATTATCACTGATAGTGACCACGTGGTGCTTTCCGCGGTA
>CAVSIB010000011.1:0-22965 GCA_963727835.1 uncultured delta proteobacterium
ATCTTAGCCCAATTACTCAACGCTCAGCATGTCAATGAGATTATCGCCCAGAGCAAAGCCATTGAGTCGTTCCACCCCCAGTTAAAAACTGTTATTGAAATGGGAGGAGAGGATTCAAAATTAATCGTGCTTGATTACGACACAACCCAGGCAAAGATGAAGCTGGTTGATTTTTCCATGAACACCATCTGCGCCGCGGGAACCGGATCATTCTTAGACCAGCAAGCGAGCCGCCTTGGCCTTTCGATTGAAGAATTTGGGGCTTTAGCCCTGAGATCCGCCTATCCTCCCCGGCTCGCGGGGCGATGCAGTGTCTTTGCAAAGAGCGATATGATCCACTTACAACAAATTGCTACCCCCGACTATGATATTGTGGCTGGCTTATGTTTTGCGGTTGCCCGAAATTTTAAAAGCACCATCGGCAAAGGATTCTCCTTCTGCCCTCCGGTTGCTTTTCAGGGCGGGGTTGCCGCCAACCTCGGCATGAGACGGGCTTTTGCTGAAGTCCTGGAACTCGACCCGGATGAATTTATTATTCCCAAATATTTTGCCTCCATGGGTGCAATCGGAGCGTGTATCATGGCCATCGAAGACACTACCGCCTGGAAAAAATGGCAGGGATGGCAAAAACTCGAAACCTATATATCTGCTTCACCTCAATCTAAAAAAGCCGAAAGACCTCTTTCGCCCTCCCCTCACACAACACCTCCCCGTAGACAATCCATCACCCCCCCGACAATGAAAAGAAAAAAGGGTATCTCGGCGTTGATGTCGGCTCAATCAGTACCAATGTGGTGGTGATTGATGAGCAAAAGCAAGTCTTGGCAAAGTGTTACCTTATGACGGCCGGTCGACCGATCGAAGCAATCAAACAAGGTCTTAAAGAAGTTGGTGAAGAGTTAAACGACCGAGTCGAAATTCGTGGTGTGGGAACTACCAGATCAGGCCGCTATTTAACCGGTGATTTTATCGGCGCCGACGTGGTCCGCAATGAGATCACTGCCCAAGCCACCGCCTCTGCCCATAGTGATCCTGAGGTAGATACGATTTTTGAAATCGGAGGACAGGATTCGAAGTATATCAGTCTAAAAAATGGCGCGGTGGTTGACTTTGAAATGAACAAGGTCTGTGCCGCCGGAACCGGGTCATTCTTGGAAGAGCAGGCGGAAAAACTTGGGATTTCGATTAAAGATGAGTTTGCCCGATTAGCATTGAGCGCTCATGCCCCCGTTTCTTTAGGCGAGCGCTGTACCGTGTTTATGGAATCTGATCTGATCCATCATCAGCAGCAAGGGGCTAAAAAGGAAGACTTGGTAGCCGGACTTTGTTACTCGATTGTTCATAATTACCTCAATAAAGTAGTCGGCAAAAAGCGCATTGGCGAGCGAATATTTTTCCAGGGTGGAACTGCTTTTAACCAGGGTGTGGTAGCAGCTTTTGAGAAGGTGCTCAATAAAAGCATAACCGTCCCTCCGGATCATGAGGTAACCGGAGCAATTGGGGCGGCCATCCTGGCGATGCACGAAAAAGAACTTGGCCCGAGCTTATTTAAAGGTTTTGATTTAAGTAAAAAGGAATATGACCTCTCATCGTTTGAGTGTAATGGATGTCTGAACATGTGTGAGATCCATACGCTCACGGTTAAAGGCGAAAAGCCGCTTTACTATGGCGGTCGGTGCGATAAACATGAAACCGAAAGCAAAAAAAAAGACGTGCCTCACCTTCCTGATTTTTTTGGAGAGCGTGAGGGCTTCCTCCACCGGTTTGAAAGGGAAAGCGAGAAGCTACCGGCTTCAGCGCCGGTGATCGGCATTCCCCGGGTTTTATTTTTCCATGATCTCCTTCCGTTCTGGGCTGCCTATTTCACTACGCTCGGATTCCGCGTCGCGCTCTCTGACCAAACCAACAAAACAATCATTCGAGAAGGACTGGAGGCAATCGTCACTGAGACCTGCTTCCCCATTAAAGTAGCCCATGGACATGTCTTAAACCTGATGCATAAAGATATTAAAACCATTTTCTTACCCAGTCTCATAAGCTTTGAGCGGCTTCAGCCAAATATTACCCAGAGCTTTGCCTGTCCTTATGTCCAGTCTTCTCCTTATACCATCCAATCCGCGATTGACTTTAAGGGCCAGGGAGTTGACTTTATCCATCTGCCCCTATTCATGGCTCATCATCCTCCCCAGTTGGAAAAAGAGTTGCTCCTCTTAGCATTAAAATTAAAAAGGAACAAAACTGAACACCGCAAGGCTTTCTCGATAGCTTTTCAAGCCCAACAAACCTTTCATAAAAGGCTCAGGCAAAAAGGAAAGGAAATTCTGTCTCAACTTGATCCCCACGAGAAAGCATTCGTGATTGTGAGCCGCGCTTACAACGGGTGTGATCCGGGCGTTAATCTCCGCATCCCTTTGAAGCTGAGGGAGATGGGAGTTAAAGCAATTCCCCTCGACATGCTGCCCTTAGAAGACGTTGACATTTCCGAAAAATGGCGGAGCATGTACTGGGCTTACGGACAAAAAATATTAGCGGCAGCGGAAATAATCAAGAAAGACCCGCGGCTCTTCCCCGTGTACATCACCAACTTTAGTTGTGGCCCAGACTCTTTTATATTCCATTTTTTCCAGAAGGAGCTTCATGAAAAACCTTTTCTCCAGATTGAGCTTGATGAGCATAGCGCTGATGTCGGAGTCATTACCCGGCTGGAGGCATTCTTAGACAGTCTAAAAAATATGCGGTCAAAAAACTCTGATGAAATTTCAAAAACCCGGCTCACGATCATTCCTTCGACTGGAAAAAAGAAAGTTGTCTTTATCCCTCGGATGGCTGACCATGCCTATGCATTAGCCGCCGCTTTCCAGGCATGCGGAAACCCTTCGGAAGTGCTCCCGGAATCAGACGCGGAAACCGTGTACCTGGGGCGGAAGTACACCTCCGGCAAAGAATGTTATCCGTGCATCTTAACAACCGGCAATATGGTAAAGGCCACCCAAAGACCAGACTTTCACCCTGATCAATCCGCTTTTTTCATGCCCTCGTCTAATGGGCCGTGCCGGTTTGGTCAATATTCTCATTTTCAGCGCCTGGTTCTCGATGAACTGGGATTTAATCAGGTGCCGATCTTCGCTTTCAGTCAGGATGACGGGGTCTATCATGAATTAGAGACCGTAGGAAATGAGTTTGCCCGCTTAGCCTGGCAAGGAGTTGTCGCCATTGACCTTCTGGATAAAAAGCTGCGGGAAACCCGGCCGTATGAAAAGCATCCCGGAGAAGCCGACAACCTTTACCAACACAATCTGCGGCAGGTCTTTGACTATATAAAAAACAAAAAAAAGCTTACCGGTTTGCTCCACAAAGCCCGCAAAGAGTTTGAAGGCATACCCATAGACCGGGGGATACAAAAACCGATCATCGGGATTGTGGGAGAAATCTATATCCGTTCCAACACGTTTAGCAATGAAAATATTGTCGGCCAGATTGAGTCACTCGGCGGTGAAGCCTGGCTCCCGCCCATTGGTGAGTGGATTTTATATACCAATTTTACTGCTTTAAGGAGAACCCTGGAACGCCGGAGCTGGTCAAATTTGCTCAAGACTTATGTCACCAATGTTTATCAACGATTTGATGAACATCATCTGAGCAAAATTTTTGCGCAATGCTTAAAAAATTATCCGGAGCCTTCAACCAAAGAAATCATCCGCAATGCCAGCCCCTATCTTGACTCAACCCTTGAAGGGGAGGCGATCTTGAGTATCGGCAAGGTGGTTGATTTTATCCGCAAAGGAGCGCACGGGATCATTACTGTCATGCCCTTTACCTGCATGCCCGGAACCATTGTCAATACACTCCTCAAACAATTCCGGGGAGTCGAAAAAAATATTCCTGTCCTCACCATGTCATACGACGGTCAGAAGCAAACCAACACCCGGACCCGTCTGGAAGCCTTTATTCACCAAGTAGGACAGTTTCAAGGAAATGGTTGAAGTTTTTTGTTCTTAAACCAACGAAAGCAAAAAGTCATTATTCGTATTATTTAATTTTAAAATTGCAGCACCTCGATAATAAGGAAAACAAAAAATGTTGGAAGAAATTAAAAGCCGCCGGAGTATTCGTAAGTTTACCTCAGCAGAGGTTGACGACCAGACCATTGACACAATCATTGAGATGGGAACCTGGGCGCCTTCAGGTTTAAACAATCAGCCCTGGAAGTTTGTGGTTGTCAAAAAAATAGGAAACATTGAATAAGCTTTCCCGGCAAACCGTTTATTCCCACATTATTAAAAATGCTCCTGCCTGCATTGCCGTATTTCTCGACAATAAAGCATCGTATCATCGGGAAAAAGATATTCAGGCAATCGGAGCCTGCCTCCAGAATATGCTCCTTGCCATCCATCATCTCGGGTTAGGAGGGGTCTGGTTGGGCGAGATTCTCAAAAACCGGGAACAGGTTGAAAAGCTCCTCGAGCTGCCTGATGGTGTTGAGTTGATGGCAGTGGTTGCTTTAGGATATCCGGCTGAGAAGGCGGGGAAAGGAACAAGAAAACCTCTCGACCAGGTAATCATTTCCAGGAAATAGCAGGTTTCGTTAACCATAAATGGTCTGCTCTTGGCCGAGGCATGAGCAAAATTTTGAAATTACCGACAAGTCGTCACGAATGGATATGAGTTTTATCGTTATTACGGTAATACAATATAAATGGTAGCTCCCCAACAGGCAGTAGCCGTTATACCGGAATCAAAAACATACAATTACTACCAAGACCCTGAGGTTATCTTTAATTTTCCTCCGTTGGACCATCATTTGCTGAATTGGGCCGAAACAGCAAAAGGACTTATTAAAGAGTGGTATTCAATATGTGAGCTTCTGCAGTCAAACAGATTTGCTCCGCCACGAAGAATTACCCTAAAGATAAATGATACCTTTAAAGACCCACCAGCGCATACAGTTCGGGACAAAAATTTCGTCTCCTTTTATTTTATCCCGATGACATTGGGCTTGTTATACACGAGTTAGTGCAGGTTATACAATCCTCCCCAAAGAATAACCAGCCGTGGATTACGGAAGGAATTGCAGATTATATCCGATAGTCGCTTCACGAAAAAAAACTTAGACTGGTTTCGTTTTTCAAGTACCCTTGCTGAATGTAATAATGATTCTAAGGTCACAGCAGATTTCTTTTTTTGGTGAGAAACCAAAAAAATCCTAAAATTTTTAGGCGGTTCAACACTGCACTCCGGGAACAAACCTATAATGATGGATCATTCGAAACAATGACCGGAGAGGACTTAAAGACGCTCTCGGCCGAATTCAAACAAGCCCGACAAAAGACTTAACCTAATTGGCGACCTCATTAAAAAGTTTTCTGTAGAACTTCTTTCTACAAACCATCGACTTAGGTATCCCATTTTGGCAAGAGGAGGAGTCCACCCGTCCGGTCCCGCCTCCGGCATCGAGGATAATTGCATTTTTATCGTTAGGGAGAAATGGCTGAAGATGCTTCCCGGTGACATACCCAAACACCTTGGCCTCAAGGGACTGCCAATAAACATCTTCATAATCCTGCGAGAGCTGATCAAACAATGCCTTGATGTGCTCAATGCCATTCCTTTTTTTTCTTCAATCCTGTCCTCCCTTATTGTTTGATCTTTTTGGCAATTTTAAACACGACTACACTACCGATGATCATGACCATTGAACAAACATAAAAAGGCGCTTGGAGACTGAAGGCATCGGCTAATATCCCTGCGAGCCAGGGACCCACGATATAGCTCACGGAGAACATCCAGGTATTAAGACCATAAGCAATCCCCTGATCCTCCTTCGGTACAGCATCACCGATCAGGGAAAGGGTCGGGGCATAAATGAAGGCAGAAACCAAACCTAAAAAGGCCATGGATACTAATAAGTAACTTAAGGTAATGAGATGGAAAGGTATTGGAGCTATCAGGGCTAAAAATAAAAGTCCTAAAAGAATTGGCAGCATTCTGCCAACCCGGTCAGAAAAGATACCGGCTACAGGTTGAAAAAGCACAAATGCGGTTCCGGAAACACCAAAGAGAATTCCGATCACGAACCGGGGATAATTGCCCGCTTGCAAATAGAGCGGGAAAAGCACCTCGAGCATGCCCCAGAAAAACCAGCAGAAGACGACTGCTAAACAGGAACATTGAACTTCTTTTACCTGCAACAGCCGAATGATCTTTTCTTTTAATTTTGTATACCCCCTATGTCTTTTCACCTCTTCCGGCCTCTTCTAAAGAGAACAAACAAAGAAGTCCCAAACCAAAGGTAGACCAGAGCTAAAAAATAAAAAGGGGTGTGAAAACTTCCCAGGCCGCCAATCACCGGCCCAAGAATAGATCCTAAACCGATCGCGATGGAAATGATGCTCATCTCGAGTCCCCGTCTGTCTTCAGTCGTTACCTGCGAAGCTAAGGGAAGAGCAGCCGCCCAGGTTAAAGAAGCAGAAAACCCCTGAAGCATCCGGCTTATGGTCAAAAGAAAAAGAGAAGTGGAAAAAGCATAAAAAAGAGAAGTTATACCAAGAAGCAACATCCCCAGAACGATCGGCTTCTTTTTCCCGTAGTTATCTACTAAATGACAGAGCGGAAGAAGCGCAAAAAGAAACACAAAGGAATAGGAGGCGAACAAAAAACCAATTTTTGTTGTGGTAGCACCGAGCGTGGAAGCGTAAAGAGGAAGGATGGGTATTACGATTCCATATCCGATCATATCAATAAAGAGCACGCTCGAAGCAAGTGCCAGCACTTTATGTCGCTTATCCAGGACCATTGAAAGTTCCTCTATAATTTTCTTAACCGCACTATCGTTGCTCCCCAGCTTCCGCCAGCCTCATCCGCCAGATGAAAGGACTCAACCAGAGGTGATTTTCTGAGCAAGGAATGAACTTTTTCTCTCAAAAAGCCCTTCCCTTTTCCGTGGATTATCCGCACGTCAACGATTCCTGCCTTAACACACTCCGCAAGGTATTCCTCTAAAAGTGAGGGAACCTCTTTGGGTAAAAACGAATGGAGGTCAAGAGTATCCTCAAGGGGAATTTGAACAGGCTTATCCGGGTCAAAATAATCATTCATAATTGGTTAGTTAGCTTTGGTTATTTTAATTTTTTCTTCTTTATTTGACAACTTCATTTTAACATAATTACTTGATTTAGTGTATCGCGAAGAATATAATTAATAATATGAAAAATTTGAATAGAGAAAAGTTTCACGTTATTATTCGATTAAAAGATTCTCTCATGAACCGGAAAGTGTTGTGTCCTTTTTTGTTGATGGTGTTTTTTTGTTTGTGCCTGATTTTTCCTGGGGCGCGACGGAGACTGTGCGCCTTCCCCTGACGCTTGGCTATACCTTAATCCGCTCGCTGGTTCATGTTCAGGCCTTCAATCAACCAGGAGGAAGGGCAATTCTTGAGGACGCAAAAGGAGGCGACTGCAACAACATCGAGCTGTGGGCACCAGAACTTTCGTCCGAACAATCGTTGCTTAAAATCGGCACCAACATCAAGATAAAGACCGGATTAAAAGTTTTTGGAACCTGTGTACAATTCGCAGACTGGGAAGGCACCCTGAGAATTTTACAGCGAGTGTGGGTGGATAAAAACACTCAATATCTCCGGTTTACAACTGTTACGCTCCCAAGTGTTCAACAAGGACGGAAAACCGACTCAAGTCGGCGAGAAAGTTTGGGATGTCATCAGAACAACTGTCATCCCGTTTTTTGATGACTTAAGCATTAACCTTGCTTTCCCGGTGAATGAAGTTAAAGCTGTTTTACCCCTCCTCGTTTCATCGGAAACCCGGCCACGCCTGGAAAATTGGTTGGAATACTCTGCGGCTCAGTGATGCCTGGGTTGATAATGATGCCGTGAGACTTGAGCTTCTTATGGAGACTGAGCCTTTACCCAAACAAAAAGAGGTCGCACCTAAGGCGTTATCCCCGCACGAAGTGGAGCTTTTTTCCCGGTCGTGGGAAACCTGGGATTCTTTTCTCGTGTATCAAATCGAGTCCCTCATCGGCCAGCCGCTGACGGAAACCGAGCAGGCTGATTTGTTGGAGACCTTGATAGACACTCGTCAGGGTTTTATCCGGTCGTTGATTGAAAACACGCTTGGCGATAACCTGATCCGCGAGCAGTTTGTCTGGACCTGGAAACGATTGGCCACGATTTTAAGAAGCCACCTGGTCACCCAGCCCTCAACCTCCCTGTTAAAGTACCTATCTTTTTTTACTGCCTCTGATGCGTTAGTTGCGCTGGATAAGCTTGGCCCCTCGCTGGGTATTGATATCAGCCGTGATGGGTTAGTGCGGTTAGCTCAACTATTGAGCGAAAAACAAGCTGAGCCGCTGTTAGACTACACGTATGGCGTAGACCCAGGACTGCGCAATATCCTTGGCTTTGGAGTTCCGCTCGATGAGTCCGGCCCAGCCTTTGATCGCCAGGAAATAGACCTTCCCGAAGATAAAGAAAATGTAGCTCAAGGCACTTACCCTGCCTGGTTCAACTTCTTCGTACCGTTGGCTTTTGCTGCTGAAGAACTACCAGCTCCTCCGGGAGACGTTAAACAGTGGATCCCCTCCGAAAAAAATATTCAACAATACGTAAACCGGGTAAAACAAGTCCTTGAGCAGGCAACACATGACACCCTTGTTCAAAAACCGCTTGAGGAAAAGTATCAGGACTTTTACCGTCTATTGGTGCTTTCCACCGCCTGGCAGGAAAGCTGCTGGCGGCAATTTGTAACCACCAAAGGGAAACTCCGTTATCTCCTTTCGTACAACCAGAGCTCAATCGGGTTAATGCAGATCCACGAAAGGGTCTGGCGCGGTTTTTATCAGCTCGAAAGCCTGCGCTGGAATATTCGGTATAACGCCCGCGCGGGAAGTGAAATCCTAAATTATTATTTGTGCAAGTATGTCCTAAAAAAAATGGACCCCACTAACCCGTTGGATTTGGATACCCTCGGCCGGGTGGTTTACGCTATGTACAATGGTGGCCTTGGGGAATGCCGCCAGTTCCTCAAGCGGAAAGAAACCAATTGTTTTTATGAAAACGACAAGCTCTTTTGGGAAAAATATACGATGGTCAAAGAAGGCCAGTTCGACAAAATCACGGCCTGTCTTTTAGGAAAATAAAACATTCTTCATTCCTAAAGCAAAAACTACTAAGAGAGGAAATAATGATTATTGGCGTAGTAAAGGAAATTAAGATTGACGAAAGCCGAGTTTCTTTATTGCCCGTGGGCGCAGAACTTCTGATCGAGCATGGGCATCACGTTTTGATCGAAACCCAAGCGGGTTCTGCAAGCGGTTTTTCTGATGACCAGTATGTATCTGCGGGCGCAACAGTAGTATCATCAGCCCAAGAAGTCTACCAGCGGGCGAATCTGATTATAAAAGTGAAGGAGCCCCTTTCCCAAGAGTACGCCTTTTTGCGGGAAGGACAAATCATTTTTACCTATTTCCATTTTGCGGCTTCAGAAGAATTAACCCGGGCAATTATCACCGCCAACTGTATCGCTATCGCTTACGAAACCATCGAAACTCGGGATAGTCATTTACCTCTCCTAACACCCATGAGCGAGGTAGCCGGACGCATGGCTGTTCAACAGGCGGCCAAGTATTTAGAACGAGAACACGGAGGACGGGGGGTTTTACTGGGGGGCGTGCCGGGTGTTGAACCGGCAACCGTGGTGATTCTTGGCGGAGGGATTGTGGGGACTAATGCGGCAAAAATGGCTTCCGGTCTGGGAGCTAAAGTTTATCTTCTTGACATTAACCTTGAACGGTTACGCTATTTAAGCGACATCATGCCCCCTAATGTGATCACGCTGATGTCCGATAGCCATAACATCCGCGAACTTCTCAAAAAAGCTGATGTCATTATTAGCTCTGTCTTGATCCATGGCGGCAAAGCCCCCAAAACTATAACACGAGACATGCTCAGGTCAATGAAAAACGGGGCTGTGGTAGTTGATGTGGCGATTGACCAGGGAGGTTCCCTTGAAACATCACGCCCCACCACTCACGAAAACCCAATTTATGAAGTCGATGGTGTCATCCACTATTGTGTTGCCAATATGCCGGGGGCTATGCCGGTGACCTCGACGATTGCTCTGACTAATGCCACCCTCCCTTATGTGGTAGAAATCGCCGACAAAGGATATAAAAGGGCAATCTTAGAAAATCCTGCCATCAGCAAAGGGGCAAACATCGTCCTCGGCAAAATTACTTACCCCAATGTTGCCAAGGCGTTTGGGATGAAATTTACGCCGGTGGAAGAGGCATTAAGAAAGTCATAATTATTGATCGACGATCTCTATATCTTTCATTTTAACCCGCAGGTTTTTTGTTCCCTGCCAATGGTTGATTTCCGGGATAAACACCACGCGCACCTGCGCCTCAGGCTCAGGAATAAGACTTCCCAGCCCGAACCCAATAGCGCCCATATTCGCAAGGTGGTTTCCCAGCCGTAGTTTTAGGTGGCCATTGCCAACAATCTGAGGATAGTTAGCGGAAAGCACATCCGAGACAAAAAGAGGTTCCGGGTTATCCGCACCATAGGGAGCCAATGTTTGAATTTCTTGAACCAGCCTTTCGTTGATCTGCGCCAAGTCAACCTGAGCATCAATATATAACTTAGGGACAAAGTCCTCCGGCCCGAGAGTTTTTTCAACCAGAGCGTTGAGCCTTTCTCTCAGTTTATTTATATTATCTTTCTCAATCGTGAGTCCCGCAGCATACTCATGGCCGCCAAATTTTTCTAACAGGTCCTGGCACTCCTTCAAGCCATCGTAAATATGAAAAGCCTCAATGCTTCGGGCGGAGCCGTGGCCAAAATTTCCGTCAAGAGCAATCAGGATCGTTGGCCGATAATAGCGCTCGACAACTCGGGAAGCTCCGATCCCAACAACCCCCGGATGCCACTCCGAAGAGCCGAACACAAAAACTTTTTGATTCTGCCATTGCCCAAGTTCCTCGATCATCCCGCAGGCATCTTTAAAAATAGTGCTTTCCATTTGCTGCCGCTTCCCATTTTCCTCATCTAATTCCTTGACTATTTTTTCGGCCTCGACCTGATCTGAGGTGGTTAATAATGTTACGCCTTTACCCGCTTGTCCCAAACGGCCGCAAACATTGATCCGGGGAGCAAGGCGATAAGAAATCAAATCCGGGCTGACCGGTATATTTTCAACTCCACTTATTTTTTTCAAGGCCTGAAGCCCCACCCGCTGGGTCGTTTCTATGACCTCCAGTCCCTGTTTCACGAAAATGCGGTTTTCTTCTATCAGCGGGACAATATCTGCCACGGTCCCCAGCGTAACCAGATCAAGGTATTCTCTCAAATTCGGAGGAGTCCCGTGAGACCAGAATCCTTCTTCTCGCAATAATTTTCGGATAGCAATGATGAGATAAAAAGCAACTCCCACTCCTGCAAGGTGTTTAAAGGGAAAACCGCACCCTTCTTGTTTGGGGTTTATGACTGCATAAGCCGGTGGAGTTTTTTCCGGAACTTCGTGGTGGTCGGTAATAATCACGTCCAATCCCTGGTCGCGCGCAAACAGAACTTGGTCGTAATCAGAAATGCCGCAATCAACAGTAACCACCAAGGAGGCGCCTGCAGCCCGGATTTTTCCCAAAGCCGAAATGTTAAGCCCATAACCTTCCTGCAGTCGCTCCGGGATATAAAAAGAAGCATGCGCTTCGACTGAATCTAAAAAAAGCTTTAAGATGGCGGTTCCCGTGATCCCATCAACATCATAATCGCCAAAAACACAAATTTTCTCTTTTTGATAAATTGCCTCAATGATCCGGCGGGCTGCCTTTTTAAGGTCTTTCATCAAAAAAGGAGGGGTCAAATCATTGAGGGAAGAAGAAAGGAATTTTTTTGCCGAATCCGGCTGAGTAATCTCGCGGTTGATAAGAAGTTTAGAAAGCAAAGGGGAGAGCTTAAGTTCCTTTTGGAGCAAGGACTGAAGAAGCGGTTTTTCCGGAAGTATGGTCCAGCGTGTTTGCGTATAATTCATCTTGTCTCTTTTGTAAATTTTAGAAATATTACAAAGCCATTGGTTAAAGTCAAGGACATAAATTTTTCATTCTCACCAATTCAAAACCATTAAGAATTTTTGCGTCCTCTTGACAAGATTTTTTAAATTGTTATTATTTAGCTAGCTTTTCAAAGCGAAACAAGAGAGTGAAAAAATTTTGGGAGGTTTCAAAAAATGCCAATCTATGAATACAAATGCAAAAAATGCGGTGAACCTTCTGAATACATCCAAAAATTTTCCGATTCACCCATGACTGATTGTAAAAAATGCGGGACCACCGGAGCCTTAGAAAAACTTATGTCCCTCGGTTCGTTTCATCTAAAGGGTTCGGGCTGGTATCTCACTGATTATGCCAAAAAAAATATGCCCAAGGACTCTTCTGAAGGATCCAGAAAAAGCGAGGCAAAAAAGACTGAAAAGACGACAGCTGATGCGACTAAAGATAAGGTTTAAACAAGGTATGGCCTTACAAAAAGAAGTTTCTTTTCCTTATTTTAACCCTATCGAAAAAAAAATTATCTATTCTGCGTTAGACGAAGCCGCGGATTACCTTCGGGGCTTTTATTGTTTTGCTCCCCGGGAATGGTTTAACCACTGTTATGACTTAAAAACTGAGTTAGAAGGAGAGGTTAATTGTTCACCAAAAAAAGCTTTTGCTGAGGTAAGGCAATACACCCCGATTAGAGAAAATTTCTCTCTTTTTCCTAAAGAGCGTTATCAGATCTGTTTATTTGATAAAAATATTCTCCGAACATTGTGGAAGCAATCAACCATGGAATTTTATCCTTTCATGGTTTACATCCTGACCCATGAACTGATCCATGTCGCCCGGTTCTGCCAAAACCTCCATCCTTTTGACTGTGACCAAGAATCTTTGCAAAAAGAAGAAGAAAAAGTTAATCAGCTTACCCAGCAGGTTTTAAACATCAAAAAAAGTAAAGCGTTCGATAAAATAAGCTCCCTTTTCCATTGGGCTTTTTCTGTCCGTTCAGTTTCCTCGTCAGCTTAAAGCAAACTTTTTTCACCCTCCGAAAATCCGCGATCCCCGGAATTTTAATAGAAAAATAAGTTATTGGGTATTTTCTTTTACCCAGTCAAGGAACTCTGAAGAGCCAGCAAGAATAGGAAGGGCAATGATTTCCGGCAACTCGTAACTGTGCAGTTCATGCACACGTTCTTTGAGCCTCTCAAAGAGATCACCTCTGGTATTAAATAAAACGATTGACTCAGAAATATTATGGAATTCCCCCTTCCAGAAAAAGAAAGATTTTATTAAGGGGATGATATTGGCAGAAGCAGCCAGTTTTTCCTCCACCAAGGTCTTGCCGATTTTTTCCGCTTCTTCTTGGTTACTGGTGGCGATTATAACCATCACATACGATTCCTTTGTCATACATACCCTCACACTGCCTCAATCATTTGAAAATAATTTAAGAATTTTCTTTCAAAATGACTTTTTATGGTAATTATCGCATTTTCTTCTGTATTTCGCAAACCCATTGACATTTTTAATTTTTCCCTTTAGTGTTTTAAAGATAATCTTCTTATAAAATTATATCTATTTTCAATGAATTATTATGCTTAAGTCTCGAGTTCAAAACCCTGTCTTTGTCCTTATCAGTCTTCTTACGATCCTGATAAGTTGCGCTCCTCCCCCCTCCAATACTCCTCCTTTTCGCGTAAAAATGGAGGCCCTCGATTTTACTCCTCTTAAAGGCCGGCGGATTGTTATTGACCCGGGACATGGAGGGAGGTTTAGTGGCGCTGTTGGAATGCAAGGGCTTCGCGAATCAGACATTAACTTAGCAGTGGGGCTTCACCTTTGGGGGTTCCTCAAGCAAGCGGGGGCTGAAGCCATAATGACCCGGAGTGCAGATGTTGATCTTTGCCCCCCGGGAAGTACCGCTTTAAGCGAAGATTTAAAAGCACGCGTCCAGTTAAGTAATAATTTTAAGGCTGATCTCTTTATCAGCATCCACCACAATTCCAATACCTATGACCGGAAAAAAAATGAGACCCAGATATATTATAAGCTTATGGATCCCGGGGCCTCCCAGGACCTCGCCAATTGTGTGGCCCAGAAACTAAAAAAAGGGCAGTCCTTAACTGAGGTCTCTGTCTTCCCTGGTAATTACCGGGTGCTGAGAAACACGCAGGCGTTAGCGATTTTGGGGGAAGCCTCCTTTATATCCAATAAAGAAAACGAAAAGCGCCTTACTCTAGCGAACCAGCTGAGGCGAGAAGCCGAAGACTATTTTTTAGGAATCCTCACCTATTTTCAAAAAGGCATCCCAGAAATTAGTGATTCCCAACCACATGATGCTACGCTTCATAATGCCTTTCCCCAGCTTCGAGCTAAAATCATTAGAGGAAAAGAGGGTGAAGAGATTGATCCGAAAACACCTCAGCTGTTTCTTGATGGGGTACTCGTGCCTGGTTCCTTCGATCCCCGGAACGCAATCATAACCTATCGTCCTGATAAACCGCTAAAAAATGGATGGCATACCTTCTATGCCCAGGCGCGCAACCTCAATGGAAATGCCTCATGGATTAACCCCGTCCGCTTTTGTACTTCCCTACCAGCAGCCAAGGTTGTGGTCTCTTCTGCTTTTTCATCTCTTCCGGCGGATGGAAAAAGTTCAACCTGTATCCAAGTTGAGGTCCGTGATCGCTATGATAACCCGGTCATTGATGACACTGTGATTGAACTTAAGACTTTTGTCGGAAAACTTGATAGGCGAGTAGTTAATACTGCAAACGGTCGAGCAATTGCTTATTTTGTTTCCCCCCGGAGGTCAGCGGAAGCGCTCATCGAGGCGCGGTGTGAAGCGATAAGCGGAAAAACAATCATTAAGTGTGGACCAATAGATGGTGCCTTGATGCGCATAACCGTTAATGATATTAACCAGAAACCGCTGGATATGGTTATGGTGCGAGGAGCAGATACCCTTCTCGGGGTATCTAATGAAGAAGGATTCGTATTTATTAAAGCACATGAAGCAGGAGAAAGCTCGATCACGTTAAGTAAGCACGGTTATGAAACTCAGAAACACACCATCGCTTTCACAACGGGTATATTTAAAGAGAAAACTTTTACCCTCACACCCAAGGAAGATGGTTGCCTCTTAGAAAAAAAAATCCTCCTCGACCCTGAGCCATGGGATGAAAAGACCGAAAAAATATTTGGACTTACTGCTGAATACGAAGAAGCAAATCTTTTGGTTGCTCAACAATTACAGGCCCTGCTCGAAGAAGCAGGCGCTATCGCCTTGCTCACCAGAAACTCCCTGGAAGAGCATCCCACTCCGGGAGATAGAGTGAGTGCCGGCGAAAAGTTTGGAGAAGCATATTTCATCACCATTACCCATCGAAAGGGTGCACCTTACGCGGCTCATTACTTCTTGAGCCAGCCTGGGAAAAAAGCTTGCTCAAGCAACCGCCAACGCCATGAAAAGAGAGTTGAAATTTAAGAACGTGAGCGTCCAGGAAGGTTTGGATTTCACCATCATCCACCCCAGCTCCAACTCGGTGTTAATCAACTTTGGGGAAGAACATTTAAACAAAGAAGCAAAAGAAAAAGCTATCGAGCCAGAAGCCCAGTGTATCTATCAAGGATTGGTGGAATTTCTTAAAAACCAGAAGAAAGAATAAACATAAACAAACATAAAATAGGATATTAGGTCATTTCATGAACGTTTACTGCTTTACGTAATGTAATTTTTTTAGCGTTACCCTCCCTTGGGGCACTTTAACCCTGTTTCTTCTCATCATCTCTTTCGTTTTCCTGCCTTTTTTTGCCAGTCCATGGGTAGCGAAATTTAAATATGAAACATACTCCGCTTCGATAATTTTTTCCCCTTTTAATCTATATCTTGGCTTTCCCTATCAAAATAAATAATTTTTTCCGGCAAAATACAGGAATCACCCTATTTTTTCATAATATTATTCCTGATAGGTAGAAGGAAAAAATTTTTGCACATTACCGACGATCGGTGGATGCTTACAGTTTTCCGCTTTTTCTGCTCGGTAATTAGTTAATGCCCATGAGGAAATAACGTCATTATGGCGCAATATTCTATAAGCAAACCAACAAAAAATCATTAGGCGCGTTATTTAAGCAAATACCAATTATTAAGATATGCAAAATAGTACAGACATGATGTCTCTTCAGAAACACTTATTTTTTAAAGGGGAAAGTCTCACAGTATCCACACTATTTTGCATCTGTTAATAACTATTTTCAAGGAGGGATGCCCATGGATCAATCTTCAACAATAAACCAATATTTGACAATAAACTTTGATAACCAACCAGTTAGATTTACCCTTGATGGTAAAGTTTCAGTGATTGATGTTATAAAGGTTTTATGCGACCCTGATCGCCCGTTCACCTTATGGGAAAAAATTAAAACTAAACACCCAGAAATACTCGCCTACTGTGAAGATTACCTTTTTGAAAAGGGAGAAGCTATTCCGGTGGTTGATGGGAAGGGATGGGAAAAACTTTGGATGTTATTGCCTTTCTACAGGGCATGATAAGGCCTGCAACCCTGTCAATTGAATAGTCCCGCGAGGAAATGAACTCACTATCAAACCATGAAAAAAACATAAGCAGTATCCCAATCGCCAAGATTTCGCCAAACCGCCGTCTCTGCTATTCAAACGAAGAAATACTTACGTTATGCCACGCAATTCGCTTGCAGGGCCAGCGTGATCCCATAAAAGTACTCTTTGATGGGGAGAGTTTCAAAATTATTGATGGTGAAAAACGTTGGAGAGCTTGCAAGAGATTGGGCGTTACCCATTTAAACGTAGTGATTACAGAAATCTATTATACTTTTTAAATTAAGGCGTTTGCTTTTATTCTCGAGGCAACTCTTGCATTTTATTTGCTGTATTAAACAGGTACCTGATACTTCAAAAATAAAAATCGACCCCGAAACAAACACCCTCATTCGCTCGGGAGTTGAATCAATCGCTAACCCGTATGATATGGTAGCATTAGAGGCAGCCCTTACCTTAAAAGACACTTACGGTGGCACAGTAACCGTTCTAAGCATGGGTCCACCGCAGGCAGAACAAGTTCTAAGGGAGGCCGTATCACTTGGCGCTGATGAAGCCATTCTCCTATCCGATCGAGCCTTTGCTGGTGCTGATACTTTAGCCACCAGTTATACGCTCACCAAGGCTATCGAAAAATTAGCCCAAAAAACACCGGTTGATGTGGTGCTTTGCGGAAAGCAGGCAATTGACGGCGATACTGCGCAAGTGGGGCCGGGTGTTTCTACCCGCCTTGGATATACTCAATTTACCTATGTGGCGGAGATAAAAAAAATCGACAAAATCAATAAGCGCATTACCGTGAAACGAAAAGTCGAAGGAGGCAGTGAGATTATTCGCGGCCCACTTCCTGCCGTGCTTACCGTTGAATTGGAATTAGCGAAACCCCGAAGGGCTTCGCTTCCTCGCCTCATCCATGCCCTTCGATCTGAGATTAGCTTGTGGAACGCTGAGGCGATTCACGGGGATAACCAAAAATTGGGCCTCAAGGGTTCACCTACCTGGGTGAAAAGAATTTTTTCCCCTCCTCTTAAAGAAGGAGGGCCCCGATTTGATGCACGGGAGAACCCCCGGCAGGCAGTGGAAGATTGTTTAAAAAGCTTTTTAGCTGACGAAACCTTTGCTGTTCAATTTCTAAAAAGGTGGGAACGGTAAGCCAGAATGCCAAAAAATTCAAAGGGAATCGAAGTTGCTGAAGTACTTCCAGATAAATGTATGGGGTGTCAAATCTGTGTCGCCGAATGCCCGGTCGGTGCCATTGAAATGTCAAAGGGGGTTGCCCTTATTGACCCGGAGGTTTGTATTGGGTGCGGTGAATGTTTTGAAGTCTGTCCGGTCGAAGCAATAAAATTCGAAAAGAAAAGGCGCCCAAAGAAAATCAGAAAGCCTGAAGAGGTTTCGGATGGTGCGCTTGCTGGCTACCAGGGGGTTGCTGTTTTTATTGAGGGCTCATACGGGCATGGGGCAACCGTTTCGTGGGAGCTGGTTGGAAAAGCCAAGGAACTTGCCGAAAAGCTAAATACTAAAGTAATCGGGTTTTTATTAGGCCATGAGATGAATGATATTGCCCGGGAAGCAATAGCCTACGGATGCGATGAAGTTCATGTGATTGATGATCCTTTTCTCAAAACTTACCTCTCGAAACCGTATGGAAAAGCACTGACTGATCTCTGTGAAAAAGTAAAACCAGAAATATGCCTCATCGGGGCTACCCCCGTAGGCCGGGACTTGTCAGGTATCGTGGCAACGAATCTTGAGACTGGTCTCACTGCGGATTGTACCGGGTTAGATATTGAGGAAGGAAGGAATTTACTTCTCATGACAAGGCCAACCTTTGGCGGTAATATTATGGCCACCATTTTTTGTGAACACCATCGACCCCAGATGAGTACGGTGAGGCCGCGGGTCTTTACAACACCGGAAAAGAATCCTGCAAGGACCGGAAATATTTACCACCATGCCTTTGAACCACCGCACGAAAAGCTTCCTGAACTGATAGATTTTATCAAGGATGTTGCTGCTGGTGATGGTGTTGACATTACTCGGTTCCCTGCCTTAGTTGTTGCTGGGAAAGGGGCATGCGATCTTGAGACAATGCCCTTGCTTGAGGAACTTGCCGGTCTGATCGGAGGGCTTGTAGCCTGTTCCAGGCCAGTGGTGGAAGCGGGATTGATGCCCTATGAACGTCAGGTTGGCCAAACCGGAAAAACCGTGGCGCCCAAACTTTATCTCGGAATTGGAGTGTCAGGCGCTGTTCAGCATTTGGTGGGTATGCAAGGGTCTGAAAAAATTATTGCCATCAACGCTGACCCAAAAGCGCCGATATTCAACGTTGCTAACGTTGGTATCATCGGGGATTATAAAAAGGTTGTGCCTCTTTTGATCGAGCAACTCAAAAAAAGAATAACGCGGTAACTAAGAGGATTTGTAAGGATGCAGGAAAATTATGACGTCGCCATTGTGGGAGCAGGACCCGCAGGTATCTCGGCAGCATGCTTGTTAGCTGAGAAAGGGATTAAAACCATTGTTTTTGAACGGGGTGAATATCCCGGGAGCAAAAAATATTTCCGGGGGTGTCCTCTACGGGCATGACTTAGCCGCCATCATTCCTGATTTCACAAAAAGAAACTGTCCGGTCGAGCGGAACATCATTGAGTCACGCTTATGGTTCCTCGCCAAGAGTGGTGGATACAGTCTTTCCTTTCGCGATCGAGCATTTTATGAAAAACAGGCGTTTAATGCCTTTACGGTGGGAAGAGCCAAGTTCGACCGATGGTTTGCGGAACAGGCAAAAGCAAAAGGAGCGCTCGTGGTCTGCAGCACTGTTGTTACGGATCTGCTCAAAGAAAGCAATAATCGCATCATCGGCATCACTACAGATCGCCCCGAGGGAGATTTAAAGGCGAAGGTAGTTGTGCTTGCTGATGGAATCAATTCTCCCCTGGCCGCAAAAACCGGATTCCGTCTTGAACCCAAACCCCAACAGGTTGCACTTGGCAGTCAAAGAAGTAATTGAGCTTCCGGAAGAGATTATTAACGAACGGTTTAACACGGAGACTGGTCAAGGGGTTACGATTGAGATCATCGGCGAAATCACCCAGGGGATGGATGGTATTGCAGTAATATATACCAATAAAAATTCGCTCTCGGTATGTATCGGGGCCAATCTTTCTGATTTTATGGAAAGCAAAGTAAAACCCTACGAGATGCTGGAAGATTTTAAACAGCATCTAATGGTTGCTCCTTTATTAAAAGATGGCCAAGCAAAAGAATATATGGCGCACTGGATTGCAGAGGGTGGTTATGAGGCGATGCCGCAACTCTGTGGCGACGGATACCTCATTGCCGGAGATTCAGGAATGTTGTTTAATGCTCTTCATCGGGAAGGGTCAAACATGGCCATGACCTCAGGCAGATTTGCAGCAGAAACTATTATTGAGGCCCTGGATAAAGATGATTTCACTCGCAAGACTCTTGAGCGATATGTTTATCGGCTACGAAACTCATATGTCATAAAGGATCTAAAAAAATATCGGCGGTTTAACGCCTTTCGTCTTCAGCATCATGAGCTCTTTACCATTTTGCCAAGGTTGGGGAGTTTTGCGGCGAAAGAATTGCTTACCGTAGATGGGGTCCCCAAAAAAGAAAAACAGAAAGCTATTTGGAAGGAAGTTCGAAAGGAAATATCCTGGGGGAGCCTAATACGGCTTTTATGGGATGGCTGGAGGAGCGTTAAATGACTGTTAAGGTTGAGGACAAGCTTTTTTTAAACCGTTTTCGCGTGGACGAAAAACCTCATATTCGAATCATTGAGGGCAACGTATGTATGGAGAAGTGCGAGAACCAACCATGCCTTTATTTCTGTCCGGCGAATGTTTACCGGCTCGAAAAAGACCGCATTAGCGTAGCCTTTGAAGGATGTTTAGAATGCGGCTCTTGTCGTATCGGCTGCCCCAACCTTAACATTGAGTGGCACTTTCCCACGGGGGGTTACGGGATCAGCCATAAGTTCGGATAGAAGTTTTGAAATCAGTTCCCCTTATTTAATACAGAAAATTTTGTCTGCAATGAAAAATTAGTTCACGGGGTTTATCAGGATTCTGCATATACTGAACCAAAACTCAGGCAACAGTAATGATTGCCCTCAAGCCGCCTAAAGTAAATAAGAAATAAAAATAAAAAAATGAAGAAAGCGTTTTTGATTTAAAAATAAAAGAAACAATTTTCTCGCATAACAAGGAGCAAACATTATGGTGGAAGCAAGAAGGAGTTTACACCTTCGCCTGCAGGAGTATTGCGATTGTTACATGGAGACAGATCCGCAGAGAGAAATTGCGCTGATCAATAAAAAAGAGGCCACTGCCGATGTAACAAAAGACAGGGAGGAAGTGGCGCTCAAATTTCTCTGTTTAACAATTCTTTACGGCATTAAAGAAAGTGCAAAAAAGATCGCTCTCACGAAGAAGGGGAGAGACGAGGTCAGATTAGATGTTGAGGCAGCGGGAAAATATGTGCTCCCTGCACCTCGTGCCGATATAGCAGATGAAATCTTTAAAGTGATGCGTTCAATTACTCACCTTGAATCCGAAAGAGGAAGGGGAGTTCTTTCTCTTGGCTTGAGAAGCGATCGGTTAGAATTAACAATGGAATTCGCTTCAGCAGCGGGAGAAAATATCTTAACCATTTCGTTCCCCACTATCTAACCCTAATTGAGTCAAGGTTAATATAAAGTCATTCTCATCCCCCCCTTTTAGAAAAGGTAGCTGTAGAAAATTTTTTAAAATAAAGGAGTATAAAACGATGAGGGAAAAAAATGAAAGCCGTGCAGGAAGGATTGGTTCAAAAAATGAAAGAATGGCAGGAAATAAAATCAACGGCCATTAAAACAACGAGAGAAATCGGAGATAAAACTGAAAATCCGCTCATAAAAAATATCATGATCACCATTAATTCTGACTCGGCACGGCATCAAAGTGTCCAACAGCTCATCATTGATAGAGTCTCTAAAAAGAACACCCCCTCTAAGTATCAATGATTTAGGAGATGTTTGGAATATGATCGAGACAGCTATTGCAATCGTTTTGGAATGCACCCCTCAAATTGGACAAAATATGTTAGAGTAGTCGGCAGGAGCCAAAGTCCCAGAAGATGGGAGAAAGGATCTTGCCATGAAGCACCGAAGAAGTTTTGCCATCGAACTCAAACGACAGACTATTGAAGAATTACTGAGCGGAGTAAGCACGCCAGCTCAACTCATACGCCGTTATGAGATCTCCTCAGGGCTTCTTTATCACTGGAAAGAACAGTACGCCAGTGGCCGTTTTAACAATGAACCCAGTAAGGAAGCAGCCCTTGAGGGCCGCGTCCGGCAGCTGGAGCAGTTGGTCGGCAGGCTTACCCTGGAGAACGAGTTTTTAAAAAAAGCCGTTCAGAGGGGCCTTTTGACACCGCCGAAGAAAAGCGAAGGTTCATTGCTGAACATCGTCACCTCCTCGAAGCCGTCGAAAGGGGGTGCCAAATCATGAACCTGCCCCGCAGCACTTACTATCACAAGCCAAAGGTCGCCTCCGATGATCAGGACCTTATCAACGACATCGAGTCAATCATTGAAGAGTTCCCCGGCTATGGATATCGTCGGGTGACCCGCGAACTGCACCGACGGGGAAAGCCGGATAATCACAAGAAGGTACACCGTATCATGCGAGAACGAGGACTCCTCAAAAAACCCAAGCGCCGCTGGGTGAAGACTACCGATAGCATCCATAACCATCGGATTTATCCCAATCTTATCCTGAACCTTGCCGTTACGGGTCCTAACCAAGTTTGGTCGGCGGACATCACCTATATAAGTATCCGGAATGCCTTTGTTTATCTGGCGGTCATCCTGGATCTATTTGCCCGCAGGGCCGTGGGTTATGCCATCTCTCGCACTATCGACACCGTTCTGTGCCTAGAAGCCCTTCAAATGGCTATTGAAAATCGCCCGACCCCGGAAGGAATCATCCATCACTCCGATCGGGGCGTCCAGTAAGCCTCTCACGACTATGTGAAAATGCTCCTCAAATATGGCTTCCGCATCAGTATGTCTCGTAAGGGAAATCCCTACGACAATGCCACCACCGAAAGTTTTTTTAAAACTCTTAAAGTTGAAGAAGTATATCTCTGGGAATACCGGACCTTGGAAGATGTCCAGATTCGGCTTCCCTTTTTCATCCAAGAAGTGTACAATCGCAAACGTCTGCATTCCTCTCTCGGATACAGACCGCCTGTGGAATTTGAAGAAGTGTTTCTCAACAACCAGAACCCTTGTCCGACTGCCCTAACCGGAATTGTCTAAT
>CAVSIB010000012.1:0-40698 GCA_963727835.1 uncultured delta proteobacterium
AGGTATTTTCTTCACTAAGCATTAAACTAAATTCTGTTATTTCTTTTAAGTCTGGTAATCCTTTGCCACGTTTTCCCCACAAGGACATTGAATCTTGATAAATATAATATAAAAACTTGTGATACTTGTGGTAGAAGTCGGTGAGGCTAAGCGTTGACGCGCGCTCATGGGCAACATGCCCTACTGCTTTATTCCTATATTCTCTGAAATCTTTTGCAAATTCCGCAGGGACAATTACATCATAATAACTAATATCGTTAACCCAGGATGGTGCTGTTCCATTCTTTATTGCATCCCGGAACTGATTCATGACTCGCTGGGCATGATGCATTATATATCCTTCTATTATCTTTATTCGCTCGCTACCCTTTTTGTTGGTAATATCGGTATTTCCTACATCTCGCGCCAAACAACCTAATAAAAATTCATACAGATGATGGATAAAATCTGTGTAGGCATTATAGGTTTTATATGAGATTTCTCGTGTTCTGCCTTGCATTATCATCTGTTCACCCAATCTACGAAATTCTTTAAAAGAATCATCGCACCTAAAGAACTCGTGGGTTAGTACCGTGCAATGATCGCTGTCTAAAGTATCCCCAGGATTAAATTTCATTTAAAGTTTCGCTCACCATTTATAACCCAATAGAAATTTATATTGATCTGCATAAGGCGCCGTGGTTAAAAATTTTATAATTTATAAACGGCCTTGCTGACCCCTAAAGTTTAAGTCCCCGATAGGGTATACTTGATACATTTACTTTACACCTTTTTATACCCTCTTTCAGCCAAAAAGATTTCGCAAGCAACCTTTGCTTCCTCTTGATATGCCATTGGGCCTATGATAACTTCCGTAATCGGCAATAGCTTTTTTTCCTTTGTGCCTTCTTCCTTCAGTTTCCTTGTCTTCATCTCCATTTCCTTTTCTTTCGCTCCTGTTTTGCCGCTTTTATTATCCTGCTCGATAAAAAATTTAATGAAAGGAAGAGGAAATCCATGAGAGGGGGATGGCGTCTGCAGTGAATTGGAAGATCATCTTCATACATTTCGGGGGAATTATCAAAAGACCAGTAATGAGATGATGTGGTGATCAATCTAACTTCTTCCTCGCTCTTAAAATGCTTATTTTTTGTTTCTTTCATGTCAGCGACGGAAAGCAGAAAGAAAGCTGCAGCCTCCGAAGTTTGTTCATCCGTCAATTTCCCCCAGCCACTTTTCTTTTCGTTACGTAGTATCCATTGCCTAATATCTTTTTCAGTATATAGGCAACTATATAAAACGACACGTTTTTTTTTGTTACCAAGCTGACTTGCGTCAAACCCTATGCAATAATTGCCGTACGCTCGCCATTGTTCAAGTGAGTCCTTACACTTGCTAAATGAAGCCATATAAAAGTAGGAACTACTGCTATCCTTATCAATCTCATAACGTATAATTTTGTCTTTCCAAGCCTTCTTAACAAAGTCATTCTTAAAATCATTATCCGAGAATAAATCATGATTTTTCGATAGCATTTTTAGCTCGGTCGTGTCATTCGTAAACTCGGTATTGGACATCCATATTTCATGATTGGCTATGATGCCAGCAACACCGTCGGCGGAAGTATAATGATAAACTTGTCCACTATACGTTTCAGAGAAAGCTTCTATAAGTTTTAATAACTTTCTAATTTCCACTTGCTACCCCCATATGTTTATGAAAATATCTCCTCGTAAGGTTGCCCTCATGGGTTAAAAAAGATTATTTAATCTTTAATTTACCATAACAATTTTTATATTGATCGGTATAAGGCGGCGTGGTTAAGAATTTAATAATTTTAGGGACGGCCCTCTTCATTACTCCCATTGGTAAATTAAAATAGGTGACAATTTTTTCAATAAGTTTCATAGCAAAAGCCGCATCTGTCTGAGCAAATCGAAAACTGTCATTGTCTAAATGGGTTTTTTCATGGACTACTTCTCGACGGCTTATTTTGATATTTTTGTAACAACTTCATCCAATATCGACTGGTCATTACAGCCTAACAGTTGAGCTTTATCTTTGATAGGGTTTCCAATCATACCGCTTAAAAGTATCCAGCCCTTTGCGTTCCACGATTAGAAGATGAAGCAGTGATTCAAGAAAGACCCCACAAAAGACAATCGTGATGAAAGCATTCTTGAAACTTTTTTGGTTAGGGTCATATGTAATTATCAATCCGGGTTCACCGTTGGTTTTTGGTCTTCTTGCTTGATTTAAGGTCTTTATCCATTGCAACATAGGCCTCTTCCGCAATATGGTAAAAGACCCTCATATTAGAATGGCCGAGGCTGTGGGGGTTATTTTCCATTGATTGTTATGTTTCCTTTTTTCTCTTAGAATGAAGAAAATTATGGTTTTCATAACTCGGTCATCTTATAAACTGCGCCTCAGTGGGCGTGGGCCGCGATGCGAAATGGTAGCGAACTTGCGATGCGACTGCCAAGCGGGCCGTGTCCAGGGCAGGCGCTAGTTAGCCGGGCGGCACAGGCTTGCGACCGAGACGCGAGAAAACAAGCCGGAAGGTCACCCAACCGCAATAGAACGGGCCAACCGTGTACAGCACAGGGTCTTGGATATAGACCTGGAACCGAGTTCCTTCCGTGATGGTGAAGATCGGAATTACGGCTTTGACCAGCGCGACAGCGAACACACCCAGCCCCACGGCGATAAGCACCGCGGCGAGCGCGACTGGAATGACAAGGACGTTGCGCATTTGCACCTCCGACTCGATTACCGCAGGCTAACAATGTTTATATTGATCAGTAAAACCCCCTTGTTAAAAATTTTATAATTTTATGGGTGGCCCTTCCTTTTTGACTAATTACTATGGAATTTAGGCATTATTTCTTTTTCTTTAAGCAAGTTAAACACTTCTTCATAGAAATAAAGAAAAAGTGACGAGAGAAGTCTAAATGAAAAAATAGGGGAAAAACAACATCACTTATATGATCAGTTTTATTAAAAATAACGGCTCCCTCGTCAGCAATGATTTCAAAACTATTTATAGTGCTTCGAAAAATTAGATGACAAACGTGACACAAGCTTCAAAAATTTTCCTGAATATTTTATCATGAGGGGGATTGTCTCTAAGCAACTTTTTCTTTAAATATTCATCGTTAGTGTCAATGAGATATTAGTACTTGATTGGTTTTGGGACCAAGGCAATTTTTCAATACTAGTTGATCCCATGGAAAGAAAAAAAAGGTCTTCATCAATTTTTTCAAAATCAATATTGTCAAGATAGTAGCTTGAGATCCTTTAAAAAAAATGCGCATGTTCCAGTATTTTCAAAATGGTGCAAAACTGATAGAAGAGACGAGAGAAAACTATTATGATTTAGCGCATGGATAATTCCCTCAATAAGGGATTTTGACCGATGAAGGAGCAACTGGATAAAATGTATGGCATTATTCCTGCCGAATAATTTTTCGGGCTCCGTGGCAATCCTCAAAGTTCTCTGGATAAGGAAATTTCTGATATGTAAAATTTTTCGATGCACATATCTATGGAGGTTTCAATTTCATTAAGGTGATCTATATTCTCACCAAGGCGTTTCGGCATCTTAACTATATTTTCAGAAAACATAGATAGACCCTCGACAACATTAACAATGATACGATAACGTATTCGCATAAAAACCAAAATGCGTTACTGAATCTAAGTGATTTATTCATCTCGCCCATCCTCACCCAGAAGCTTTGCTTCAAAGCTTGCCTTCGCATTCTTCCTACTCAAGCGCCGCTTCCTCCCGCAAGCGCCTAGCTTTTCATGCGGCGGGGCGAGTCATTCTTGGCTGATTTCGATCCTGCATGGTTTCAGGGGACGGGACATCAGATATTAGCGAAAATCTCGATCAATGTGCCGACGACCCGATGAAACCTGTCGTTTCCCATGCACCTGTGCAAAAACAAAAGAGCAGAAAGAACATTTCGAATAGAGAAAGTAACGGTTTACGTCTCTTCCGCGCGGTCGAACCACAGAGACCGGTGGCCGTAAACGCAAAATCATGGGCCCTTTAAAAATCTCTCGGGAGAACGTATTCCTATTAAAAACACTTGGCTCGATAATGTGCGAAGAGAGGTATCCCCCGCCTATAAAAGGCCCGACGACCTTCGGCCTCAGAGAGGGCGCATGGCAACTTTCCGAATCTCTGTCAAGTCGGACTCAGGCAGTCCAACATAGGGAACAAAGCAGGTTCTTCATCGAGAGGTCTTCTTCCCTGTCGGCGGGTCATTTCTGCGAAAGATGAAAGTGGGTTAACCGGGGCCCTTGGACGGATGTCCCGAACAAAAGAAAGGTCATAGGCGAGGCCGTCCATGGGCAGTCTTTAAGTGGCAAGCCTTACGGAAAAAGCCTTATTTTCTTGCTTCTCCGGCACGGTAAGGCCGAGGCGGCAAAGGAGGGATGCGTCAAGGCCGGACAGCAAGGCGTCAGCCTGTTCGAGTTCGCGCCGCGGCGACTCCCGCGCGAACTCGATCTCGTCAACCATCTCCTGTTGAACCGAAATGCGGGAAGGGGAAAACAAACTGTCAAATGATTGCTCGACTTAGGGTAATTGTACAGCATTATTAAGGTATAAGAGCACCTTTCATCTGATTTCGCATAATATCAGACAATGAAGAGGAATTTCCCAGTAGAAACGAGGATATGGTTTCAGCGGAGCCCGAAAGCGAAAGATGCTTCCATTGATAATAGTGGGTTCCTTCAGTTGTGTTCAGCAAGACATACAGACTTTTCAGAAGCAATAGTGGCGCCTTTTACGGCAAGAAGCACATCCCCTTCCCGAACCTGTGCCCGCTCGTGGCGTGCAAACTCATTTGGCGCACGAAGGCACGAATCCCAATTCAATCCGATTGCCCTCCCCGAGTTCTGTTGCCCTGAAGAATCGGATACCGCCTTCTCTGAGATATGAATTACCTGGCGGAAGCACACGATAGGCTCCTTCAGCAATCAAAGAACCAAGAAACCTCACATTCTTCATTTGTTTGAGGCGCAGTACAAGCTTTTGATGCCCTCCAGTAAAGAAAACTGGATTTAGACGATTCTTGGCTTCGCCCCGCTTGACTGCAAAGCATGGCAGCTTGCCGTTCGGCGGGGCTTAGACGAAAAAAGGTTTTGCGTCTTTCTGGAATTTCCGGTATTGCTGGACGACTTCGGGAAGTTGGTTCTCGCATTTCCGTCCGGTGGCGTCGTAGCCGATCGTTCCGGCACGGCCATGAAGATGGCTTCGTCGTCCTTCGGTTTTTCGTCCTCGCCGCGTCGACGCAGAAAGACAAGGCTGGATTTCACGCCCGCGCCGATAATGGGCTGAAAGCCGTCTGCGGCAGGCTGATCACGGCCTGACTTGAAAACGCTCCAGCAGAAAGTCGCGGACGTATTGAAGGAGGAGTTGGTGAGGATGCCATCCGGCAGCACAACGGCGGCGCGGCCCGTCCCGGGCTTGAGAAAATGCCAAACACTTTCGATGAACAGGATTTCGGTCTTCTGGTTCTTGCGCGGCTTCTTTTGCCGTTGCCGTCTTCCTGGTTCCGAGTTCGAAATCGGCAGGTAGGGCCGTTCGGTCAGCTTGACCTGCGCGCCGAAGGGCGGATTGGTCAGGATGAGGTCGAAATTTGTCTTCGTTGAAACCGTTGTTGCCGGTGCGATTGCGGATGGCTCGAGGCGGTCGAGCGCGTCCTCGCCGATGACGTTGGTGTGGCCGTCGTCGTGGATGATCATGTTCATCTTGGCGACGCGGGCGATCTCGTCGTTGATCTCGATGCCGAAGAGGTTGTCTTCGGCGAAGTCGTGCCAGTGCTTGTAGTGCTCCCGTGCTCTCCGGTCGTGGTATTCCCCGGCCTCGCGGCGCACTGGTCGAGTGCGTAGAGGAGAAAGCCGCCGGAGCCGCAGGCGGGATCAAGCACGAGGTCCTCGGCCTTGGGCTTGCGTCATTTCACGGCAAAGGCGATGATTTCGCGCGGCGTGAAGTACTGGCCGAAGTCGCCTTTGAAAAAGCCGTCCATGAACTGCTCGAAGGCGACGCCCTTGGTGTCGAGGTCGGTCTTGCTCAAATTGGCCCTCCATATGGGAGACGAGGGTGCGCAAGCTGGCGTCGTCAATGTGGATGGTGTCGGTGAAGACCTGCGGGTCTTTCGCTTCTTGGCGATGTCGTAGATGCGCCTTGATGCGCTCGGCGAGCCTTCGGCTCGGCTCGTGCGTCTTGATCTGAAATTCGTAGGGCTGGCCGTTTTTCGCGTGGCGTCTTTTCATCCTGAATCTTGACGAACGAGGAGTTTGCAGAGTTCGCCGAAGGCCATCGGAGGCGAGAGCGCCCGCCGCCCAAAGGGTCTGATGGCATTTCTTGATCGTGGCGATCAGCTTTCCTTGCTGACCGGCTGAATGTCTTCCTTCGTGCCCTTCCAAAAGCGCCATTCCTCCGGCTTGCCGTATTGTCGGGCAAGTCGGCAATAATGTTGGCCTCGCGTTCGAGAACACCGTATTTTTCGGTGAAATCGAGGAAGCGGCGCGTCTGCCGGCAATCACGCCGACATAATCGGCGCGGAACTTCGCCCACGTGCCGTTGCCGCAAGCTTGTCGACAGCCTGAGAAATTCGGCGTCGGTCACGCCGTCGCGTTTACACTCGATGACGGCAAAGGGGCGCGTGCGGGCGTCGTCATTGAAAACAACGAAATCGGCGGCGTCTTTCGGCGTGCGGTCGGGAACGGTGACCTCGACGCCGATGCGGGCCGGTTCATAGCCGTAGCGGAAAACGAGTTCGGCCCAATATTCGGCCCGGACTTGTTCTTCGGGGTCGGCGAAACCGTTCGGAGTGATTTACAGCTACATAGGTGATGCGTTGCTTCGTCCCTTCGCCAGAAATGGCGGCGTAGCCTTTTTCAGGGCTTGGTCGAGATATGACATTTAGGCCCCCAATACCAAGTGTAACAGTTAATTTTTTGTTTCTTCAGACGCTAATAGTGTTTATATTGATCCGTATAAGACCCTTGGATAGATGATGACGTAATTATCGGGGATTATAAATTTAACTCAAGAAATGAGCATGTTTTTTTGTCGCATTTTGGGAGAAGTTACGCCAAAACCAATAAACCAAGTGTATATTTTAAATCTGCGAGGCTTCCGGCGGTAGAGCAATGGCCGAGTATCGCAGATATCCCCCGCATGTGATGTGCGATTAATATATACTGGGATGAGGTTAATACTGATCACAATCAGCATATGCGTTAATGGACCGGAACATGCACTCCAGAGACGATCTACTATCGCAGTCTTTGTTCCTTCGACATTGAAATTTCCAGTCGTAAGAGAAATTATTAAGATGGGTATTGGCAATTTCCTCATCCTCTATGTGGTGCACAACGTCAGCAGAAGAAATCTCATAAGTTTTCGACGAACTTTAGAGCCCGAACCGCATCTCCATTCAGTCGATAAGCGCCACAATAAATGAATCGCTTGTTCCCAAGTTGTCCCTTGGCGCTTCCTTTCTTATTCCAGGAAGATGAGCCAACCGACAACCAAAAGCGTGAACCTCTTTGGTGGTAGGAACGAACCTTTCCCAAGCTAAGGAACTAGAGATAGTTCTCAGCATCGGATCGTGCACTAGATGCAGCATCCTATTCTATTGCAAACCGCTTTCCCTTATTATTAAATGAGCGCGGATGGATACAAGACCGAAATAGACTATCGCTACCTGGGATATGCCTTTGCCTCATATCGGCGTCAGACGAAAAACTCTGGGGATCGTCGATATTCTTGATCAAGACGAAGCCCTGCCCCCAAGGATTAGGTTGAATAGAGGAAAGAAAGAAGGTGGGCTTGATAATTGGTTTATAGACTGATCTATTCGTTGCTCAATGCGCTCCGGAGAAGACAATAGCGCAGAGATTCTATCGGAGCTATAGTAAGATAAGATTTGTTTTCGATTGACCAATTGAAAACAACTGACTTAGGACCGTGATTGAAGATGCGGGGCGCCGGATAAGAAGAAGCCACTAGTTCCGCTGCAATATGACAGGCATTCGCGTAGACAGGCGCGTCAATTCTCCATTCGTCTTTCTCTTCAAGTTCGACCATTTCGCTGAGCGCCTCCCCTAGTTCCAGGTATTCCTGTCGTCCAATAATACCCATGCTTAAGACCTGTATTCTCTGGATTTGGGTTTCTGGCATATTCATAGCATCCGTAAATTCCGCATTGATTCGCGTGAGGATTGGGTCGACAATCATCCTCTGGTGGTACAGAACTTGACTCCAGAATTATTGTGACCTGTTTGGAAATGTTGGTGAGCCAATTCGGCATGTTAAAATCCCTCAATATTAAGGCCAATTTCCTGCTGCATTTGTACTGCCGCATCCAACGCTTCCTGCAACAAGGCGGATTGTTCCTTACCGGGGAGAGCGCGCACAGGGGTAAGAGGGATATTATTGTTGTCGAAAACCACGCTGGCGGCGATGGCATTTTTAGGTTGGGGGAGCACTGGCGCTGGCACACCGCCGGACGGAAGTGAAATAGTTAAAATCTGAAACTGCTCTACACTCCACTTCGTAACAAAATTCATCTTAATGTCTTGAAATTCCCTATTCATGTGCGGCTGATTGATCTGAAAAATAAAGTCCTCTTCGTCCGTGATTGTTACACCATATCGATTAGGTATGACCTCGGTCAACGCCTTGTTGGCTTCTGCATGACTTGGTTTCAAGTTAAGAAATTGCAGAATGAGCGCCACACGCGAAATATGGTTCAAAACAAAGCTCCCGTCGAGGAAGTTTATTATGCGCATCAAGCTCATCTCGAAGTTCGATTGGATGATCGATCAGCGCCACCGTCATTTCGGTATCTGAGTTGGCGCAGCCTAAGATTGAAGTCGATTCGTGCCGGCTGGGCCACACAATTGACTATCAGGCCACTGCGCTTCCCTTGGGCGACCATTGGCACAAGGGCATTGGCCTGCTTCTGAAAAGCGTCTGGGTCGCCACCCCAGATTTGCCGATACAGGTCAAGGGCGGATGGCAGCGGCGATGATATCGGCATGGCCGGGAAAAACGTAATGCGGCCAACAAAAGGTTTCCATTCGTTCATTGCCGCCCCTAGCTATGATCTATAGTGTTCATATAGCATTATCTGGACTTAATCTTTTTAATTTCTTTTAACCCGTAGGAGGGAAAAAGTCAATAATTATGAAATATTTTGAAAAATAAAAAACCCCGCAAAAATGCAGGGTTCTGTTTGGGCGGAACTATTGAGAATCAAACGAAAAACTTATACTCCTAGGAAAAAATAAGAACTATCATTGGTCAACCTTGACTGGTTTGATTTTCCCAGGCCGGGCAATCTCCAAAGCCCTTGCAGTTCTCTTTACAATAGGACTGCAAGTATTTTTCTCCGGTATCGGGACAGTTTTTGCTCAAGGGATCTTCGGGTTCCTTCTTTTTGTCGCCTTTCGGATCTGCTTTGGTTTCCTCTTTCTTCTCCGGATCTTTTTTGGTTGCCTTTTTTACCTTTTCCTTGAGAGTATTCGGTTCTTCTTTTTTCCTTCAACCGCGACAACCTCAAACCAATCGGCCGGAACGCTCATGCCGTCCTTCATTGAATTGTAAATCTTTCCAAGCTGGATAATTAGGGCCGGGGTAATAGCCTCAACGTGCCTTTGAATACGCTTCTCAATCATTTCTTTTGTAACTTTATATTCCCCAAATTTTTCAAGGAGGTCTTTAATCCTTTCGGGAGTCACGGCAGCTTTAGTTTTCAGGGTAAGGTTAATCTGTTTCACCGCTTCATCCATCACATCACCCGGGATTACGGCCTGTATGCAAGCACGTTTCCTTCGTGCTCCCATATTTGCCACGACCTCATAAATGTCTCGTTCTGCTTCCACCTTATGACTACCACTTTTAGTATCTCGTTGGTGTTTTACAGTAAAACGTTTTTCATCTCTAAAGTTCGTTTCCAGGTCCCACGCATAGGCCATGCAGTCCGATTCTCCAACACGTCTTGTCAATTCAATTACCCCAGAAACCATATTGCCCCAATTTTGCGCAACAACTTCTGCCAGCCGTATAGATGGGCCTTCTATGTCCGTGCCCCCCCTCGCATATTCGTAAAGTGCTTTTTCTGCCAAAGTGGTGCGGGTGCAAGCGGTTAATATTCTGTCCATTGATTTAACTGGGTCACGCATGAATTTTTTAGCAATAATGAGAGCGCCTTGGATTTCGGCTATGGCCCGTTTTTCTTCAACGTCAAGCATAAAACGGTCCTGTTGCGGTCTAGTTGCAATCGGTGCTTCACTAAATAGATTGTTGTCGTTCATTTTTTCTCCTTTCGTATCTGGCCATGTCATAGGCTTTCATGCAGGCGACATGACGGTTTATAGTTCCCTTGGTATAGAGATTCACCGGATCATCATACTGTTTACAATAAGGACACTTTCTAAAATGAGGAGGGTATCCATTTTTAACGGCATTTATCCGGTTATGCAGCATTCGGTGGTAAGAGTCGTCTTGACAAATAACGAGATTTAATGGGCGATTATCAGGCCTATTGCCGTTTAGGTGATGAACTTTGGCTCCGGGTGGTAATTTTTTTCCAAGGATTTTTTCAGCAATCCTGACATGCTCAAAATAGGAGATATTGTTTTCTTGTAATCCCACATAGCCATCTGGCCTTATATTCCCGGTTCCATTTGCTCTCTTAGCCCTTGCGATTAACGGGCTGCCATGCGTCTGCCACCTTTTATAGTGTTTATGGCACCACCCTCTTGCTATAACTTCTTTTTTACATCCATCTATAGAGCAGTTCATTTCAGTAAAAATCTCCGTTGAGGTTCGCCTGTTCTCATATACTGTTTGTGCAGTTCAGGGTTGTCCTTCTCAAATGCTTTGGAATCAAAACGCTTAACCCCGTTGCCGAGTTTATAGGTGGCAAGAACAATTTCTCCATATTTAAGCGTATCTGCTTCGTCACCCAGGTATTTGATGATCTCAGCCTTTAAATCTTCCTCGGCATGTTCCAACCCGGCCAGTTGGTTTCTGGTAAATTTAAGGTCATCATAGGCTTTGCGGATTGCCTCACTTTCTGCCTGTTTTACACCGGAGGCCGAGCTCCGACCGTATCTTTGAATAGCATCGGCATAGGTCGTGACATCCGGAGGATTGCCATGAATGACCATCTGCCAGAACTTCGCCTCTACCTCAATGATCATTTCATGCAGTTCTTTATCTGCTTGAACTTCATAAATCTCAGGGCTTCCCCCGGCAATGGAAACAGGGACATCAAAGACAGGAAATCCGGTGACGATCATATAATGCTGGACTTGCAGCGCATAATAATCGGGGATTTCACTTGTCCCAGGATCACCCCAACCTTTGCCCGATCTTGCTGTCTTGATCTCTACCCCACGAGGGTCATCGGTAAACCCATCCAGCGAGGCCAACATGAAAGGATATTTTTCGTGGAACAAAATCTTATCGGGGAGTCTAACGCACCTTCCTGTTTCGTCACTGTACCACTGCCTGATTGCTGGTTCTATGCGCTTACCCCAATCAGTAGCGGCATTCCCCTCCCAATCCTCAACCTCCTTTCTTTTTTCTTGATATACCTGATAAGCGGTTTTCCAGGGGTTGAGACCAAGGATCGCGGCAACGTCCGAACCTCCTATGCCTTTTCTTCGTTCTTCTAACCATTGAGCACGTTCCATCGGCCACTCCTTTCTCTATTTAAATATCCCATACAGCGAAAGTTGTTTATCAATGATCTTGGCGCCACGGATGATCGTGGGAGTATTTAGGGAAGTTTTGCCAGAAATTTCAAAGTTATGATTTCCATCCTTATCGGTAGAAAGCGCGCACTTAATGGTGAAGTTGGCACTCTCCTGCGTTTCGTCCACGTTTTCCGTGATTTTGGTGATCAAGTCTTGAATAAGCTCTCCGATATCTTTAAGCACTTGTTCCTTAACGGTGATTTCTGTAACCTCAAACGTATTTTCTCTTTCTAATTTTTTTAATTTTAAAGTCATAACTACCTCCTGTGTTGATTATTAAATGCTTTACAAATTACATGAAATGCCGGAGAGGTATATTCCTGACATCTAACCTCGAAGCCCTGAGTGCCGTGATGCTTTGATGCCTTTGCGAGCAGTTCCTTTGCCACAACCGGGTTCCCGGTAAGCGTCACCCAAGGTTTGGACAGCCAATCCTGATAAGCTGCCTGAAACAGAATTATGTCCAGACTCACCACCACTATTATGGCTAAAATCAGGATGAAACGAGCAGATGCTCGATGCTCGCATTTTTGACATGGGTGAATAAGGATTTCGGTCTACCTTTCGTATGTTTGCAAGGATGGTATTCATTGGTCATTCCTCCGATCTCTCCTTTAAAGTTAAAATGCGCCTGTCTTGGGGTAGTGATCCGCTTAAGCATACTGCAGGTGTCTTAAGACTCACACCAAGGCATCTCCCATGCTATGCAGGGAGATTACTGGGCCCCAAGTCTTGCCGACGCATTATTCATCTAATTAATCTTTACTTCTCTCCTCCTGCACTCCCGGGCTTACGGGGCTTGACGCTTCCGCCGCTGATCTTGCCGGGTAGCAACCATGCTACGTTGTTGCTACTCTCCTAAGACTCGCCACCAGCAGACGGGGCTTTAACTCCTGCGTGGTTGAGGTATATTCAAAAGCCTTTTCCAAGGCAGATTGACGTTGTTTAAACAACCCCTTCAGCCATTGCCACCAGCTCGCCTTCTCCGTTAAAGGGGCAAGATAATATTCAAAAGATTTATTGCTTATTTGCTTGGTGATAACTGTGTAGCCGATAGTTTCGAGGTAATCGCGCACGTCTTTCATCCGCCTCGGATGTGAACCGAGCCTGAGGTCATAAAGAAGCTGGCCTGTTGTTACTGTCCATAGTTGAGAGCTTCTAAAAGGCGATAATTCTGGGTTTGATACCCGAAGGGATTGGGGATCATGGCTTTGGCCTTTCATCTTCAAACCCCTCACCAAAAAATAAGGTGCGATCTTCACAAATTTTAAGGGATGAAGGATTGCTGGCTGGCTCGCCGAAGAGAGGGCACCAATCACCACAAAAGCAAAATTGATTCGACTCGGATTGATCTTTATGGGGACAACGCTGGAATTTAAAAGCTTTTCCCTCTCCAAATATCTAAACAACCACCTTTATCAATTTTTCCCTTCATGGCTTGCCCTCCATTCGCTCGCAAAATTCCTTTAGCCTTGCTTCCAAGGACAGCAGATGGGAGAGAATTTGGAGCGCGGCTTGGAAGATTTGGATTTCGGGGGTTGGGTTCATGGTAAGTGAGATTTTAAATGTTATTTTCGTCTGTCAAGAACTATTTTGAGAGAAAATGTTATTTTTCTTGCAATGATCTGGGAAGTGGTTAGAATAGGGGGAAATTACTTTTCCCGGCAATGATTTAAAAAGGGATTTTAAAGAGGATTTTTAGGCAATAAAAAACCCGCTTTCCCGGTTCGGGATGGGGAAGAGGGGTTATTTATTTAAGAGGTTAGTTTTATAGAAAAGTTTTTCTTTTGGATAATCAATAGTAAGTATAAATTTAGAAAGGAAATTTCTTACTCCTAAAAGGGTTATGTTTAGATTTTGTATGAAATCAACTAAAACATTGTCAATTGTATAGAGTAAACGGAAGTCGTTACAGTGATAAATTTCAATTGTGGTGGTGTGTGAATAAGCTGAGGTAATGCATCTACCGGTTGCAATTGGCTTTTATCTCCGCCGTTAGTGGTGTCCAATACTTTTGCATTAATTGCGGGGATAGCAGATTCGTCTGCGCCGGAATCAATAAGACCCCAAGTATTAAACCCCTTCCCTGTATGTGGATTTATTATTTTGATTGGGAGTAAAGGTCTCGGAAACTGGTCAGGTAAAAAAGAAGTAAATGGACAATTTGCAATAGGCATTTTAATAAATCATCGTCATATTTTCTTTTGGAATAAACATTATTACTGGTTCCTCGGCGCCTTTTGCTTTTGCTTCTTTTCAATACGCTGGTAGGTTTTGCGCATGGCTAACAACGGTTTGATCTTTTGAAAATCGGGTTGCCAAAAATTTCCGCCTGTATTTTTCCGCATTTTTAACCAAAACTGCGGTTTTCATAATTTTTCCTCCTTTTTAATTTAAACGCATTTCAATTAAATCTTACTCCTATTAATCCCCAAAATCAACGGGTTTCTGGGGAGGAGGGGGGAGAAACCTGTTTGCGACCCTTCTTTTGCTTTCAACCTCTCCCACTTCTGCCTTTAATTCCTCGTTTTCTTTTTTTAGTTTGTCTTTATCGCCCGACGAATGCCCTTCTATTTTTGCATATAATTTTGTTGCATTATCTAACTCTTTTGATGCTTCACGCCACACTACGGGTAAAAGAAAATCAACAACCATATGGTTGTGTCCATTGTAATTCATTCGAGCGCCATTGTTTTGGGCATCCTTGTCGGCCTCTGGATAAATTTTTATGATTTCTTCTTCGGAATCTTTGCTTACCGAGTATTCCCAAATTGAAAACTTATTATTCCAAAATGCTCCCGCCATTTCATAGTGTAGCATTGCTTTCGAAATTGATGTTGATAATTCCTTGTTGTTTTTTGATGTTGAACTTTCTAAAAATAGGTTTACCGGGAATTTTGCATCAGCAACAGCATTACTATAATCTCGGTATGAAATTCCAGATTGACATCTTGCCTCAAGTTTTTTCAATCCCATTATTGCTTCTTTTGCGGATTGTGCATGGGCAATATTTGAAATTAAAATCAGAAAAACCCAGAAAATAAGCGCCCTTTTAATTTCCCTCCTACAATGTTCTTTAGGGTATTTCAAGCCATATTTTAAAGAGCGAATTTCTTCATAATTATTAATTAATCCTTGAATTATAGCGGCGCCAGCAAAACAAACTGCGCTCATAAGAAAGAGAATGTAGCCGCCTATTTCATGAAAAGCACTTGCAGCAGCGGCCAATGTTAACATAGCCCATAAAAAAGAAAGCACTCCCCAAATAACCAATACGACCATCATAAATATCATATCCCCTCCTTATCTATAATCTGATAAGTAAATAATTTTTTGGCCTACCGGTTTTTTTTTCGTCTGTCTATTCCATCATACGGTTTTGTTAATTCCAATATTTTTTTTTCACAATCTTCTAATTTTTCTTTGAGTATCCGGTTTTCATTTCTAAGGTCTTCGATAATTTTGAATAAAGTTTCAATTTGTTGCGGAGCATAAGGTTGTTCAAGAGGTTTTATAATGGGGTTTTCTTTTTGCCGTATAAGTTCCTTTAAATCTTCTAATTGGTTATTCATAAAACTTATTCTGCCGGCAAATTTATTCGCAACGGCACTTCTCCCCACTCCCCATCTTTGCGCAAGAAAATCTTGGGTAATTTTTAGTTTATGAGCTTTCTTTTTTAATTCTTCTCTTTTTTTTGGGTCAATCATAAAAAGTTATTGACAATAACTAAAATTGTTATTATAGTTTTTTCATTATGAACTACCCCAAATTTGCCAATCTCGTTAAAAAGGCCAGAACCAAACTTAATCTCACCCAAGATGAGTTCGCAAAAATACTTGGGAAAGAACGAGTTACCGTAACTAATTACGAAGCCGGAAGAATCAATATCCCCGGCGATGTCATTTTAAGGATTCAAGAACTCCTTTACCCGGAAAAGTATGAATAAAACACCCGGAGGCATTATCTTCACTAATCAACCGTGTCGATTTTTGGGGCTATGGGATTAATACCCACACCCAAAATCGTTTTGCACCGTGGACATAAAAACGAAACTCCCCGCCACCGTGCTTTTAACCCTTCGAAAATGGGTATGGCTTCCATTATTACGTTTGGAATGGCGGCTTCGCATTTCGGGCATTTGCCGTCATGAAACATAAAATCAACCTTTCACATTTAACAAATTATAATCATGAAAATAAGTTCCTTCCTGAAAGTTGAGAGCTCCCATGGAAAAGAACCCGCACAATGCGGGACTTCCAGGAAGGAGACTTTTGTATCCAAATAAGGAATTCATGCAGGCCCTAATTTCCCAAAGGAAAAACCATGAATAGATTCAAGAGAAATACGAACAAAAACGCCCGTGTTCACCGGAATCGGGTTGTTATCACCCAGAACGTAGTACTTAGCGTCGCGCAGGTGAATGAAATTAGGGCTCGTATCATTGATTATATCCGAAACCTCAGCGCTGCCGGGATTAACTTTATTGCTACTCAACTCCAGATGTGAGTGGGTGATGTTGTACATATTTTTCATAACTTACGACAAACCCCAGACCAAAAATCCGCCTACGATTAGAGTTATATCGTGTTCTATTGGCGGAGTCTGTTCGGCCAAGGTGATAAGTGTGGTTAACATGATATCTTTCAATCAGATCTCCTTAATTATGATAAAGCACCACAAAAATAAAAACCAAAAGGGAGACGGATCCCAATCCTAAAAAATTGGCTTTATCACGAGTAAAGTTCCGTCTCCCTTTTACCATTTTTTTAAGGCCTGATTCAAGGAAAATATTTATGTCAAATATTTCAATTTTCGTTTTCATAATTGCAATTTATTTCAAAAAAACAGGTTTGTCAGCACCTATTAAAAGGTCAAAATTAGACTCGTAATTTGCAGGTTAAATTTCCAACACTAAATTCCAACACTAAATTTGTGTTGGAAAATGGAGGAGAGAAATGGCGAAGGAAACTTATGGGGAAATTCTTTCTGATTTAGTTGATGATATGGCGAAAGCGGATGAACGCGCTGATATTTTTCGCCGAAATCAAATCTCGCGCAATCACTTCCATAATGTAACCAATCCCAATCGAAAAAGCTCTTCTGGAGACCCATATTATTGTCCTACCGAATGGGGAGTTATCCTTACCAAAGATTCAAAAAATTATACTTGGATTAAAACCGTAGCCAAGGACTGCAACTGCATCATCATCACCCCCGAAGAACAAAAGAAACTAACCGAGGCAAAGCCGGAAGAAACGATTGACCTCATACAGTCGATTTTTGGCATGATTAAAAACGGGAAGTAATAATGGTCAACCAAGACATTAAAGCCGAGCCAGAAGCATTCACGCAAGGATTAGAGCTAATTCCATGCGGGCTCATTGGTTGTAAAACTAAGTTTGAACCGAAAAGAAAAAATCAAAATTTCTGTTCATCAGAACATCGAAAGGAATTTCATCGAATCGCAAAGAAAATGGGAACTAATCTTTTAACGAATTTGAAAGAGGAAATAGTATGACCATTCCGGGCCCAGCCCGTTTTCATAAGCTCCTCCTTTCCTGCGGTGCGTCCAATCGTGGGCGCATCGTGGGGCGACTTCGAACTTGGTGGGACGTAGTAGCCAAAAAAGAGGAATGATGGTTAGATCCCCGCCGCCGGCACGGGTAATTGCCGGCACCAAATAAGACACTTTGTAAGGCCGGCGTGTAAACTACCACCCCGAGCCGGGGCGGGTCCCCGGCAAACCTAAAAATTATGAACCCTGAAACTTTCTTTTGCAAGAACAACAATATGCAGCTGGAAAAGAAAGAGTGCCTCCGCCGGCAGGAAAGGCGGATAACTTATTCACCGGGCAATCCTTCACCCTCATATCTCGAGTGTCGGGATTGCAAACAGGGTAGGGCAATAATGAATCCTGCCCAGGAGGATAAGAGGATGGAAGATAAAAACATAAATAAGCCGGAAGACCCAACGTTGAAACGATGTTCTAAATGCGGAGAGGTCAAACCCCTGGATGATTTCGGGTCAAATAAACAAGCGCCAGATGGGAGAAACTGGGGGTGCAAAACATGTACTGCTAAAGTCCAGCGAGAACGCTACGGGAAATCACATAGCGAAAGTAACACAGCAAAGAGACCGATTGCCAAGAAGCAAAAACCCGAACCAAAACACCCTGATCTTGATTCTTTGATTGAAAAATTAAAAATTGAAAAAATTGCCCTGATGGCCGAAGTTGACCGGATCAATACAACTCTCTCCATGATCCAGGAGAGAATGTAAAAATATGATTGCTTCCCCACAGACAAAAGATATATCATCCTACCCATATAAACCTTGTGAGGAGGATATAACTATGCGTGGGGATATATATAGCCGAGAGGCTTGCCCGATTTGCGGGGGGAAATACCGTAACGATAGCAAAAAAAGAGCTTTAATCTGCCCGAACCATCCTAACCAAAGAGCAATATCCTTTTATGTCCAATTTGGGAGAACCCAAAAGCGATTCAGGACCTATGATAAAGCGGATCGCTTTCTGAATGGCGTTCGTTACGAAACCGACAAGGGCAATTTTGACCCAAGGGATTATAAAAAAGATAATCCGCTTGGGTTTGAAACGCTTGCGGACCAATTTATAGAATTTAAAAAAGGGGAAATCAAGTCCCTGCGATCAATAGAATACCACCTGAAATTGGCAACGGCATATTGGCACGACAAGAACATTAAGACCATTCGGTATGCTGAATTTGAAGATTTTTTACTCGCAAAAACCAAACTTTCCAAAGAAATCGTCGGCCACTTATCCAGTAAATCAAGAGCAAACATCAAAACCACTTTACATTCGATGTGGGTCTGGCTCCAAAAACGGGAGGTTATTACGAGGGCTCAGTTTCCAGAGTTTCCCAAGGTTGATTTCACCCTTGGCTGGAGAAAGTTGGTTGACAAAGAAACTCAGCAGACAATTCTCGAAGAAATAAAAAGGATTTCCGCAAGGAATCCTAAAATTTATCTTGGCATTAAATGGCTCTCCACCTATTTTTCCATAAGACCCTCTGAAATGCTCTCCATCAAGGAAGGTGATTTCGATTTCCACCTGGGTGGTGTCCTGATCCGGCAGCCAAAGGAAAAAACCCCTAAATTCGTACCGTTCCTACCGGAAGATTTGGCAATAGTTAAATCGTACCCTTCGGCATTGCCCCACCTTTATTTTTTTAGGCATGGCAAAGGATGGGGTGGAGTAACACCGGGTTCAAAAATGGGAAGGGATTGTCTTTGGAAAGCGTGGCATAAGGCGTGTCTTAACCTCGGGATCCAGGGCGTTGATCTTTACGGTGGGACAAAACATAGTTCAATAACGGACCTAAAAAAATACTTCTCCCCGGAGAAAATAAAGAAGGCTTCTCGGATTTCATCGAACAAGGCGATTGACAGATATTTGCAGTTTGAGCTCGCGGATTCGGTGGAGATTTACCAGAAATCAGGCGCAGTAAAAGCGCAGTTAAAAATAACCCCTATTAATAAAGGTAAGCATTTAAAATAATGTATAAAAATAAGCGGAGAGGGCGGGATTCGAACCCGCGTGCCCCGGTTAAAGGACAAGCCGATTTCGAGTCGGCCCCGTTACAACCACTTCGGTACCTCTCCGAAAAAAAGTTTTAGTATTTTAAATTGGTTTTTCTTTTTCTTTAAAAAAACGCTGAATAATTTCTCCGCACTCAGTTTTCAAAACCCCGGCAGTGACTTTCAGGTGATGGTTGAGCCTGGCATCATTTCCGAGCTGATAGAGCGTTACCAGGCCTCCCCCTTTGGGGTCCGAAACTCCAAAAATTACCTCTTCTACCCGGGCATGGATAAGGGCCCCAGCGCACATAATGCATGGCTCTATGGTTACATAAATCCGAGTTTTATTCAACCGGTAATTTTTTAAAACTTCTGCTGCTTCCCGCAAGGCAATGATTTCAGCATGGGCAGAAGGATCATTTCGTCTCATTGTTTCATTGTGAGATTTACTCAAAACCTCTCCCCCGCTTGACATCACGACCGCGCCAACCGGGACTTCACCCATTTCGTAAGCCTTAAGGGCTTCGCTTAAGGCTATTTGCATGTAGAATTCGTGAAACTGCATAGGCCTCGATAACTATATCCACTCCTTAACTAATCAGATTTTCTCCAACACCGGTTACGCGGAGGACTCGATAAACTGTGCTTTCCGTCAAGCATTTTTCGGATTGCGCCTTCGTGGAGCGTGATCATTCCGTCCTTCAGCGCTTCGGTTTAAATTTGACAGTTTTCTATTTTTTGGCTGATTAGTTTTTGGATGCGGTCGTTTATTTCCATTACCTCAAAGATTCCGGTTCGGCCGAGGTAGCCGGTCCACCGGCATTTATCGCATCCTTCGCCAATGTGGATCTTTCCCCAGGATCTCGGTTAAAAACCTTCATCACATAAAACCTTACAGACTGTGTCAATGCTTAATGATTTATTCATAATTTTAAAAAAAATATTTTGTTTATATTGTTCCCTGATAAGCTAAAATACTTCTTACCCTCCTCATCTTCTTTTGCGATTGGGGGGGGTGGCTAAAATTAGGCTATCACTGTAACAGATATGGAGTTTTTTTGCAATGTTCCATAAAACCATTCAAATAAATTAAAGAATTATAGAATATAAATTTTTTTAGGATTGTTTTATCCGCACCATAAGGAAAGGAATTTAAGGCCCCATCCATGATTATTAGTGCGAGTCGAAGGACCGATATTCCTGCTTTCTATTCTTCTTGGTTCATGGAACGAATACGAGAAGAGAATGTCCGGGTTAAAAATCCCTTTAATCCTTCCCAGGCAAAAACAGTGAGCTTGCGACCTAAGGACGTAGAGGCACTTGTATTCTGGACCAGAAATGCTGAACCGCTTATGAAGCATTTAAAAGAGCTGGATGACCGGGGGTACAACTATATTTTTCTTTATACTATAACCGGATATGGAATCCCTCTCGAAAAAAAATCTCCTTCTTTAGAAAAAGCTTTAGAAACTTTTAAAAAACTTAGTCATGAAATTGGGCCTGAAAAAATTTTCTGGCGTTTTGATCCCATTATTTATGCATCCGGAAAGGGAGAGGGGTGGATAACATCCTGTTTCAATAAAATTGCGTGTGCTCTCAGAAATGAAACTCAGCGGGTGATAGTAAGCTTTCTTGACTTTTATCCTAAGGTCTTAAAAAGGCTCAAGATAGTGGAAAAAGAATGCGGATTTAAGATCATTGATCTTACTTATCAGAACAACATTGTTGGGAAAATTGCCACCACCTTGGCTGAGTTAGCCACAACAAATAGTATGCAAATATTCAGTTGCGCGGAAAAGGAAGAACTTGCCAGTTTTGGCATTCAGCCGGGAAGTTGTATTGACGGGAAAGTGCTTAACCGTCTTTTTGGAACACAGATCACCATCGAAAAAGATAAAAATCAAAGGCCCGCGTGTCGGTGCACAACCAGCCAGGATATCGGAGAATACCGAACGTGTCGTCATGGGTGCGTGTATTGTTACGCATTATGATAGTGAAGTGGTGGGGAGGTATAAAAAATCTATTATTCCATCATGCTTGATTAACAAAATCGGGGAAAATAGGGTAGGGTGACATTATTTCAGGCGGAGGGTCACTGTGGTTGTTCCTCCTGGCTGGCCTTGTACTGTGAATCCCAATTTTTTGCAAAAACTGAGCATTTTTTTGTTATCTGTTAGCACCTCACCATATATCTCGTGCACCCCTTTTTCTCTACCTATGTCTATGAGCACCTCCATAAGTTTATAACCCAACCTTTTCCCCTGATACTTATCGTGCACAAGAACCGCAAACTCACCGGAATTGAAGTCGGAATTAATGATGAGCCTGGCGACACCGATTATCTTTCTTTGCCCATTTTCCATGATTTCTCCAACCATGGCAATATGCCGGTCATAATCTATGTTACAGAATAGGATAAGCTTTTCGTGAGACATGTCGATATTCGGTGAAAAAAATCGGGTTCTCAAACTCTCTGGTGACAAGCTTGCGAGCAGCTCGTGTTCCAATGGCTCATCTTCAGGTCTTATTGGTCTCAGTAGCACGTTGGTGCCGTCTGAAAATTCCCAGGGTATTATGTAGTTTGACGGGTAGGGCATGATCACTAAATGCTGGTACTGGGGAGCATCAATGCAGTCTCGGTCAAGGATGATCCGTCCATCGAGGGCGTATGGTTTGCCATTGGAAATACACAACGGATTGATATCAATTTCGGCGATTTCAGGGAACTCAACGACCAGATTAGAAAAATTGACAATGGTTTCTTCCAGTGCTCCCAGGTCCGCCGGCGGTTTGCCGCGCCAGCCTTGCATGAGCTTGTAGGCTTTTGTTTCTTCGATCAGTCTTTTTGCCAGTGTCTGGTTGAGAGGCGGAAGGCCGATGGAAAAATCACTGATAAGCTCGGCAGTGATTCCCCCCATTCCGAAAAGAATGACCGAGCCGAAGTCTTTATCTTTTTTGGCGCCGAGAATAAGCTCGTAGTCTATTACCTCGACCATCTTTTGAATGGTGACACCTTCTATGACTGCATGTGGGGCGCGTTTTTTTACCCCGGTGATCATTTTCCCGTATGCATCCCATAATTGTTGATCGGCATTAATTCTCGTCACCACCCCGTCAACATCGCTCTTGTGTGAAATGTCAGGAGAAACAATCTTTATGACGACGGGGTACCCTATCTTTTGCGCGATATCCAACGCTTCCTCAACGTGCCGGGTAATGTATGTAGTGGTCGCTGGTATGCCGTAATTCGCGAAGAAGTCTTTTGACTCCTTTTCATTGAGGAGGGTCCTGCCTTCCTGGACAACTCTTCTTATTAGCGCCCTGAGTGTATCATTTGAGGGTGCTTTGTGCCTCGGTAACGCAGCGGGAGTTTCATAAAGCAATTCGAGATTTCTTTTGTACTTAAGCATGTTCATGTAAGCTCGAACCGCTTCCTCAGGGGTTTCGTAGGTTGGAATGTTATGTTGGGTGAATATTTCCCTCGCGGTGCGCACTTTTACCCCTCCCATCCAGGCGGTAGTGATTGGTTTCTGCGCGTCTTTTTCAATTTGTGTGATAGCCCGAGCCACATCTTCGGGAGGCGCGGTGTCTATGGGAACATATAGGACAAGAATACCGTCTATCCCCGGGTCATGCAGGCAGGTAGTGATCGCTTGTTCATATCTCTCGGTATGCGCGTCCCCCAATATGTCAACGGGATTGCCTTTGCTCCAGAAGGGAGGTAAACACCCGTTCAATTCCTGGACTGTTTTATCGGAAAGCCCGGCAAGTTCTCCCCCGAGATCAATAAGGGTGTCGGTAGCCATGACACCCGGTCCGCCGGCGTTTGTTATGATTGCGAGCTTTGGGCCCCGGGGTAATTTCCGGGAATCCAAAACCGTCGCCGCATCAAAAAGTTCCCCAATCTCCTTTACCCTTACCACACCGATTCTTTTAAAGGCCGCTTCATAGATTGCATCATCGCCAGCCATAGCACCGGTATGGGATCGAGCTGCTTTTGCGCTCTCGGTAAACCTTCCCGGTTTTAAAACAATAATGGGTTTTTGGAGCGCAAAAGACCGTGCAGCACTCATAAATTTTCTTGCATTCCCTACACCTTCCATATATACCAAAATACTCCTCGTATCTTTATCATCACCGAGAAAATCTATTAGGTCACCAAAGTCAACATCAAGCATTGAGCCAAGAGAGGCAAACATGCTAAAACCAATGTGCTTATCAATTGCCCAGTCAAGTATTGCGTCACCCAACGCGCCGCTTTGGGAGATAAAAGCGATATCCCCGGAAGACGGGGCTGTTTTTATGAATGTTGTGTTTAATCCAACATTGGGTCTCAAATACCCTATACAGTTTGGCCCCAAGATACGCATCCCGTATTTCTTCCGTATCTCGGATATTTGATGTTCGAGAACCTCTCCCCCCTCCCCTATCTCCTTGAACCCCGCGGAAATTATGACTATTCCACCCACGCCTGCTTTCCCGCACTCCTCAACAATCTCAGGCACTGTGTGAGCAGGCGTTGCTACGACGGCAAGCTCAACGGGTTCGGGAACATCCGCGATGTTGGGATAGGCATCAAAATCTAAGACTTTCTTTTTATGCGGGTTTACCGGGAATATTTTTCTATCTTTTGACTGAAGTAGATTAGTCAAAATGATTCTGCCTATGGTACTTTCCTTGTCGCTGGCGCCAATCAAAGCTATGGTTTTTGGATTAAAAAGATTATTTAATTTGCGCATGAGATACTCCCCACGAGAAGGTTGCAAGGACTAATAGTAGCATGGGATTTTTCCCGAAAATAATATTATTATAACTGCATTAAGGTGATAATGCAACAAATGCAAATGTTACCCAAGAAGTAGTTTGGACGAAATATTTCTTGATTTTTAAACGTAATAATTCCTCGAAGCTTGCTCTATGCTACTTTATCAGGTTAAATCCGGCTTTGCTTGGGAGGAATAATAGGTGATGTAATTTTATTGATGTAGCCGTTCACTGGTTGATTCGAGGCGTGAGATCAGTGTATTGATGAACTGCTTATAAAAGCGGATTTGTAAGTCTTTCGAAAGGTTATCGATGATGCCAGCATTAATCCTAATAACCACAGAATCTTCGGTATCCACAATTGAGGCAATCCGCTTTTGGCTGGTTAGGGCAGACATTTCACCGAAACAGCTTCCGCGATCGAGAAGAACAATTGCTTCTCCTTTTCTTTCTACTTGAACCTGTCCTAAAATAACAATAAAAAAATAATTGGCTTTTTCATTCTCCTTAATGACGGTGGACCCTTGCTTATAATGGAACCACGTTCCAATTCTCAAAACCCCAGCAAATTCTTCGTTCTTAAATGCTTTAAAGAACTTAAGGGCTTTCAAATACTTCATGCGTCCATTTGGTTTTCGGCATCTGGTTTCACATTTGATTTTTCCCACCCGGTTTTTAGATAAAACAGAAACTCCATGATTTCCGGAAAACGGTGGATGGGGTTTTTGCCCATGGCTTGTATTGCGACTTAGCTTACACTCTCTGGCACGGTGGGATTCAATTGGTAAATAGGGGTTGGTTCATGATGAATCACTTTGTTAATTACTTGTACCATGGTTTCGGTTTGCAAGGGTTGTTCCCCGGTGATAACCTCGTAAAGGGTAACTCCCAGCGAAAACAAATCTGACCCTATCGTTACCTGTCCATCGCGAAGCATCGCCGGGGCCATTTAAGCAGGAGAACCAATAATGCCATCGCTTTCGGAGAGGTCAGTGTGGGGGAGTTTTGCGACTCCAAAGTCAGTTATCTTAACAAAATACCGCGCTGCGTGATCATGATGATGTTCGCAGGGTCAATATCTCGATGGATGATTCCTTGGAGGCGGGCAAAATCGAGAGCTTCACAAATCTTGGCAGTTATTTCCAAAATTTTATCAAGAGGGAGAAGTTTATCTTTGGAACAAAAATTAATTAAATTTCCTCCCTTAACAAATTCCATCTCAATATAACAACTATTACCTTCTAAACCCGCATCATAAATTGTCACAATGTTTGGATGAATCAAGGACTCTGCTGCCTAGGCTTCAGTAAAAAACCGTTCTCGATAATTCTGGATTTTATTTTCTGGAAGAGTATCTTCAGGTAAGGTTGCTTTTATGGCCACGAGGCGTTTGATGTAAGGGTCCATCCCTGGATAAACAATACCCATGCTTCCTTTTTCAACTACCCGCAATGCTATAGCGGCCGATAGTGTGAGGAAGTTCCGAACCTTTGATTAATGTGCTTATTTCTTTGACCATCGTTTTTTTCCCTGATAAAAGATATTTTAAGATCACCTTGTCATTCCTACTCATGATAGTCAATTTTTTAACCTCATGGGGGGTGATTACATTTTTTGCTTTTTCATTATGAATTTTTGTAATGAGGGGGATGAAGGAGAAAGCCATGAACTACGAACAGGAAAGAATGGTGGCAATAGAAGCAGTAATGAAAGCCTGCTGTCTTTGCCAGACCATAAGAGAAACATACCTTCCTGATGAAGTTCAGGAGAAGGAAGATCGATCTCCGGTTACGATAGCTGATTTGAGCGCTCAGGCAGTAATCAGCTTAGACTTATCCAAGGTTTTTCCTCATGATGCTATAGCTGCGGAAGAGGGCTTGGCGGGATTGAGAGATGATATTAAAAAGAAAGTAGTTTTGCAGGTGAAAACTTTTTTCCCCACTCTTGGAAGGGACAAAATTTTTGGTGCGATTGAACGCTGCACCTATGAGGGCGGATCACGGGGTCGATTCTGGGTGCTTGATCCAGTGGATGGAACCAAAGGATTTATTCGGGGTGAGCAATACGCAATTGCGCTGGCTTTGGTTGAGGAGGGTGAGGGCGTATTAGGTGTTCTCGGTTGTCCCAATCTTCCTATTGGTAATAGTCAAAGAGGCTCAATTTTTGTAGCTGGCAAAGGTCAGGGATCAGCAATAATATCCCTTTTATGATTCTGCGGAGAGCACAATTAAGGTTTCCCCTGTTTTTGATTCTTCGCAGGCTTTGTTTTGCGAGCCTTTTGAGCACGCGCATTCCTCACACAACCATTCTGCTCGTATCGCCGCAATTCTCGGGATTAAAAAACCTCCTGTTCGGATAGACAGCCAATGCAAATATGGAATTGTGGCTTGCGGTGAGGCTATGATTTATTTAAGACTACCGACGGGGAAAAAAGGGTATGAAGAAAAAATCTGGGATCATGCTGCGGGCTGGTTGATAGTAAAGGAAGCTGAAGGAGAAGTTACGGATATTTATGGCAAACCTCTGGATTTTTCTCAAGGGCGAACATTAAGTCAAAATTATGGGGTGGTAGCAACGAACGGGAAGCTTCATGCTCAGGTTTTATCAGCAATCAAAAAGGTATATGAACCCCCCCTAAAAGGATCAGGGAAATTATGTCATGAAGAATAAAATCACGTTGGGAGTAAGTTCCTGTTTGCTCGGGGAGAAGACCCGCTATGATGGCGCTCACACAAGGGATCAGTTTATTAATAGCGTTTTGGGAAAATGGGTTGAGTTTGTTTCGGTTTGTCCGGAAGTAGAATGTGGTTTTGGTGTGCCTCGTGAACCGCTTGGGTTAATGGGTGATCCAGAATCGCCTTGTTTAATTTCCGTTCATACTAGGCAAGACTATACGCCATTAATGCTCCACTGGGCGCGAAAGCGGATGGTAACACTAAAAAAAGAAGATATTTGGGGATTTATTTTAAAAAGTAAATCACCGAGCTGCGGGATAGAGCGGGTTAAAATCTACGATAAAAATGGGGTGGCAATTAACAAGGGAAGGGGATTATTCGCCTGGGTTTTTAGGGAACATTTGCCCCTTGTGCCAATTACGGACGAAAAAGGAATACATAATCCAAAAGTTTTTAAAAATTTCATCGACAAGATTTTTGTTTTTAGACGATGGCGTGAATTTTTGGAGAAAAGTCCGAGTCGAGGTGCGCTGATTAAATTTCATACCCAGCAAAAGTTTTTAATTCTTTCTCGCAGTCCAAAACAGGTCAGCAGGATGGAAAATGTGATCGTAAAATCACAACATCTTCACCACGAAGAATTAATTGATCATTACCAAAAACTTTTGATAGAGGCTTTTTAGTGGAAAACAGCGATGCGAAAACACACGAATTCTTACAGTGATGGCAGAATGACTAGTGCTTCGTTGCAAAAGTAAGCGATCTATTAATTGAAGGTAACATATTGATTTTATTTATATAGTGTTTTACGCCAATTAAAACAATTTAATACTAGCTTTATACCTCGCACCCAAAGAAAATAAAGATAGTATAACATAATCAATCTGTTGACAGGGATTAACTTCTCTTATGGTCTTCATTACCAACCCGAATCGTTATAGCGCATGACGATGGTTCTATTGAAATTATTAGGTTTTTTAGCCTAATCTTTACCATAGAACAGTAGTCATAGAACTCGGAATTGGTTTCGTTCCATACAGCCCTCTGGGGAAGGGCTACCTGACGGGAAGGATCAACGAAAACACGACATTCGACAGCAGCGACTTCCGCAACACGCTCCCGCGCTTTACGCCCGAAGCGCGTAAAGCGAATCAGGCATTGGTTGATCTACTGGCCGAGATCGGCAGGCGCAAGAAGGCGACACCGGCTCAGATAGCGCTCTCTTGGCTGCTCGCCCAGAAGTCGTGGATCGTTCCGATCCCCGGTACCACGAAGTTGCATCGGCTGGACGAGAACATCGGAGCAGTTTCAATCGAACTTACCTCGGACGATCTCCGTAAGATCGAAAGCGCCGCCTCAAAGATCACGGTGCAAGGGGCTCGCTACCCGGAAAAGCTGGAGAAGCTGACCGGTCGCTGAGCGACAAGAAGGTGCGCTCTGGTTACATTTTCCGCAGCCAATCGCCGATAAAGCCGGTTTCCGCTGACCCGTGTATTACTCCATTTTCTTTACCCGGCCTAACACCGGATTTTTTGTTTGTTCTTTTTTTTTCCCCCTCCCACTTCTCAGGGATGATGGTTATCAGGTAATTAGTTTATTGGTAGAAGGTTAGGATATCTTGGTGTTATCGCTCTCAACCAATTTTCTCTGGCAGGGCTTCTATCTTGGGAACTACTTAGAAATGAAATCCTCAAAGGAGGTGAATGGGTTTAGAAGGTCATAATTTTCATACATGAATTTTAAACTCAATTCTATTTTTCCCACTTTTTTTAACAGAGTACATTAAATTGTCTGCCTCCTTTATTAATTCATCTAGATTGCACGATTTATAACATGTAACAACACCAATGCTAAACGTTACTGGCAAATTGTTATTTTTAACCATGGTAAAAAGTCTTTCTCGAACCTTATTAATTGCTTCTTTTGCATTTTTCTCATTAGTTTCAGAAAAAAAAATGACAAACTCGTCGCCACCGACTCTTGAGACTATATCAATTGACCGAGTGTTATCTTTTATTGTTTTAGCAATCGATTGCAAAAGATTATCTCCCTGACTATGCCCTAGCATGTCATTCACCTGTTTAAAATTGTCAATATCAATAAAGGCAATGCTAAATGGACGAGCGAATCTGATAGATCTATTTATTTCGTTATTTGCTCTTTCATCGAAAGCTCTGCTATTAGCTAGGCCGGTAAGAGAATCAACCCTTGCAAGTAATTGTTCTTTTGTTAACAGTTTTTTAATCTCCGCAAATGAAAATGTAATCAACAAAAAAAAACCCAGTACCATAATAGAATTCCATACAGGAACAGCAAAATTAGAATAAAAATGGTCGGATGATAAATCTGCCCACATCAATGCTTCTGCACTAAAGACAGATGCAATTACACCATGATTTCTTTTTCCGAACCATGAAACAAAAATGATCGGAAGCAAATAAAATATCGAAAAAGATATTTCGTAACCAGTTAGATGGTTAATGCAACCAAGAAAAATAGTCATTAAAACACCTATGATAGGAATAAACGTTTTAGGTATTTTGTCCATATATTTGTAAAACGATTTCATTTTAATACCTGCTCCTTCTTATTTTTCCCTTCCTCTTCCTCAGGTTTGATTGTCATTAGGTCATTCGGGGTATACCAAAAGCAAAGACAGATCTTCTCAATTACGTCAGTATTGGGGTTGTAGTTATCTTTGCTATGGGCAAGATTAACCTTGATTTTTGTTTTCGTACCCCAAAGGGGGATTGACGCCATATATGTAAGAGCGCGATACGCCCTCCCCCTATGCCGGTCTGCATGGATCACCCAGCTATCAGCTAAACTTCAAGAAAAAAACAAGCGATTTTAAGTTCGTGGAATAGTCGTAGAAACCCGCTTCTTTTCAAGGTAGCCAAGGTCTCTAAGTTTCTCGTTTCGAGCTGCCCTTTCCCTTCTTTTCGTATTTCGTAAGAAGGTTTTGGATAGCTTCCTCAAGAAGTTGGTTTTGTCTTTTTCCTGCGCGGATTGCCAGAATTTTAAATTCCTTAATAAGGTTTTCAGAAACTGTAGTGTTGAAAAATACTTTCTTGTCCATGTTTTAAATTTTAAAATATAGATTTGTTGAAGTCAACAAAAAGCTTGACAGGTTTTATTCCCGCTTTCCTTAAAAGGGATAAAGCTATAAAAACCGTTAAAAATTCTCTCATGTGGGAAGAACAAATGGAAGTGATTAATGTATTGCCAGACCGCTTCGGCTGATTTTTCTCTTTTTTGCTTGCCACGGAAAAAGAATCCGGGAATCTCTTTCTTTGAAATGGGAACATATTGATTTTAAACAAAAGACCATTCGTATTTATCAATCAAAGATTAAAACAGAGCAATGTCTACCGTTGCACGAAGTTTTCTCAAGGAACTTCCAATCGCTGGAACTATCAATGAAACTGAAAATGTTTTTCATCACTATGGAGCAAACTATCTCAATGAATTTTTAAAGGCAGCTTGCCGAAAAGCAGGCGTTAAAGGAGTTACTACGCACGAATTTGGACGGCACTCATTTGTCAGTCAGAGGCTTGGATCTGGGTTTACCAATGAGCAGATCGCATTAGTTACTGACAATCTCGCTTCGATTAAAAAATACTCTCACATGGATTTAGAGAGTAAAAGGAAAATTATTAATTTTCAGTCATAGAATAGTCATAGCAGGATTGCAACCCATTGAAAACATTAGAGGGTATTTTTATAGCGCATAAATGTCATGCGCTCTTCATATGCGAGCAAATGTGGTAAAAATTCACTCTCATGAGGTGTTGTGAAGAAATCAAGTCTAAAAAGATCTCACCTTAGGTACATGAAAAAAGGTGCTTACTTGACTTGACATAGGGAAAAAAATAAGTTAGAAAAATAATCTTTTCATTTTATGGGGCAAAGACATTTGTTAGTAATAAGAAATTATTTAACGGCAATGTTTGGACCGATAGAACTTAATCGAACTCTCCAATACTTTAGCGTGCTTGATCAGAAGGTTGATGAAATCGATGAACACCGCTGCTTTTGGTGCATTTTTTATGAGTTGTGCCTAAAAACCGCGGCGTTAAAAAATTGGCGCAGTTTTACCTGTAAATACTGTCCCAATTTTTTGGTTGATGGGGATTCTGTCCGGGGGAACATCCTGATCCATTGAACTGCTTCTGTTTTATCGTTATCCACCTCCCAATCTGATTCCAGAACCAATCAAAGGTTAATTTCTACCAATCCTTCAAAATAATTTATGCATTCTCTCTATATTTTGTTAGCAACCGAGAAAAAGCAGAGTGGGTAGTAGAATGTCTTGTGCATCAGGAATTAATCAAGTATAATTATAATATTATTAAAACCAGACATTAAAAAATCGGAAAGAATTAGGTTGTTAATTTTTTTTAGAGGAGAAGTGATAGGGGACTTTTAATTTTAAACTATTGCTTTGTGGGGTTAGCGATTCTTCTTTGCTTGAGAATTGGGATTTTTCACCGTCTTCCAAGGGTGGAGGGTCTGCGGACTGTTCTTGTTCGCATATTGATAGGAGTCTTTTTTCAAAACGAGAAACAATTAATTATTTTTAATAATAACATGGTGAAAGAACTACAGAAAAAGTGATAGAAAAAAAGAGTCAGTTGAATAGAGCGTTGCTCCCAATAAAAGAAAAGCTTTGCCCCCTGACGTGGGTGTAAGGCTTTTTTCTTGGCATGAAAGGCACATGAACCCTCTAGTTTCAGTCATCATTACCACCTATAATCGCTGTGCAATGGTAGAGGATGCGATTGAGTCAGTTATGAAACAGGCTTTCCTTGACTATGAAATTATCGTGGTTGATGATGGTTCGACTGACGGCACGAACGATGCTCTCAGAAAATATAACCAGGTCAATTATTTTTACCAGGAAAACCAGGGGATAAGCCGGGCGAGAAATCAAGGCCTTGCGCTTTCACAGGGAGAGTTTGTTTGTTTTTTGGATTCAGATGATCTTTGGCTCCCCAACAAACTTGCCGTCCAGGTAAGCGTCATGCAGGAAACTTCCGCGTTCAAACTAAATTATACCGACGAAATCTGGATCCGAAAAGGAAGAAGAGTCAATCCCAGAAAAAACATCAAAAATACTCAGGCTGGATTTTTGAAAAAAGTCTCCCCCTTTGTATCATAAGTCCTTCCTCGGTTATGCTGCGGAAAGAGGTTTTTGATGTTGTTGGGCTTTTTGATGAAGGGCTTCCGGTATGTGAAGATTATGACCTGTGGCTCCGTATTACTGCACGGTTTCCGGTTTTTTTTATCAATCAAAAATTGATCATCAAGCGAGGAGGGCACGAAGACCAGCTCTCCCACCGGTTTTGGGGAAATGATCGTTTTCGGGTGCAGGCTCTGGAAAAAATTATTAACGAAGGGATGATAAAAGAACAGCAAAAAGAGCTTGCCATCCATGAACTGCTCAAGAGAAGTATTATTTTAGAGAATGGCTTCCGAAAAAGAGGAGCATTATCGGAAGCAGACCATTACCAACGTCTTATAGGAAAATATTCATGATACCCGAGTCAATACACAAAAAAGATGACAAAAAAACTCAATCAGTTCCCTTAACACTGATCGATTATGGGGATGAATCGTTTCGGATGAGCTTTTGTCCGGATTTAGGTGCGCTTAAGACCTCAATCGGGGAAATCGGTCTGATAAATCCGATCATCCTTCGGGGACGTGGAGAGCGTTTTCAGATTGTATCCGGGTATCGGAGGGTGTTAGCAGCGCAAAGCCTGGAATGGGAAGGGGTCAAAGCTGCACTCTTTACTTCTGATGAGCTTAGCCATAGTGATGGGTTCCTTTTAAGTTTTTATGAAAACCTTGGGACCAGGGGCTTTAACCTTATTGAAGCGTCAATGGTCGTGACGGGATTTTTTGAACAATGCGGCAAACACGAAAAACAGATCAGGGAAGAGGTACTGCCTCTGCTTGGTTTTCATTCGGGTAGAAAAATTTTTCACGCCCTTCAGTCTCTCAGCCACTTAAGCTACGAATGGAAGGAACTTGTTATAAAAAATGAAATTTCTTTGCTCAATGCCGCAAAAATTTCTTCGCTTACATCGGTTGACCAGAGATCCTTAGACGCTGCGCTTTCGGGATTGAAATTAGGTGAAAACAAATTACGGGAGTCTCTGGAGATGACTGAAGAGATTTGCAAGCGAGATGAGATCTCGATCAGCGAGCTTTTTCTTCTGGGCATTTTAAATTATTGGGGCAGCAGGGTGACCTCAACATCACTGAAAAGACCGAGCAGTTTCGGAAAACCCTCAAGGCTATACGGTATCCTGAATTCAGTCGGAAGCAGCAAGAGTTTCATGATATGAGGAAGAAACTTTTTCTTCCTCTATCAGTCGGTTTGGAACCTCCTGATTCCTTTGAGGGTGATAAACTTAAAGTGACCTTCGGGTTTCGTTCTCCCGAAGAATTTCGATCCACCCTGGAGAAATTAGAAACTGTGGCAGATAGTGAGGCGTTAAAGAATTTATTAAGAATGCTTTAATTTTTTATTCTCTCCGAGTAAATACCCCGCGGCTTGCCGCGAAGGAAATAGTTGGGTTTTGCTCTGAATACCCCGCTGCTTGCGGCGGGGTAATTTATTGTTCTGCATAACATGCCGAATTCATCATCTCGATAGTCCTCTATTCTGACATGGAAGTTACCCCAGCCAAAAATCTTTGCTGTCCGCATGAGAGTAAACTAAAAAATTAGTTAGAGAATTGTTGCCACTTTTTTAAATCTATGGTTATTTTATTGATAAAATTATCATCTAAAAAATGAGTTTCCTTTTTAAAACACAAATGCTTATTTTTGACCTCTGTAAAAATAAAAGCATCGTTGCCTGCTTATCACGTTAATAGCAAAGAGACAAAATATAATGTCAGTCTTTACGCCGCAAAAGATTTACATTCATCCGGCCGTTCTGAACGATCCGATTACTCAAGGTATAGTAGAGAAGCTACCGAAGATACCTATTGAAGTGCAGAGCAAGCCGAGGATAAAAACAGGGGAAAGGACTGATCCGGTTGAAGCAGGCAAGCGGATTTGGTTTTTAACCTCCTCTTCGGGAAAACTGGTCAAGGAATGTCCTGCTACCCCCAGACAGCTTTGCTGCCGGTATCGGGTCATCAATATTATCTCTAACTGCCCGATTGATTGCAGTTACTGTATTCTTCAGGGGTATATTAACAATCCTTTTATTACCATCAACGTAAATCTTGACGATATAAAATCTCAAGTCAAAGAGCTCCTTCAAACTGACCCCCAGCATATTTTTCGTTTTGGGACAGGAGAACTCTCGGATAGTCTGGCGTTGGAGGAATACACGGAGTTTTCTTTTCACTTGGCAAGCTTTTTTGTCTCACAGAATAACAGTTTCTTTGAAATCAAAACTAAGGCTCATCACATAGAAAAACTTTTAAGCCTTGATCCACAGGGGAAAATAGGAATATCTTGGTCAGTCAACCCTGAGGATATTATTCAGCAGGAGGAAAAAGGAGCGTCGACGTTAGCACTTCGTTTAAAAGCCGCTGCACGTTTATGGAGAGAGGATATTTGATCGGTTTTCACTTTGACCCTATGATTCTCTATCCTGGGTGGGAAGAAAAATACCACGCGGTGGTCAGCACCATTTATGGTTCGCTTAAACCGGATCGGATTATGTGGATAAGCTTAGGGGGATTCCGTTACCCGAGATTTTTAAAACCAATAATCCGCGAGCGTCTTTCCTCAGAGCAAGATACTTTGTGGAGAGCTTTTGCCTGGTCCGGATGGAAAATTCCGCTACCTCAAAACCCTTCGAATTGAGATGTATCGAAAAATAGTTGACTGGATCAAAGCATATAACCCCAAACAGTTTGTATACCTCTGCATGGAAAGTGCTGAAGTTTGGGAAAAGGTTTTTGGTTTTCATCCGACCAACCGGAATGAACTGGACCGGCTTTTCGCTGAGCGGATCAAAGAATTTTGGCGATGACAAAACATTCACCCCCGGCAGGCTTGTTTCAAGGTCAGGTAAAGTGAAATTAATAGGACTGCTGTTTTGTGGTATATGATGATAGGGAGATAGTCAGTTCCATCCTCACTGGTTGAGAGCGGGTAGGGGATGAAATTATTGACCCGGGCTGCACAAGGTAATAATCCGTCTGGTGCCAGAAGAAGACTAAAGGAGCATCTTGAATGATGGTTTCCTCCGCCTCATGAAAGCGGCGTATGCGGGTCGGTTTCGTCTGTTTTCTGCTCAGCTTTCTCAATGAGAAGATCTGACCGTGCGATTTTTGTAAAAAGATCGGTTTCCTCCTGCACCCCAGTTGCTCGAATGAAATAAGGGAAAAAGAAAATTTTCCGGATCCGGATAATCCGCCCACCAGGAAAGCCAAAAAGCCTGAGCATCGCCCAGGGCGACAGTTTCTTTGAATGAGCTCCATTCGAGTTGGTTAATACTTACCTTAATGCCTACCTCGTGGAGGTACTGTTGAATCACCTCAACAATATCGAGCACATCCGGGAGTGCCGTGATAGTAATCGTGAGTGGAAAGCCTTCGGGGTACCCGGCTTCTTTAAGAAGTTCACGCGCCTTTGCGGGGTTGTAAGGAAAGTAGTTTTTTAATGACGGAAAAGATTTTCTTAAAATGGGTGGAACCGGACCAGAGGCTAAAAGACCGCGTTTTTCAAAGAGCGTGGTTCTTATTTTTTCTCGGTCAATGGCCACGCAGATCGCCTGGCGGACCCGGATATCGTTAAGTGGCGGGTGCTGACAGTTAAGACCGAGGTAATAAATATTCAGCCCGGGTTGCTCTTTAAGATAGTGTTTCCCTGTGGGGTGGTTGTAATATCTGTGAAATTCCGGCGCAGGGATGTGGATAATATCGAGGTTGCCGATTTCGAATTCCACGATCGTGGTTAAATCCTCAGGGATAATGCGGTACACGATCCCTTTAATATGGGGAGGGGATCGGAAGTACTGTGGGATTGCTAACTAAACAAAGGTGCTGGCTATGCTGCCATTCGTGGAGCATAAAAGGCCCGGTTCCAACAACATGGAAAGAAAAGTCTGCTCCCCATTTTTCCACCTCTTCCTTAGGCACCACTGAGGCAGTAGTGAGACTCAGAAGGCTTAAGAAAGGGCCAAAAGGTTTTTTAAGATGGATCGTGATAATATACGTACCGTTTACCATGATTCCCGATACCTCCTGAGCCTGATTCTTCATGAACTCCTGAGCACCTTCGATACGATCAAAAACCCACGTTCGCGGAGAGCGCGTAGCGGGATTCAAGACTCGCTCAAAAGAGTACTTAACGTCATCGGCAGTTACTTCCCGGCCATTACTAAAATGGACTCCAGGATGAAGAAAGAAGGTATAGGTTTTTCCGTCAGGGGATACCTCCCATTTTTCGGCAATATCCGGTCGGAGGTGAAGGTTTTGATCAAACCTTACCAGTCCGTTAAAGAGCTTGGCCCCGATTGAAGCACCAATGACATCAACAATGAGCGCGGGGTCGAGGGTGGTGGGATTAGCATTCAGCCGGAGATAGAGAAATCCTTCTTTTTTTGGTATGGATTGCTGGCAGGCAATTCCTGAGAGGAAAACAATGACTACCAGAAACTTAAACCAAGAGTAATAGAACGGTGTTTTTTTCTTCGCTTGAGGTATTAAGGGATTCAAGACACTGATCTTTATTTTTTTGTGGTAGGATAAGAATTCTTTTTTTTTTCTTACGCATCCGGTTTTTTATGCGTTGGAGGCAGGCGATCAAACCAAGGATGCTACCTTCAGCCTTTGCGGGGATGCCATAAAATTAATAACCGTAATTCCCGTTCTCAATTGAACCAGCCTGCCATTTTCAAATTTAAAAATTTGGATAAATCGAGTCTGGGCCAAAGTTATAAAACCATTCGTCAACGTTTACTTCGACTTTACTAACGACAGGCTCCCTGAGCTCTCCCTGGTCATCATAAGACTCACCATGGATGCGTTCGACCCGTTCTTCTGTTCGTTGTTCTGACCAGGTAGGAGGGCCGCATTTTGCCAAAACTTCTGATTTGGTATCTCCGGTGGAAATGAGCTTGTTTCCGCACCGGCAACACGTCAATGGGCTCCGCAGCGGGAACCATGGACAACAACAAAAAAATGATTAACATAACATAGGTTTTTTTCATATTCTATTTTTTTTACTCCGCAATTACTTTTGTGGTTTTAGTTTGCCTTACACTGGATTCTAACTTAATAAGAAACAATTATTAATATACTCCAAAAATGAATTAATGGTAGGTGCTTTTCCCGGATACCTTTTTTATCCGGCATCCCGTCAACCAATCAAACCATCAGAAAGATATAGCGGATTAAAAACAGAACCGCGAACACAGAAACGAGCAGCGGTACTTCTCTGATTTTTCCCTGCACTGTTTTTAACAATGTATACGAGATGAAGCCGAACGAGATGCCCTCAGTAATGCTGAAGGTAAAGGGCATCAAAATTATCGTCAAAAAGGCAGGAACTGCTTCACTGAAATCATTCCAGTTAATTTGGGAAACATTTTTGAGCATAAAGCACCCGACAGTAATGAGCGCGGGCGCGATTACCGGAAAGAGGACCAGTCCGTCACCAACCTTGCTTCCTCCTCCGATCATCTTAACGAGGGGCGCGAAAAATATGGCCAAAAGAAACATAAGTCCGGTCACCACATTGGCCAGGCCGGTCCGGGCGCCGGCGCTTACCCCGACGGCGCTTTCGATATAACTGGTCACTGTGGAGGTGCCCAGAAGCGCTGCTGAGGTTGTGCCGATCGCGTCAGATAAAAGGGCTTGACGCGCGCGGGGCAGGCTGCCGTCAGCTTCTAAAAATCCCGCCTCTTGGCTCACCCCGATCAGGGTGCCCACGGTGTCGAACATGGTAAGAAAGAAAAAGACAAAAATTATGGAGACCATGTCCGGTCGCAGGGCGTGCACGATATCCAGCTTGAAAAGCGTCGGCTCAAGAGACGGCACCGGCCCGATAATGCCCTGATAATGCACCATGCCGGTCATAAGGCCGACAATGAGGGTTGCCAGAATTCCCGCCAAAATCGCGCTGCGGGCGCCCAGGGCTAACAAAATTGCCATGACCGTCAATCCCAGCAGCGACAAGAGTACCGGCGGCGAGGATAACTTCCCCATACCCACCAGCGTTCCGGGGTTGTGCACCACAATCCCTGCCCATTCCAGACCGACCACCGCGATGAGCAGGCCGATCCCCGCAGCAATTCCGTTTTTTAAGGTTGGAGGAATGCAATTTACCAGGCGCTCGCGAAGCCCCACAAACGATAGAGCGATAAACAGGAGCCCGGAAATAAAAATGGCGCCCAATGCCTGTTGCCAGGTGTAGTGAAGGGTGAGGACCACGGTGTAGGCAAAGAAAAAATTGTGCCCCATCGCGGGCGCCTGCGCGATAGGATAGTTGGCGAGAAACGCCATTAAAAAGGTCGCGAAAGCGGTGGCTAAGCAGGTCGCGACCATCACCGCTCCCGGGTCCATTCCCGCGGCGCCCAATACCGCAGGCTGCACGAAAATGATGTACGCCATCGTCATAAAGGTGGTTAATCCGCCGAAGATTTCCCTTTGAAGGTTGGTTTGTGCTTTCTGCAATCCAAAAATTCGTTCTATCATGACGCCCCTCGATAGGTTAGCAATTCATAGTTTGCCGCCCATGAGCATCGACGGTAAATGCGGATTTGACTTTAGTCGTACTGCACGACTGAGAAAATATCATAGGGGTAAAGCTCATCGCGTCCTTTAAGAAAAAGCAATTCGACGATGAAGGCCAGCCCGACGATATCTCCGCCCAGTCGTTCAACTAACTTGCAGGTTGCTTTTGCCGTGCCTCCGGTTGCTAGGAGATCGTCGATGATTAAGACCTTTTGTCCTTTGGCGATCGCATCAGTGTGTATCTCAACCGTATTGGTGCCGTATTCAAGGGTATAGCTTTCGCTGATGGTTTCAGCCGGCAGTTTTCCCGGTTTTCGGACAGGCACAAACCCGCAGCCCAACTCATACGCTAAGAGGGCGCCGGATATAAAACCCCGGGACTCAATCCCCACCACAATATCAACCTCTTTGCCTTGACAAAACTTTAGCATCGTTTGAACTTTATACCGCAGGGCCTTGGGGTTTTTCAGCAACGTCGTGATATCTTTAAAAATAATTCCTTTTTTCGGAAAATCAGGCACTTCCCGGATGGTGCTTTCTATGTCCATACAATTTACCTCCTCAAAGGCTTAATGAGTAAATATAGAAATATTATCAAGCCTGTTTTAAATGGGCAAGTAATTTAGAAATAAAATCAGGGTAACGTCAAAGCTGGTTGTCTATTTGGGCAACAAATTCCTCTTTATCCTCCGCCATAGTGTTTGGCTGATCTTCTTCCTTTACTCAAGAGGACATACCTATTTCTCCCTTTTTTAAAGTGGGTTAGCAGGAGGATTTTTGAAACATATCAATAACCATAAGATGTTCGCATAGTAATGATAACTTTGAAATTACCTTTCGGTGAGAACTTCCCTGAGTATTTTGACCTAATTTTTAATATGCTAATTAGTTCAATTAATACTATCCTAGTCCTAATTTTTAGGAAAAGATTGCGAAATGTCAAGAAATTAATAGTAAAATTAAGGCGGATATCAAAAAAACAGAGCTTAAAGGACTTCCGTTACCTGCATTGTCCCAAATGTTGATCAGACCTGGTGGAGATTAAATACAAAAATATCATGATTGACAAATGCCCAAACTGTGATGGCTTCAGGTTTGGCTGGGACGAGCTTGAGCAGGTGTTAACTGATCAAGATGGTTTTGGAGAGGAGCGCTGAAGGTATTCAAAGGACAAAGCGAATAAGTGGTGTGGCGTTAATTTTTATTATTATCTCCCTTACTCCAACTCTTCATTATTCCAGTACCCCATCCGGATTTATTTCTACTTTGTGGGGACCTTTTTCGAATCAGCCAGAAAACGTTCTATGCCGATATCCGTAAGCGGATGTTTGGTCAGTTGTTCCAGCACCGAGAAAGGGATCGTGGCAATGTCCGCACCCAAAAGAGCAGCTTCAAGAACATGCACCGGATTACGGATGCTTGCCACAATGATCTCGGCATCAAATTCGTAGTTGTCAAAGATAGTGACAATCTGATCAACCAAGTCCATCCCCACATGGGAAATGTCATCCAGCCGTCCGATAAAAGGGCTGACGTAGGCTGCTCCTGCTTTGGCTGCGATCAATGCCTGGAGGGGAGAAAAAATCAGCGTCATGTTTATCTTGATTCCTGCTTGAGAAAGCATCCGCGTTGCTTTAAGTCCTTCGAGGCACATGGGAATTTTTACCACAATATTCGGGTGAATCTGAGCGAGTTGTTTTGCTTCTTTGACCATGTCTGAAGATTTGGTGCTCACAACCTCAGCACAGATCGGCCCCTCCACAGCATCACAAATTTCTTTGAGTACGGTCATGAGGTCTTTGCCGGTTTTCGAAACTAGAGAGGGGTTGGTGGTTACGCCATCAACAAGCCCGTAGGCGACTGCTGTTTTGATTTCATTAATGTCAGCGGTATCAATAAAAAATTTCATGGTTTTACTCCTTTTTCAATTTTGCTGTTGTTGTTAGTAAGATATTTGTGACAACACTCCTCACTGCAAAAATAAAGCACGTCTGTTCCCACTCGGTTTGCGTATGCGTCTTTTTTTGCCACATATATTCCGCAATGCGGGTCCTGGACCATTTCATTTACTGGGCCTTTTTCATGTCGGAAAAGGGTCCGTGAATCGGCAGAAGGACGAGGGGGAAAAAGGGACTTGAGAAGCCAAAACAGAAAAAAAAGAAGGATGCAATAAAAAATGAAACGAAAAATCATGGTAGCAGTTCACTCACTTTTACTAC
>CAVSIB010000013.1:0-7749 GCA_963727835.1 uncultured delta proteobacterium
AAGCGAAGAATCGGGGTGTGGATGAAGTCCCGTAATTCTGCAGGACAAACCGCAACTCTTGTTAAACAAACGCTCATTTCAATTTTTCCCCAAAAATCATAGCAGCTTTTTTTTACCGTAAAAAGGGGCACTGATTCATTTTCTGGATCAAGGAGCCGGTTTAACAATTCCCTGCTTGTCCCCATTTTTTTAGTCTATTCGTTTTCGTCAAATTTTTTCCCTCATCATATCTTCATCAACTTACATTGTGAGGGTTCTCTTTATTGCTGCTTCGGTGGATTCCTTAAGGTTGCCTTCTTCCTTCAGAAAATAATCAAAGCTTTCGACTCATCAAATTTTTTTGTAGTGGTTCTTTCTCATTAAAAGGAAAAAAGAGATTTTCTCGGGTTTTAATAGTCCTTGCAGAAAAAGAGGGCGCTTATGTTTTGCGGACTTTGCCCTTATCTTAAAAAAATTTATTACAAAATTAATTCCTTGGTTTAAAATAGTAGCGTTGTAACCGGCAAAAGTTCCAGCCAGAAAAGGAGGAGTTCAAGAATGAGTTCCATGGCAATCGCTTTGATCGTGTCCGCCTGCCTCTTCATTAGCGCGCTGTTCGGTATGTTACTCAATGCCCTGTTGCCCAGCCATCATTTGAGCCAGGATTCCAAACATGTCCTGAATGTGTCGATGGGCTGATTGCGACCATGTCCGCTCTTGTCCTCGGCCTGCTGATCTCCTCGGCAAAGAGTTCGTTTGACCTGGAGAACAGCGGGATCCAGCAGGGTGCACAGCCAACATCATCCAGCTAGACCGCGTTCTGGCCGTTATGGACCGGAGACGAAAGAGATCCGTGAACGGTTCCGGCGAGTGGTGGCCTTCAGGATCCGTCTGAAGTGGCCCGAAGAGGGTTCCACCCCTAAAGTGACGGACACCACGCCTGCAATGACGAGGACGGCCGAGGGTCTCGAGGAATCAATCCGCAAACTCTCCCCGCACACCGATGCCCAGCGCGAGTTCCAGTCCCGCGCTCTACAGCTTACCCAAGATCTGCTGGGAAAGCGCTGGCTGCTGTTCGTGGAGTCGCTCAACCCAATGCCGACAGCATTCTTGGTGGTGCTCGTCTTATGGCTCTGTATGCTGTTCGCCGGCTTCGGCCTCTTTGCACTCCGCAACGCAACGGTTCTCTTGGCCTTCGTGCTCTGTGCGGTGGCGATTTCCAGTGCGCTTTTTCTGATACTGGAGATGAACCATCCATTCTATGGGCTGATCAAGATCTCCAGCGAACCGCTGCGCTACGCCCTTTCCCAGCTCGGGCAGTAAGCTGTGGAGATGACCTGAGCACGTCAGCAGCAAAGAAGCGCATGGTGAGGTGTATCTTCAACAACGAGTGGACAAAACTTAATAAATTTTAATTACAGGGGGGATTTTGCACTTCCCCAAAAGCCCTGCAGGGGTCTCAACTCGAGGCCTTTTGTTTGTTGGAGTGAAAATAAAAGCTGTAATCGGATAATGTTAGCTTGTGGGTTTCAGTATCCTAATAAATTACCTAAAACAATTGTCGCGGCGCCCTCCCCACCAACAACCTGTTGGCCCTGTAAATCTTCCACACAAAAGAAATGTTGAATCTCAAAAAAACCGTGTGCAGAACATTTGGTCACCTATTGGTGTCCAGGTTCGGTTTGAAGCCTAGACCCATCATCGAGTAAGGCGCGTGTCGGCGTTGAGTTTCTAGAGGGCCTTGTTCATCGGCATATAGACGCGAGGCATATTCTTGATCTGGTTAAATGGGGATTTGTACTTAGGGTTGCTCTAATCCACAAAATCGTGGTACATGATACGATAGTTGTCCACCAGCGGGAAGCCCTAGATGTAGGCTTCCTTGGCGATGGCCTGCGCTTCGGCGGGTGTGGGTTCGGCTTGTGATGGTAACGATGAACCGGTCATTAAGACCGCGAAGTGACCCGAGCGTCAAAACCAAAAAGCGTTTGAGAAAGGTTAGTTTTAATGAAGGTGCCGGGTAGCAAAACATTTTTCTGGCATTGCGGCTTCACCCATCTGGAAAGCCAGATAGGTTAAAACCCCCTCCCGTTCCACTTGCAAAGCAATAAAACTACCGGCTTCCAGTCGACCCAGGGATGTGGAAAGCGACTTCAGATCATTGACCGCCATACCGTTGAGGGAATGGATGATATCACCTGTTGCCAAGGGGTTCTCAACTCCTTCGCCCGCGGCCATTTTGGCAGCCACGACAACTCCGGACTCAACCCGCAAACCAGAAATGACTTGAAGGACCGTTTCATCAACGTTGATGCCCACGATCCCCAGTTTTCGCACCAGGTTCTTCTCAGGATCGGCAATATGAAACAGCCGATCTCTGTCTTCCTGTTGTTCGATCACGTTGACTTCGAAAAGCAATTTCTCAGTTCCGCGAAGGATCTCTATTTTGACACGGTCCCCGGGGTTGACCTGAAAAAAACTGACCCCGAAGGAGGGGAGGCTGTCAATGTTCTTCCCGTTCACCGTCAGAACGATGTCCTGAGCTTTGAGGCCTGCCTCATTCGCGGGAGATTTCGGGAGAACATCGCTGATGATGACGCCAACGTCTCTGGGAAGATTCAGCCCGGCAGCTAGGGCTGGGGTGATTGTCTGACAGTGAAGGCCGATTATCCCGCGGTGCAGGTGGCCGTAGCGAATGAACTGAGGATAGGCAAACTTGACGATGGCGCTGGGAATGGCAAAACCTAGACCCTCATTCCCCCCAGATTGCGAAAGAATAAAGGTGTTGATCCCCACCAACTCTCCAGCCACGTTCACCAGCGGACCCCCGCTGTTGCCTGGATTAATGGGGGCATCGGTTTGAATGTAGACCAACGGGCTGTCGGGCTCCAACTGACGTGCAACGGAGCTAACTACCCCCATCGAAACGGTGTTTCGAAGGCCGCTAGGACTGCCGAAGGCAAAAACGAGCTCTCCTTGTCGAAGATTCCTATAATCGCTAGTCTTCAGTGCCGGCAGTCCCTTTGCTTCAACCTTCAGGAGAGCCAGATCAAATTCGTTGGAAACTCCAACCACACGGGCATCGAGGGTGTGCCCCCGCGTGATCAAACCGGGATAGGCGGAAGCAGGTTCATCCCAAGAAGAAGACAGGGTGACTTGGATCCGATGGGCGCCCGAAACGACGTGAGCATTTGTTATAATATATCCGTCAGGATCAATGATGGCGCCAGATCCGATGCCGTTTTGCTTTTCAAAAACGATGCTCGTTTCGCATCGGTCAACCCTTGTCGGCAGCCCCACTCCTGTCACCAACACCTGCACAACACTCGGAGAAACCTTTTGCACAAGAGTTTGCACGGAACTGCTCAGCTGATTGAGGACCTCCTGGGTCTGCTTGATTGGCGCGGGCTGTGCCTGCAGTTCTCCCGCTAATTGGTCGCCCAAAAGTGTCACCAGGATCAGCACGAATGGCCAACCCCCCAGGCGGAATATGAGTTTTTGAATTTGATTCCACATGAAATTCCTCGTATTCTGGTCAAAATTGCCGGTCTGAAATTGCCTCATGCCCTCGATATGCTGGGAAACCACGATTTAAATTTTTTATCCTCCCGCTCAATTCGTTAGTAGGAGGAAGCCTGGGTTTTCTCAAGGCCTTCAAACACCGCCTGCTGTGGCTGCTCCGGATTCATCTGTGATGATTGTCTTTGGTATGCCGGGGTATACCCAGGGGAATAAAAATTCACATATTTGTTAAATTCGCAACCGACCATAATGGGTAAACACAACAATAGGAAAAGCAACTTTTTCATTTTTTATATTCTCCTTATTTGATACGAAGAGAAAATGCGTATCCGTTTATCGTCTTTTCTTTCTTGATTTTATAGGCCTTGATTAATGCATACCCTGTTCTTCCGGGACCCCATGGAAAAAGAATTTGTTAAAATTCTATTACTGGATATGAATATAATCTATAAGGTGCTTTATGTATTTAACTCCATAAGATCCCTTATATTTAAGATATGATGACCTTATTTTAAAAAAGCACAGGAAGTGTTTTAAAGAAGTTCTTGGAAGAAGCATCGTAAATTGTCGGTGATTTTAACCGGAAAAGGGATGTTAATTGGCAGTAGCGATATTGGATGATTCCGGAAATTTCGCAGAAAATAGGATTTCTAAAAAAATTTTTCTTAAGAATGGAGATCAGGGATAATTTATTGGAGTTTGTTTTAAATTTTTTTGTAGTGTCACCCCCATAACAACGATAGAATTTAGGCCGGGAAAAGTAGATACCCACGGGCTCACGCCCGTGGCACTGAAGATCAAAAGGCAGCTGCAGTTGCCCTTTATCTATTTTTTCCTGAAACTCAATGTATCTTTTTATGACTTCTTCGTTTATGCCAACGGTCGATGAGAAGAATCCAGGTGACCAAAACTCGTTATGCCAATACACCTTTTTGACCCCTGCAAAACGTCTTCGTATCTCTCGACTCGTGTTGGCTTTGATTTTTCCTATAATTTCGGAAACCGAATATTTCGGCGGTATCACGATGATCAAATGCACATGATCTTTTTGAACGCTGTGTTTTTCAATCTCAATATCTGGATGATGCTTTTGAATGTTTCCTAAATGCTTCTCAATCAATCGTTGCAGATCCCCTTTTAATATCTTCTTGCGATATTTCAGGATCCAGACAACATGAAATTCGTGATGATATGCCCCATGAGCACTCAGCCTTATTTCCATGATCTGCGCATATCATATCCGAGCCCTTTTTCCAGCCTTCGGCTGGGACGCTTTCACCCACGGGCTTACGCCCGTGGTCCTCAGCGTTGTTTGGATAGAATTTAAAATCATAAAAGAGTCAACACGTTGTGACCCTTATGATTTTAAGTTTGTTTGGAAAAATAAATCTCCGGGAGTAATCACTTTTGGCCTGTCTGCTATACAAAAACTGATACAATTTTATAATCCATCAAGGTCTTAATTCGAGCCCCTTTTTATTTAAAGAAAATCCTGGAGTTTGGTAACTTTTAACTAGAGGATAAATATTTTTTATTTTTCCGAAAAACCACTCAGAAATGCTTGATTTTTTATTCTCAAAATATTTAATTTTTATTGACTTTTTCCCTCCCATAGGGTAAAAGAAAGGAAATTATCAAAACCCATCAACCAATAATCACATTGCAAAAAATGCTTGTTTCTCAAGGAAAGGGGTGCCCTTTATAGAGGAACACCATGAAAGGGAAATATAAAACTATCTTTGCAGTCTTTGTATTTACTATTTCCTTTTTTTCTATGGAAGGATGGGGGTGCTGATTGGAAATATATTTTCACAGCTGCAACCGGCGGCGAGTGGTTCTATGATACCCAGAGCCTTTCTCGCGGGCAGGACATTACCTCGGTATGGACAAAGTGGATATTGAGCGACAAGGAGAGAACAAGGTTTATAAAAGAGTTTCCAGAAGAGTTTGAGTTTCTACAAGAAGGGGCTCGAAAAAACAGTGGCCATACCCAGAAGAAAGGTATTAAAAATATAAGTTTCTTCATTGAGAAAGAAGAAATTAATTGCTCAAAGAATGTGGTCAGAATAATGTCTATGGCGTTTTATAGCTCTGACGGTGAGGCAATTTGGTCGTCTGGTGCGCAGGGGCCGAGACAATTCGAGGATATATTTCCCGACAGCAAAGGTGTTACACTTGTTAAAGCCATTTGTGGGGAGGGGGAGGGCGGCAAATAGCTTGCCCGCGTGGTTTTACGGGGCAAGGAAAGCGCAGAAGAACGAGGAATGAAATTAAAATCCAGAACCCAATAATCGCAGCTCAAACATTGTTGTCTCTCAAGGAATGGGTTACAGTGATTGATGAGAGTAAAAAGAAGGCCGGGTTGCCAGGTAAAAAGGTAATGGGCCTTTTTTCTTTAGATTTTCATCAAAGAAATAATAAATTTTTACTTTTTTTTAATATAACCACCTAAATAAGAAAGACGGGGGGTTTAATGGTGATGGACGATTTAAAACCTTCAGCAGAGAAGCTCTTGGTGTGCGTAGGTCCGAATACATTCTCCGCCAATCTGATAAACTCCGCCCAAAAGATAGCCACCAGTCTAAACGCAAAATGGTTGGCGGTATACGTCGAGACCCCCAGGATGCTCATGTTGCCGGAAGCAGAGCGTAATCGTGCCGCCGATAACCTTCGCTTGGCCGAACAATTGGGGGCAGAGACCTTTACCTTGACTGGCCGTGATATAGCCGAAGAACTAATCGAATTCGCCAGGCAACGAAACATCACCAAGATTGTTGCTGGTAAGCCAAAAAGTTCCTTCTGGAAAAGTATCCTCCTAAGGAGCCCCGTGGATCCACTGGTGAGAATTGGCGGGGAGGTCGATGTCTACCTCATTACCGGGGAGTCGGGAGAACAGAGAGTGCCAACCTATGGCATTCGACCGAAAAGAATCCCTTTCTCTGACTATGGAACGGCCCTCTTATTTTTAATCCTGGCTACCGGCCTCTGCTTTTTGATGTTCCATCACTTCGATCTTAGTAACCTCATTATGGTTTATTTGCTGGGCGTGATGCTGACCGCTATGTGGTGCGGGCGGGGGCCGGCTATCCTTATTTCTTTTTTAAGCGTTCTGGCTTTTGATTTCTTTTTTGTCCCCCCCCGATTTTCATTTACCGTGGAAGACGCGCAGTATATCGTTACTTTCATCGTAATGTTCTTGGTTGCTTTCGTAATCAGTCACCTATCTGCCATGATGCGACGGCAAGTCGAGGTTGCTCGTTCACAAGAGCGGTAGGTAGCCGCAATGCACGGTCTCAGTCGACAACTTGCCGGTACAAGAGGGCTGGAGAAAATCTTGGAGGTAGCAGTGCAGTATATCTCTGAGATTTTTGATTGTAAGGTTATGGTATTGCAACTTGATGAGAGAGACAAGTTTAATGTTACCGCAGGTGATCTCTCTTCCGTCCTTAGCGAGGATATAATAAAAGAAATTAATATTGCCCGATTGGCTCATGATTCCGGGCAGATGGCTGGATGGGGGACGCAAGCCTCGCCAGCAACCGAAAAATTCCAATATGTGCCGTTGAAGTGGCTAATTCCACCTTGGGAGTTTTAGCCTTTCGACCTACTGATCCCGAACGCTTCCTTTTGCTAGCAATTGAGCCTCCTTGAATCATTAACCAAAAAAATCTCCCTGGCGTTAGAAGTGGAGCTTCTATGCGGAAGTTGGACGTCCCACTGAACCCAACAAAAAAATCGCTCTTATAGTTGATATTTTTTCTTCTAGTAAGTAATGACAAAAAGAAATATGAACCTAAAAAAAGGGGATGTTACTTTAAGATGGTTACGAGGAAAAAGGCGCTGAATCGAATGAGCATAAAACAAGGCCGGATTGCCAGGAATAAAGGCGAGAGGAACTTTTTTGGTGTGGCGACGTGGTCAATGCCTACCTTCAACGTGTTCTGGTCGCTGACGATGTATGGGCTGCTGGCGACCCTGCTTGTGCCTACTCCGCTTAACCCATCCTTTCCAACTCACCGATTCTGCCACATATCAAACGCGATGCCGACAGCGGCCGAACGCTGGTCATCCAAAACGAATTCCCTGGCAAGGACAAGGACGCCAACTGGCTACCAGCGCCCAAGGGTCCCTTCTTCGTGGATTGGCCGAAGCCCGAGGTGCTCGAAGGCAAGTGGACCGCGCCACCGCTGAAGCGGGGCAAGAGAACAAAAAGTCGCGCGGAGCGGATGGCTCGGCCAGTTTAAAAAC
>CAVSIB010000014.1:0-9469 GCA_963727835.1 uncultured delta proteobacterium
CGCTTTTTGTTGCGCGTTTTATAAAAACCATATTATTATATAATAATAATCGGAGGGATGGCCGAGTGGCTTAAGGCGGCGTGTTGAAAACCGCTTCTCAGAAATGGGACGTGGGTTCGAATCCTACTCCCTCCGTTTTCTTATGTTCGTGGTTTTGAAATCTTTTCCTACTTGACACGGAACGTATAAAAATGAAATATTTTCTTTTTTCCCTGGAGATGATAAGGAATCCAGCAAAAAAAACGATTCTCTGTCAACTATCGGGAAAAACTATATCTTTGCGAAAGAACTAAAAATGCAATCAGCGGAGAGATGGCCGAGTAGGTCGAAGGCGCTCGCCTGCTAAGCGAGTGTATGCCGAAAGGTGTACCGAGGGTTCGAATCCCTCTCTCTCCGCCATATAATTTTTGTTCCTACCTTTATTTTCCGCTAAAAAAAATCTTTACCATGCTGATAATCAAATAAAAGACATTCTTGCCCCCCCTTACCCACTATTTTTTAATGAGATCAAGAGAGCTTACATCTTTTTTAATCCGCCGGGTTTTCAACGCGATGATAATCAGGTATCAGGTGTATTCTTGCCGGTTTTTTAGGAGGCGCAAACATCATAAGGTAAACAAGAAATGAATAAAAATCAAGATAAAATAAGGGGCTTTTTCGTAAGCACAAGGAAGCGACGAGACACGATCGCCACTCTTTTTGCCCGCGTTACTAGCACCCTTGATGAGGCACAACGTTCGGGAGAAAGTCAGATGGGGTCAGAAAAAGGAGGGGCTTTCTTTTTGATTCGGGCGATGTTCTGCAGAAGACGGTTTGTCCTTGGGCAATAAAAAAACTTCACGCCCAAGATGTTAATCACGACTTCAGGCTTTTTTAAAAATTTCCGCAGAAAAAATGGCTGACCCCGAAGGGCATTGAGCGATTTCTTAGCGTTCTTTTTGTACGGGCCACTGGTTTCTCTCTTTGAGAACCTCCCGGAAGGCTTTAAGGGCAGAGTTAACCACTGGCATCCCCGCGTAGGTTGCCATCTGGAACATTACTTCCGCAATTTCTTCAGGAGAACATCCAACATTCAATCCGGCGTAGATATGTAATTTTAGTTCATCGGTCCGTTCAAGCACAGTGAGGGCGGCAATGGTCGTGAGCTGTCGAATTTTGTGTGGAATCTTCTCGTGAGCGTACAGGTGCCCGGTGATAAAAAGAGAAAATTCCCGGGCCAAATCTGGATCAAAGGCCTGCCAAAGTTCGTAGGGCCTTTCGCCTCTCCAGCCCTTAAAATAAAGGTCAGCGGTCTTTTTGGTTTTTTCTTTTATTTCTTGCGTCATAGGTTCACCTTGTATTTCCTGTTTTCTCCATTTATAATAAGAAGCGATTAGATAAATAGGCCGAGTCTGCCTTGAACTGGTTGGAAGTATAGGGTTCTCAAAAAGAAGTGTCAAGGAAAGAACCTTTTCTTTTACAGGATGTAAAATAAACTGGCAGAACATTTTTAATAATAAAAGTTTTTTCTTTTACCTCTTGACCTTAATTACTCGTTAAAATTAAGGAACTTGTTAGTTCTCGCTTAAAAAATCCCTTGGCATACCAGTTGCTCTCTTTGCCTAGGAAGGATGACCGGATAGTAAGAAAAAGTCAGACAAAAGATTTTTAGCCTTATTTTTTAATAGACTTGACAAGGTAAAATGAAATGATAAAGTGAATGACTGCTCATTCATTGTTACATCCAATAATTACATAAGGAGGTATGATTAATGCGACCATATTTTGAAAAAATGACAGACCTTGGGAAGCCACTCTCTGATGCCCAGAAAAAACGGATGGAAGAAAGTGTTAAACAAATAAAAGAAGTTGAAAAGGAACTGGCGGAAGCGGTAGCGAAGGTTAAGAGTGCCGGCATTCCGGCCGAGACCCTTAAGAAACGGGGTGAATGGACCGTGTATCAAAGGCTCGAGTATATCCTTGATCCCGGAACGTGGTGTCCACTCCATACCCTGTATGATCCAATGGAAGAGGAATCAGGCACAACCGGCGTTGTCGATGGATTAGGAAGGATAGGCGGCAAATGGGCGGTTATTATTGGGTTTGATAATAAGGTGATGGCTGGAGCTTGGATTGCTGGTCAGGCAGAGAATATTTTACGGGTGACTGACATATCCAAGAGACTTCATGTTCCTTTAGTCTGGTTGGTAAACTGCAGTGGCGTGAAACTCCCGGAGCAGGAAAAAGTTTACGCCAACCGGCGAGGAAGTGGTACCACTTTTTTCAGACATGCGGAGCTGGAGAAATTGGGCATTCCGGTCCTCGCGGGTATCTGGGGAACGAACCCAGCTGGAGGAGGTTATCAGGGAATAAGCCCTACCTACCTTTTAGCTCATAAGAACTGCAACATTGCCGTGGGCGGCGCGGGAATCGTAAGCGGAATGAGCCCCAAAGGAACTTTTGATGTTGAAGGGGCGGAACAAATCATTAACGCTACGAAAAATTTTAAGGAAGTTCCTCCGGGACGGGTAGAGATTCATTACAATTCTACTGGTTTCTTTAAGGCAGTGTATGATACCGAAGAAGGGGTTTTAGATGGCCTGAAAGACCTTATGAAAGGGATGCCTGCCTATGACTCTAAATTTTTCCAGGTGGCAGAACCAAAAAAACCCCGTTTATCTCCTGGCGAAATTGAATACTTTGTTCCCTTTAACCAGAAGATGGCCTACAGTTTTGAAGAGATTCTTGCCCGACTTACGGATAATAGTGAACACATGGAGTTTAGACCTGACTATGGGTTCGAAGTTTACACGGGGTTAGCAAAGATCGATGGTTTTTTAGTTGGGATCATTGGAAATCGTCAGGGACTTTTGCCCAAAGGGTATCCTGAATATGCCCCTTATCCGGGGATTGGCGGCAAACTCTATCGGCAGGGATTGATTAAGATGAATGAGTTTGTAACCCTCTGCGGAAGAGACCGGGTCCCGATTATTTGGTTTCAGGATACTTCCGGGATTGATGTAGGAGACATTGCTGAGAAAGCTGAGCTCTTGGGGTTAGGTCAATCGCTGATTTATTCGATCGAGCAAACTGATGTTCCCCAAATGTTGGTTGTTTTAAGGAAGGGGACCGCAGCCGCTCATTACATCATGGGAGGCCCCACCGCGAATAACCATAATGCCTTTACTCTCGGAACTCCCACAACCGAAATTTACGTCATGCATGGCGAGACGGCGTCAGTTGCCTCTTTTGCTCGAAGGCTCGTGAAAGACAAAGAGGCTGGTAAGCCGTTACAGCCGATTATTGATAAAATGAATGCTTTGGCGGTAGAGTATTATCAAAAATCCCGACCAGCTTACTGTGCCAAAACCGGATTTGTTGATGAGGTAGTTTCTTATGCGGATATCCGGAAGTATCTGGTGGCCTTTACCAATTGTGTCTATCAGAACCCGCTTTCACTCTGTCCTCACCACCATATGATGCTTCCGAGAATCATAAAAGGGTAAAAAAGCCCTCGATAAAGGGCAAGGATAATTTTGCTTTAAAAATTTTCGCCGAGAAGTTTTTCTGCTGAAACTTCTCGGCGAAATTATTCATCTTCCCAGCCGATGCATTCTGCTGGGCATTCGTTTATTGTTTCCTGAATTTTGCTTTATTCGTCACCCTTGGGGTCAATTATCTCAGATACCCCTTCATCATTCAAAGTAAATACCTTGGGTGCGATTTCCGCACATAGCCCACACCCAATGCATTTTTCCTGATCAATATAGAGTCCCCGCTTCATAAACACCCCTCCTTTTTCTTATCGAAGGCAGTGTGCTGTTTAAACTGACTCCACCCGGATAGTTTGGGACACTTTTTCTTTCAATATTCGTTCAATACCTTGCTTAAGAGTCATTTGAGACATAGGGCAGCTACCGCAGGCGCCGGTAAGTTTAACTTTTACTACTCCCTGATCGCTTACGTCCACCAATTCTGCATCCCCACCATCAGCTTGAAGCGATGGTCTTATTTGATCTAAAACTTTTTTGACTTCTTCTTTCATGGTTTACTCCTTAGTGATAAAAAATTATCTATAACACAGTAATTGTTTGTTTATGAAAATCAAGTAAGAAAGTAAAAAAATCCCTACCAGAACTAAATTTAAAAGTCAATGGTCTGTTTTTTCTTTTAGTGACTTTCTGTGGTGGAGGGGAATCTAATGTATATGAATTGCAATCGGTCTGCGCTTCCCGATCTAGTCTTTTTTAATCATAATGCGATAATAGGCTACCAGCACCGTTCCGACAATCAACACTCCGAAAATAATAAATAAAATTTTGATTTTTTAGCCATAAAAATCATCAGACATTTTACGGCTTTAATAATAGCACGAAATTACAAATCCGAGTATTTTTATGTTGTGGAAAAATTGTCAATCAAATACCTTTTTTCTCCTATTGTACAAAAAAGCAAAAAAATGGGATTACGCAAGTAATCCCATTAGGTTAGGTTTTTATGCCTTTTATTTATTCTTCTATTTCCACAAGGTCATTGCGGATTCAGCCAACTTCTTGGGATCCGTCCTCCATATCTAGTCTTTTACCTGGACCCAATAGGCATTCTCACCTATCTTTGATACCTCCATACCACCTGAAAGTGTTGTTATACTAGAACCTGTTTAGAAGGCTCCGACCTCACATTGACAGCCTTGAATGTTGACTTTTGGGCTTGACTGTTTGAATCGGAACGGACTGATCGGCTATTGCTTTATTTTGTTTTCTTGCTCGGCTGTTTTATCCGCATTTTCCTTATTGATGGAGAGCCTGCGGTTGCCTTACCTATCGCTTGCCTAGTCTCACATCCTGACAATACAATAAGGGATGACAAGAAAAAAGATCACAACAATTTTTTTCTTTAACATCAACATGGGTTCCTTCTTCACCGCTGGTGTTTCTTTTTGTTATCATCCTATTGCTGATGTTTCCCTTTATGGTCCCCACCTTGATGTAGGATGGCCCCCGCCTTGTTGATGATGATGGCCCCCGCCTGGATGCACTGGATGGCCCCCGCCTGGATGACTGGATGGCCCCCACCTGGATGGCCCTCGCCTTGGATGCTCACTGGATGGCCCCCGCCTTGCTGGCCCACTGGATGGTCACCTGGATGGCCCTCACCTGGATGGTGTCACGGATGGCCCTAGCTGGATGGTCCCCACCTGTGCTTAGGATGACTGGATGGGCCACACCCGGAGGTGACTGGTGGCCCCCACCTTGCTGGTGTCTTGGATGTTGCTGGCGATAATGCTCGATATGATGCATTCTGTCTCGCCTTACATCACCTCGCATCTCATTCCTGTACCAGTTCTGATGATGCCAATATCGATCCCTTTCCCATTCTCTCCAATGGGAATAATATTCGCCATAATGTATCCTATGATATCCTGGAGGAAGAAAAAGAGAGTATTCTAGCGGTACGCTCAGGATTATTGGCGGGATAATACCGATTCCAATAACCGCCCAGGAACCGTTATAAGCCGGGGAACTGAACCAGATACCGCCGTAATTGCGATACCACACGCCTTGATAGACGTATACGCCTACCATGCTTGGCACCATGTAGACGTACTGAATCTGGATACTGTTCGCTGGGTACTACCGCAAGGTCAGGCGGTCTTGACTTCCAGTGGGGGCGGAGCTGACACCTCTCCATTTGGAGCTTCCTGATCATTTCCGTACCCTTCTTCATCTGAAGTTTCCTGAGCAAATCCGTACCCTGCAAAACAAAAAATTGCAATCAATACAAAAGAAAAAAAGAGGGCACTCCAATGTTTTTTCATTTCTCTCCTTTCTTTGAGTTTTATAGTTTAAAGTTTATAACGCATGGGCTTCTGGGCCTATTTATAAATCTCTGACCTCCTTTCTTGGGAGGATTTTTTGTCAAATTGAAAATTATAACTATCCTATCATAAACAAGAATTTTATCAAAAAAGAATTTTAATTTTGGAGGGGAAGAAGGTGTCAACCAGGCAGAAAACACACTTTTGGGGGTTTTCTGCTACTATATTGTCCAAAAGACATTTTTTAAAAAATGATTGAAATTAAATAGGATTCATAGTAAAAAATGTAAAAAAATCTGTGCAATGCGTTGTTATGAGAATGGCGATCATGCTTATATATAGGGAGATAACCGATTATAATGATTGATTAGCCGTGATTTTATCTCCTGCTTTTTTTTGGGGGGAGAGCTGTCTCCCCTAGAAGGTTTTGCATGGTGATTAAAGATTTGCATAAAAAAATGAAAAAATTTCCTAAGGTTGACCTTCACCGTCATCTCGAAGGAAGCATACGGTTGGAGAGCTTTTTGGATATTGCTCGAAAAGAAAAAGTCAAACTCCCAACGTATAACCTGGAAGAATTCCGCCGGTTAGTCCAAGTCAATGATGAACCTCCTGACTTTATTAATTTTTTAAATAAATTTAAAGTGGCGAGGGGATTTTATCCTAATCGAAATTCCATTGAGCGTGTAGCTTATGAGGCGGTTGAAGATGCAGCGCGAGACAATGTTAAATATTTGGAACTTCGTTACAGCCCAACCCACTTTGCCTGCGACCAACGTTTTCCGGAAGAAGAGGTGATCAGGTGGGTCCAAGGAGCAATTGAACGGGCGATGGGGAATTATGATATCGAAGTAATACCTGTACTGACTATAAGCCGCAATTATGGAATTGAATTAGCTGAGCATACAGTGGGTATTGCGGTTAAACTTGCAGGAAAATATTTTTTCGGACTGGATTTAGCCGGAGATGAAATTAATTATCCTGCCAAGACTATGGCGCACCTTTTTCAAATGGCTAAAGACGCCGGCATGGGTCTTACCCTTCATGCGGGAGAAGCGGGCGGGCCAGAAAATGTTATTGAGGCGATAGAAAGATTTGGTTGCGATCGGATTGGCCACGGGGTTCAGGCAGCGAAGAGCGAACAAGCAATGACGAGTCCTCAAAAAAACGCAGGTCCTGCTCGAGATTTGTCCCACGAGCAACATTCATACAGGGGTAGTGGAATCGCTGGAGGTGCATCCTTTAAAGATGTTTTATGAGAGGGGTCTATCAGTGAGCTTAAACACAGATGATCCGATGGTCTCCAATATTACGTTAACTGATGAATATGTGAATGCGGTGACTAAGATGGGGCTCAATGAAGATGACCTTAAAAAATTCAATACCATGGCCATAGAACACTGTTTCCATCCGAATAAAAAAACGCTGCAAAAGAAGTTCGCTAACTTTTGGAGTAAGGAAAAAGAAAGCAAAGACCAATAGCCAAAAATCCGGAGTCAGAAGTTAGAGCATATTTTCCTTCTCTGATTTTAGAGGATGAAGACGTATGGAAGACCTTATTAAAAGGGCTGCACGAGACATCGTAGAAGCAAAAAAAGTTGTTGCGTTGACCGGTTCAGGGATGTCAGCGGAAAGCGGGATACCGACCTTTCGTGATCAAGGGGGTTTTTGGGAAAAATATAATCCGGATGTGTATGCGCATATCGATACTTTTTTTTCTCAACCAGAAAAACCTTGGCAGATGGTAAAAGCGTTTGATCAGCAGTTAAAGGCAAAGCCCAACCCTGGGCACTTAGCGTTAGCAGAAATTGAGAAGATGGGCTTTTTAAAAGAGATTATCACCCAGAATGTGGATAACCTTCACCAGCAGGCGGGAAGTACAGAGGTTATTGAATTCCACGGTAATCTTCGGCGCGGTGTTTGCTTAGTTTGTGGAAAATATTATGAATGGGGAGAAATTAGTTTGGAGGTGCTTCCCCCGCGATGCGAATGTAAAGGGGTTTTAAAGCCCGACGCAGTTTTTTTCGGAGAACAAATACCTGAGGAGGCTTTTCAACGGTCTTATGAGGCGTCTCGGAAATGTAAGTTAATGCTTGTGATTGGAACCTCAGCAATAGTTTATCCTGCTGCCAGCATTCCTCAGATTGCCAAACAGGCTGGTGCGGTGGTCGTAGAAATAAATCCTGAATCAACTCCACTGACAGATTTTGTTTCCGATTATAGTATCATTGGAAAAGCAGGGATTATTCTCCCGGAAATCGTGCGGGAATTGAAACGGCTAACCTAATTTTATCGGAGCGGAATTAATCGCACCCAACGGTCTTTTCTGTGTCTCTCTTGACCCCTTTGACGGATCTGCCCCCTCAATAAATCTTCCTCGGCCTTAAATACGGGTGAGTTCAAACATAGGTTGTAAACCGAGGTCGTGATTTTCATACCAACCTTTTAGGTTACGTATATTATTTTTTCGCAGGCTAAAGCCTGCGGCTACCAACGTGCTTTCAAATTACGTTACCGACTCGCTAGCAGGAAACCAGTAAGCTTTTCTTGGATTCAATCGCAGGCCTTTCTTCAAACACCATTGAAGATGCTTAACCCTTTTTAGGCCACTCAATATTGCCGCGTTCCTCTACAAAATAGCAAAACCTATCCCACTCGAACTCGCGAAAAGAGACAGGACAACGGAATTTTATCTTGCGATCATTAACCCCGATAACTTCCCAATCCCCCTTACGCGGCCCATCATGGATGTGAATTTTTTGTCCGACCTCAAAAGGGTACAATCGGAAAAAAGCAACTTTATGAGTAGTCATTTCTCAGGCAAAAATGATAAAGGACGATTTTAATCGATGCGGCGAAAAACTTTTTTCGCTGATCCACACACAGGGCACTTGTCCGGTGACTCACCCAAAACAGTATAACCGCAGACATCGCAAATATGAATGTCACCTGCGGGGAGATCCTTGCCGGTATTAAGTTTTGCGAGAGCCTCAGAATAGAGTTTGTGATGAATTTTTTCCACTGCATTAGCATACGTGAAAGTCGTTATGGCTTGTTTGTCTCCTTCCTTTTCTGCCTCAGCGATAAACTTAGGATACATTTCTTTGAATTCAAATCCTTCGCCTTCAATTGCTGCCTGTAAATTTTCGGTGGTGGTTTTTATGCCACCCAGTACCCGAAAGTGACTATGGGCATGAACGGTTTCAGCCTCAGCCGCTGCCCGAAACAATTTTGCGATTTGAGGATAACCGTCACCTGTCGCCTTCTTGGCAAATGCCAGATACTTTCGGTTGGCCTGGCTTTCTCCTGCAAAAGCTTCTTTAAGATTCTCTTTAGGGTTGCCATGAAAAGACCTCCTTTCGAGCCCAAAAAATGATTAATATTTTGCTTTATTCTGCAACTTGATAATAATGTAACAAAAAATTATACTATTTTCTATCGCAAAAGGAAAGAGATTGCCTGGTGCCGGTTAACTTCTCAAGTTTATAAACAAAAAAAGGAGATTCGTGGTGCGGATAATGACCTTTAATATTCGTTTTGAAAACGAGCACGACAAAAATAACGCGTGGCAATATCGTCGTGCGTTGGTTGCCGAAATCATTCAATGCCATTCTCCTAATCTGGTGGGCACCCAAGAGGGCAAGTGGCAGCAACTTCTTTACCTTAAAAAAT
>CAVSIB010000015.1:0-17439 GCA_963727835.1 uncultured delta proteobacterium
TACCCCCATACCTTAAGTTTTTTCTTTAACACCTCCACCCACCATTTTCCCCGTTCTTTTTAACCAAGCCTCTGTAATGCTCCCAAAGTAATTCCTGCCCGATGACCAGAGCGGTGGTAGTTGAGGGTTGGGAGGTAACATTCCGGGAAATGGATAAGGTACGAACGCCTCAAAAATGTCAGGAGAATATATCTTTTTTACTAAAGTGGCTAAACTGGCAATATTTTCTTTGCCATCTGGCCAAAACAGTATTTCCCTTTCGCTTCATACCATATCGTGATATCTCGCCGGTAAGTAAAAATAACAATAACATTATCTGTTTATAAGGAGTTCTCCATCATCCTGACCGAGTTGGCATGGCCATTGAATTGTAAAAAGGCAACGAATAATTTTCGCCAATTACATTTAAACCAAGGAGAATTAGCCGTGAAAGAACATTTAATAAATTATGCCGCTTCGTTATTCAATGTTCCGGGATGGGGTTTGGATGGAGCCAGTTTGGTAAATTTACTTTTAATCTTGTTTACACTTGGGCACCATCGCAGTATCTCAAATTGTCATCTATGAACGGGAAAAGGAAAGTAAAAAGAGTAAAAAAATTGTGTTGCAAGCAAGATTGGAAAGATTGCTTCATTCTGGGAACAACACTGGAAAAATTTCTGGAATAAAGACGTTACATTAACTAAAAAAGCAAAAGTTTTTCACAAAAAACAATTTTAAAAATAGGAGGGATTAGTCATGATGAACAATGCAATCAATTATGGAGCTTCGTTTCTACGATGTTCCGGGATGGGATGGCCTGGATGTCACCGGTTTTGCAACTTTAATGGGAGTTTTGTTTGTACTGATTACCCTCGCCGAGATCCTGATAGCCATCTATGACCGGAAAAAAGAAAGCAAAAAGGATGAAAAGGTTTTTTTACCCCAAGTCAAACACACAAGCATTGTGGAGTGGGGACTGGCTAAATTTTTCCGTTTTAAACCAACCGCTAAAGTTTAATTACCCACAATAATTTGCAAAAGCAAAGGAAGTGCCAGCAATGGCACTGCCTTTATTGGTCTAAAGGGAATAGAGGGGGAAAACCGGGAACATTAACAAACTTTTTCCTTCCCCCCCCCCAATGGGGAAGAGGGGGTTCCCCGGTAAAGCAAAAATACTCGTTTACTTTGAATCCTCACCTTCGAGCCTTTGAATCTTTTTTATATATTCACTGCTAGCATGGCCTTTGGGGTCGCCAACAATGGCAATGCGGGCATTAATGGATAACGCGGTGTCGCGTTCCGGAACGTTTTCCACAGTATAATCAGTTCCTTTAGCAAAAACGTGAGGCCGGATTTTTCTTAAAATTTCATCAACAGTCGGCTCAGAAAAAAGGGTGAGGTAGTCAACATACACAAAAGCAGATAAAATTTCGAGACGTTCATTTTCCGGCATGAGGGGGCGGCCTTCTTTTTTTGCTTTCTTCACTGACTCATCACTGTTCACCCCAACCACGAGTATATCCCCCTCGTCCTTCGCTCCGCGCAGACAGCGCATATGGCCAACATGGATAAGGTCAAAACATCCGTTGGTGAACACTATTTTGTGGCCTTGTCTCCTGTGTTCATCAAGGATCGCTATAAGCTTCTGGTGGTCAAGGATAATCTTCGCTTCATTCATAGTGTTTTTTCACCGCCTCCCAGAGTTCTTCCCGGGTCAACACCGCCGTGCCGCTCTTCATCACGACAACCCCCGCAGCGCAATTAGCCAAAAAAGCAGCATCATAAAATCCGGCTCCTGCGGCCAAGGCAAGGGTAAAAACAGTAGCCACGGTGTCACCCGCGCCGGTTACATCCGTGATATCATCATGCCCCGATATGGGTAGATGGAATATCTTTGCGGGCTTTTCAAGGAGGGTCATTCCTCGATTTCCCCGGGTAATGAGCACCGCTTGCAATTTCAGCTTTTCCATCAGCATATGTGCTGCCCGTTCCACCCCGTGATCCTCAAACAACCTCATCCGGATTGCTTTTTCGGCCTCCGATTCATTCGGGGTAACTGCCGTAACTCCACGAAACCGCATTAGTTGATACCGAGAGTCCACGACCACCATTTTCTGTTTAGCCAACGCCTGAAGTAAGGAGATAATCCGATTTGAAACTACTCCATATCCATAGTCAGAAACAACAATCGCATCTACCTCATTGGCTAACCGTTTGAACTGAGCATAGATTTTCTCCTGCAGCCGAGCGGGAATTGGTTCCTGATTGACCTTATCGATCCTGATAACTTGCTGTTTGGAGGTGTGGTCATCCCCGGCCATGATCCTGGTTTTGGAAATCGTATTAACAATATGGGAAAGAAGAAGACCATCGCCATTCACTCCCTTCTTCTTCAATTGATTAAGGGTGCTATTGCCCACCTCATCATTGCCTAGAATCCCCACTGCGTAGACCTTGCATCCAAGGCTCGCTAAGTTGTGAGCAGCATTGCCCGCCCCCCCGGGGACAATGTTTTCCCATTCGTGACGGATAACGACCACCGGAGCCTCACGCGAAAGTCTAAACGGCTTCCCATACACATACACGTCAGAAATGAAGTCACCTATTACCATTATTTTCGACTGAGAGAATTTAGCAATAACCCCCTCGAAGTATTTTTCTTTTTTCGGCGGTTTCTCTTTTTTTTCTCCTGAGGGCCTCGCCCTCTGAATTTTATTTTTATCGCGAGACTTTTCTTTTTTTTCTTGATAGATCATGGTTAGTTCCTTTTTATAGACAAAAATTCTTCACAGGCCTCACGCACTTTCTCTGCTGAGATATTCCTCATGCAACGATGGTCTGTAGGACACACCTTAAGGTGGCACGGGCTGCACTCCAGCTCCTCTCGTAACAGTCGCGTTTTCTCCAGGCCATAGTTGGAATACCGAGGATCAGTAGGACCCATGATGACCACCACCGGAATGTTAAGTGCAACGGCAAAGTGCCGGGGCCCCGTATCATTTGTTACCACTAAAGCAGAATCCCCGATTATAGCCTTGAGGTATTCAAGTGAGATAATCTCCCTCGCGAAAGTGAAGGGGCGATGTCGCATTAATGATTCAATCCGGCAAGCGATTTCCTGTTCAGAAGGACCGGGGATAATCAATATTTGAGCGTCATGCTTTTCTGTCAGGTAATCTCCAACCTGAGCAAAATATTCCGGTGGCCAGCACTTGGATGCGCCGAAACTCGCTCCGGGAATAAAGGTAACCAGGGGCTTATTCTGGTTAATTTCTCTCCGGTGATAAAGCTCATTTACCGCTTCCCGAGTGCCGGGGGAAAAAGCAAGCACAGTCTTGTGAGAAGAGACCGTATAATCAAGCTCCTTGCAAATCATTAAGTAACGATCCACCATAGAGATAGGGAGTTTTTTACCCTTTTCAGCAGGGGGGGGGATTCTGCGGGTCAACATGAAACCACGCGCATTGGCATTAAAGCCAATCCGCACGGGAATCCCGGCTAAAAAAGATACCGCTGCCGAGCTAAAAGAATTCGGAAGGATGACGGCAAGGCTGAATCTGGATTTTTTTAGCTTCCTGCTTAAAAAAAATTTCTCTTTCCATTCCCGGTGCAATGATTTTGAGTCGTAGTCAATGATTTCATCATAATAAGGAAGCCCCTCGATAACCTCACGAACTTGAGGGCGAACCAGCAAGGCGATATGACTGGCCGGATTGTTGTCCCGGATTGCCCGTAAGGCGGGTGTGGCCATAACCAAGTCACCGACCCAACTCGGACAATGCACCAAAATTTTATCGTATTTTTTTCCCTGCATGACCATTATAAGAAATAGGGTGTGCGATCGGGGTAATAAGCACAGCGCACATCACCCATCAAACTAAAAAACAAAATATTTAAGGGGTTGATACCGTTCGTTACATCGTGGTTTCATCACTTTTTTCGCTCAAGAAATAGTCGCTCCTTACCCCCATGAAAGGATTATATTTAATAGCAAAATGAAACATGCCAGCGTTAACCAGCTGATCGGAAATTTTTTGATCGCGTTGTATCATCTTTTCTTTTATCTCGTTCCAGCGTTCATAAGAAAGCCCTTCAACCTCTTTGACCAATTCAGCATAGTGGGGTGCACAAGGCCATTCAGCATATTGGTTAACATACCACGGAAAGACCTTTTGCAGTTTATCGACCCAGAGATTCAATTCCGGGCCAAGGTCTAAACAGGATTCTTCAAAAAAATTATCCAAGCGCGATATTTTCGCTTCATTGATAAAACCACCCTTCTTGGCAATCAGGTAAGCATCGGTATTAACATAGGGAAAGAAGATAGACCAGCGAAACCGCCCGGGTTTAATCTGGGCCAAAAGTTTTATCGTCAGCACAATATCTTCTTTGGTTTCATAAGGAAATCCAAACATCACAAACGCTGAGGTATGAAGACCAGCCTGATGAGCAGCGTCAAAGCTTTTGACAATATCTCGATTACTCATCTTCCGGTTAAGGATCTCCCGCCTGACCCGCTCACTCCCGCTTTCCAGGCCAAACTTTACGATAATACAGCCCGCTTCTTTTAAGGCGATAGCTTTCTCCAGGTCGAAGTTTTTAACGTGGCCGTTTACCACAAAGGGAAGGCCGATCTCCTGATGGTATTGCTCACAGAACTCAAGAAGATAGGGCTTATTAAGGGTAAAGATGTCGTCATCAAAAATAAAAGTTTTTATATTCCGGTACCTATCGAGCAGGTATTTAAGTTCTTTTATCACCTCGGCAGCGGAGTGATAGCGGATATAGCGGAGGCGGCCTTCGCTTACCCCTAGATCCTTTTTGTAAAGGTTAACCATCTGGTGGTTAAAACAATACGTGCACCGGTAGGGGCATCCCCGCGAGGCCATCACCCCGACCCATCCGCCTTTAGCATCAATCATTTTTTGAAAATCAAAGACTTCATAATCCTTGGGAGGAAGCGCGGCGAGGTCAAAAAAAGGAGCAACCTTATTCCTGACAATTTTTCCGTTAACCCTGACCCAAAGGTTGGGTATGTTTGAGCAATCTTTCCCCTTCTCTAATCTATCCGCAAGCTCGATCAGGGCGTTTTCCCCTTCTCCCACACACAGAAAGTCAAAGGCCCCTGATGCCATCACTCCTTGGGGGTCAGCAGTGGCGTGGATACCTCCTCCGATAACCGGGATAGCAAACTCCTTTTTTATGGCCGAGGCAATCTCAAGGCAATAGTGATACTGATTGGTGACCATGGAGATGCCAATGAGCTGAGGATCAAACAATGCGATATCCTTTTTGATCCGTGACCACTCCAAGGGATATCCAAGCTTTTCATTGATGTTGAGAAGCCCGGTCTTATATCCGTGGGATTTCAAAATTCCAGAAAGAAAGGCCACCCCATAGTTAAATCCGATTTGGGCATTGAGGTTGGGATAAATAAAAAGGATTCGCATTTGCCCTTTTCACTATAGTATAATTCTCAAAATTAATAATTGTTTTTTGCCATGTCAGGTTCATGAAAAGCCTTTAATCTTTTGCAAGGCTACAATCTTTCTTACCTTAAATAAAAAAATATATTATTATAACTTAATCAATGAGAAATCAACCATAGAAAAAGAGGATTTTCTTGACTGGGTTGAAAATATTGGCTAAAAAAACATTATTATCAATTTGTTCAATTAAAAAAGGCACACCCATGTCCTCTGAGTACAAACAGCCCCTTATGAGAAACCTTCGGTACTATCTCCGGAAAAGTTGCGGTAAAGTCTCGATAGAGTGCAATCGGCTCCAAAAACTCTGGAAGCTGGAGGATAAAATTTTTTATCAATTCTCCGACTGGGAACTTTTAAACCAGGCCCTTACTCATAAATCTTATGCTTATGAGGTTCTCAAAAAAAATGGCAACCACTATGAGATGCTGGAATTCCTGGGCGATGCAGTTCTGGACATGGTGATTAGTCATCTCCTGATGAAAAAGTATCCCGAAGCAACTGAAGGAGAACTCTCGAAAAGCCGTTCTTCTTTGGTGAATACCAAAAGGCTCTCCATCCTCGCCCGGCAGTTTGGTTTGGGAGAATATATCCTCTTAGGTAAAGGCGAGGATCAAAGCCAGGGCCGTTCCAAACCAATGATCCTTACCTGTGTTTATGAGGCATTAATTGGAGCGATTTATTTGGATGGAGGTTTTGATAAGGTCGCCAAAGTAATCCATTCCCATTTTGGACAACTGTTATCCCATAAATTATCAAAAGGGATTTATCGGGATTTTAAAAGCCGGCTCCAGGAATATGTGCAGGGCACCCTAAAAACCGTTCCTGAATACCATGTGCTGAGTGAATCAGGCCCCCCGCATGCAAGGGAATTTGCGATCCATATTAAAATAAATGGAAAAACTTATGGTAGTGGCCGCGGAAAAAGCAAGAAAGAAGCCCAACAGCGTGCGGCCATGGCAACCCTCAAGCAACTCGGTGTTTCCGCCAAACCCCCTTCGGCGAGAAAACCAAACCCATGAAAAGCATCATCGCCATTGTGGGCAGGCCCAATGTCGGCAAATCCACCTTCTTCAACCGCCTAGCCCGGAAGCCCAAGGCAATTATTGACGATCTCCCCGGGGTAACCCGAGACCGCAACTATGCTGAGGTTAAATGGGATGAGTCTTCTTTTACCCTTATCGATACCGGGGGGTTTGAGTTTGAACCCCACCAAGAATTATCCCGCTTGGTCCAGGAGCAAGCCCGCTTAGCCATTGAAGAGGCGGATATCATCCTTTTTCTCACTGACGGCCGTGAAGGGCTTACTCCGGTTGACAAAGATCTGATCGGCCTTCTCCGGACGATCCCTAAGCCGGTCTTCCACTGTATCAATAAAATTGATGGTCCCCGCCAAGAGGAAAACCTTCACGACTTTTTCCAACCGGGAATTGACCAGTGGTTCACCATTGCGGCGAAACACAACCGCGGGGTAAGCGAATTAATGGATGAGGTAATCAAGGCCCTTCCCAATAAAACACCCTCATCGGAAGAGGAAAATGCCATTAAGATCGCCGTGTTGGGCCGTCCCAACGTTGGAAAATCATCATTGGTCAATCGAATCCTCGGCTATAACCGCGTCATTGTCAGTGAACTCCCGGGGACGACCCGGGATGCGATTGATACCCCCCTTAAATTTAAAGGCAAGCGATACATCATCATTGACACTGCCGGGATCAGGAAAAAAAGCCGGATTGGCTACCAACTCGAAAAGTATTGCGTGGTAGAAGCATTGCGAGCCATTGAACGGTGTGACGTGAGTTTAATCCTGATTGATGCCCAGGAAGGAATCACCGAACAGGATGTAAAAATTGCCGGTCAGGTCTATCAAAAAGGCAAGGGCTGCGTGGTGGTAGTCAATAAGTGGGACGTGATCCAAAAGGATAACTCCACCCTCGGGACCTATGTGGAAAAAATAAAAGACAAAATGAAATTTCTTGACTTTGTCCCGCTTATCTTTGTCTCTGCCCTCTCCGGCCAGAGGGTCTCAAAAATATTAGATAAGGTTTACGACTGCTTTACGCAATGCCAAAAAAGAATCGAAACCGCTGAACTAAACCGTTTCCTAGCTCGGGTGGTCAATGATAATCCTCCGTCCCACCATTGCGGAAAACAAATCAAATTTAAATATCTCGCTCAGGTGGACATAAAGCCACCCACCTTTGTTTTCTTCACTAATTTCCCCAAAGCCATTCACTTTTCTTACGAACGGTATCTTGCCAATCAGTTACGAGCGACCTACGGTTTTGAAGGTGCTCCGCTTCGGCTCTTTTTCCGGGGAAGGGAAAGAAAAACCACTCCATAATCTTTGCTTAAAAATAGTATCGGCATGAAAGGTTTCTCATCCGTTAGTAGAAGGCTGACAACCTCTCACGACGATGGCTTTAGAAATGGTCGACAGTTCCCTTAATGGGGCAATTTCCAGGTAGTCGGCTGAGGTAAAACAATTCATGAGCAGTTCAAAGCTTTCAAATTCGATCACCGCAATTCTTTCTGGATTCCAATTGCCGGATAAAGGAGTTACTTCTCCCCCCCGCGCTAAAAATCGTCCCCCGTATTTTTTTAATACCTCATCAATTTTTTCTCCATAGCGAGAAAAGACTTCCTTATCTGTGATTTTTGTCTCAACGATCATATAAACCGCCATCGCCAACCTCCTAAAAGAACTCGTTTCCTTTATGTTGCCGAATTTTTAAACGCAAAGCCAAACGTTATGTGCCCGTCCGGCTCTGTTTTTACGAAGTTATTTCCCGTAGGTTTCAGATTTTTTCACTGTACCCCAGAAAACGCAAAACGATGTTCCGGCACATCCCTAAATTGTATTGTAGCATCATTTTTGCGCGCTGAAAAGGGTAGGTTCTTTTTTGATTCAATCCACCAGCCTTTGTGATGATAATGAGTGCTAAAGAGCGAGAAACTGCGCTGGTAAAGAAGTCTTAATACCGCGCCTTGCAAGTATTATTCCTCCGCAACGCTTTGTAATTTCTCCTCAAATATCGCTTCTTGTCTCTTAAGGAGGTCGGTAAGTTTTTCGAGTTCATCAAAAAGGCCATCAACGGTTTTTTCGCACTGGTGCGTTGCCTGGGCGAGTTCGGTGATTGCTGAACCGTGGCGTTTACTTAACGCCTCCTGCATTGCGGTGGCAAGGCGACTGAGCTCCTGCTCCTGGCCTTCTATTTCCTGCTCAATCTTTCCTATGCGCCCTTTAACGGGATTCAAAACTTTGGCTCGTTCGGCAATAATAACCGAGCGTTTTCGCCGCATCTCTTTTTTATTCCGCTTATCACCCGATTCTTCATTGGGTTTATCTTTGAGCGCAGTTTTTCTCCTCTCTTCATCTTCGTGCCACCCCCCCTGTTCTAAAAACCGCTGATAGCTCCCTTCAAAAAAATGCGGTCCTTCTTTATCAAACACAATCAATCGTTCCGCCAGGGCGTGGAGAAACATCTCGTTGTGGGTAACCAATAACACGGCACCCTCAAAACTATCTATGGCCTCAAGCAAAGCATCAGATGATTCCATGTCGAGATGGTTGGTGGGCTCATCAAGAAGCAGGAGATTAACGGGAGTAACGAGGAGTTTGCCCAGCATTACCCTGCTTTTCTCACCGCCGGAGAGCACCTCTATTTTCTTAAGGGCAGCATCCCCCCCAAACATCATCGCACCACAGATATTGCGGGCCATCTGCCGATCAACGCTCACATGAGAAGCGAGTATCTCCTCCTCTATTGTTCGGGACTCCACCAGGTTTTTGAGATTGGTTTGTTCAAAAGCACCACATGCCGCTCCTGGGTGTTGAGCAATCTCACCGCCTTGCGGGGCGAGCGTTCCCGCCAAGAGCTTCAAAAGGGTAGTCTTTCCTTTTCCATTACTCCCGATAACGCAGACCCGGTCTGCGGCCTTAATCGTAAAACTCAAATTTCTGATAAGAGGTTTCGTGGCGTCATAAGCAAAAGAAAGATTCTGGGCTCCCAACACATACTTGCCCTGAAATGGTTTGCTCCGAAAGGCAAACTCAAGATTTTTAAATTGCTCAAGTTTTTCTTTTTTTCCCATTTTTCCAATGGTCTTAATGCGGGATTGAACAAGATTGGCGAGTCGCGCTTTTGCCCGGAAGCGGGTGATAAAAAGTTCGATTTCCTTCCGACGCTGTTCATCTTTAATCCGCGTTTTTTCGTGTATTTCTTCTTCTTGGGCTATCTGACTGTAATATTTTTCGGTATCCCCTTCGGTTTTTCTGATTTTGTGGCGGTAAATCCCCATGGTGTGGGTCACCAACTTATCCATCAGGCTCCGGTCGTGGGTAATGAGCAAAAGCTCATGGGGCCAGTCAAGCAAAAAATGCTCCACCCAGCGGATGGAGGTTATGTCAAGATAATTGGTAGGCTCATCAAGAAGGAGCAGATCAGGATCTGACACCAGCACTTTAGCCAGATTCAGTCGGACCTGAAAACCCCCGGAAAATTCCCCGGGTGGTCTTTTCATGTCCGCCAGTGAAAAACCCAGCCCCATAAGAATTTTTTCAACTTTCCAGTAGTGCTCCCGCTCACCTTCAGGAAGTCCTTTCATCCCCTCCTGAAGTACGGCATTTTCCGTAAACTCCAAGGTTTGCCGCACATAACCAATGCGGTACCCCCGGGGAATTATGACACTTCCCTCATCAGACGGCTCTTCACCCACAATGATCCGCAAAAGGGTGGTTTTCCCATGGCCGTTACGGCCAACCAACCCTACCCGTTCGCGGGAGTTGATCTTGAAGTTCACCTGGTCAAAAAGAAGTTGATCACCAAATCGCTTGGTAAGATTTTCTACGCTGATCATAGTTTATCATGGCGAGGAATCGTTGCATTTTTTCTCTCTCGTTCATTTACAAAGCATACCCTTTTTCTCACAATTAAGGGAGCGATTTCAAGAAAATATGCTGGGGAGACCCCGTTTCTGAAAAAAACTGATTGTGTGCACCGGGCAAGCCGATTTTAAAAAATCTCTTTCATAACAAGGAATCACCGTTTCGCCTTGAACCAGATGAATGTTTGCGTATCAGCCGTACCTGCAGAGGCGCGAAACCAAAATTTATGTGATTTATTCGGGGGCATTGACAATTTTTTCCAACATGATAAGGTCATGACCAGCCGGGCAGCTTGAAAAGTATGCCCATAAGGCACGTCCCTTTAAGAAGTTTTCGTCGGGGTTAGATCAGGTATTTTTTCCCAGGCATATTCTCTGCTCGGGCGTTTATTACCAACCCGCGAAGGAAGGCCTTATTTCCCTGCCCTCTTAGCAAAGGAGGATCACCCATGAAGTTGGCCAGAGTACCGATACGCTTAATACTCCTCATTTCCCTGGTTTTGGTTATGAGCTTCTCGAGCACCTCTTTCGCCCGAAAAGCCCTCCGGCCGGTAATGGGGCCGGATAATACCGTCGCCTCTTGGCAGGAAGTAGACATTTCCAACGAACAGGCTCCCCTAGGCGTGGATGCGATCCCTGATGCGGTGGGGGTTTTCGGTTATCCCCATGAGTCGATCGGCCTGAACATTGATCCCCGCACGGAAGGCATCGATACCACCACACCGCCCACGCAAGTTTACACCATCTGTGCCAAAGGTGACGAGTTGCCCGAATCAGGTCCGTGGAATGCACGGTGTTATCTTCAGGTTCATACCGGTTTTCTGAGCCTGGAAGCAAAACCCATGCGGAACTGCGTCGGCGAAGAAAAATATGATCTTATTGACAAAGACGGAACCACTAGGACAAGAAAGCTGATCAAATACATTAAGCCCTTTTATGGCGAAAACGGGATGCGATACAAAAAGATGGTGTACTATTACGAACCCCAGGATTTTCGCGGAACATCTCTCTTGCTCTCGAAGCCGTCAGATGAAACCAAAGACAATGAACAGTTGATCTATCTTCCGAGTATCCGGCGTATCCGTCGGACACCCTCAGGACAGGATATGGATTCCCCAACCGGGATGGATCTAACTTTCGACCAGCTTGATCGCAACCCCGGAAAGTGGGATATGAACATTATCGGCGAAAAAACCATTTACATAGATCAGCCGCCGATCAGCAACTGCTACGGCTCCGAACCTCATCGAGCTTACATGGATGGGAAGCACTGCGTAATCGTAGAAATGACCCCCCGGAATAAAACGTGGCCAATATCACGAGATGTTTTATATTACGACAAGGCTTCGGCAGCATGTTATTACGAGGAAATCTATAATAAGGAGGGCACGCTGGAAAGAACAGCATTGCCTTTTATGGCTCACCTTTATCCGAAAAATCCCATCTACTGGACGTTGGGCGATCTGTACGCCCACAATCTTCTTACCGATCACAAAACCCTTTATGGCCCTCCTGAGTTTGACCGTAAGGGTAACAAGATTTTTGATTATGCAACCCGTGACTGGTCAAACTATCTTTTCTGGTTTGACACCAGCCTGCCCGATGAGTACTTTTCCGATCAATTCATGATACGGGGAACGCGATAGCAGAAGCGCAAGAGTGCTCTCTTAACTCCCCCCCCCCTTTTTCACACGACATGACACGATGAGCAAAAACTCAATGCCGCACGGCTTCCAGGACTGCCCGCAGTCTAAAACAAGAAAGGAGCCCCTTTTTAAAAAGGATTATCAAAAAGCCAAGACCATTCATCCTTAGTCTTTGCGCGGTCGCCTTTTTAGGCTGCATCATGAGTGATGCACCACCGCGTGATATAAAAACAGTGGCGCATGACTATATCCCGAAACTTGAAAAAAATTTACGCCAGAACATCGTCTCTTTCTGGTTGCAAAAAACTCTTGATCCGACAAACGGAGGCTACACGATCAATTCCGGTCTCTACAGCGAACCCTTGGGGCCGGGGGTCAAAATGATCGTCACCCAGGCCCGCCAGGTCTGGCTTTTTTCACGGTTGGTGCGCGAAGGATACGGCGGCAAGGAATGCCTGGATGCGGCGGAATTAGGCTATCGGTTTCTCAAAGAGAGAAAATGTGGGACAAAAAATAGGCGGGTTTTACTGGCAGGTCGATGCCACGGGAAATAAAATCCTCCGTGCCGGGAAGGCCATGTTCGGCCAGGCTTTTGGCCTCTATGCTGTATCCGAATATTATCTGGCCTGCAAAAAACCGGAGGTCCTGACTTTTGCTCAGGAAATTTTTGCACTCATGGAAACCAAAGCCCATGACTCATTGTATGGTGGCTATGGTGAGACCTTCGCGGAAGACTGGTCTGCCCCAACCCGCACTCCTTCCTATATGGGAACCTCCTTCCACCAAAACGATGAATACCCATCTCCATCTGCTGGAGGCCATGACCAATTTTTACCGCGCCAGCTCATTGCCGCTCGCCCGCGAGCGCCTCCTGGAGCTAATACATATTCAAAGCACCACGGTGGTAAGAAAAGAGGTGGGAACATGTACGGATAAATACCGGCGAGACTGGACACCGATGCTGGATGAAGACCATACTCAGGTGGCTTATGGCCATTGTCTGGAAAATATCTGGCTGCTCATAGACGCCTGCGATGCGGCGGGCATTTCTCCCTCTCCACTGCGCAATTTTTTTCGAAGGCTTTTTAATTATGTGCTCAAATATGGCTTTGATGAAAAAAAGAGGAGGTTTTTATTACAGCGGCAACATATTTAAAAAGAACGCAACCGACCGCAATAAGGTCTGGTGGGTGCAGGCGGAAGCTCTGGTCTGTTACCTTATACCTGTATCGTCTGACCCAGGACACAAAATACCTGGAGGTCTTTGCCAAAACCTACGATTTTATCGACAAGCACCAGGTGGATTGGCAAAACGGCGAGATGGTACGCCACCATCACACCGCAAGGGAAGCCGGAAGGCAACAAAGCTGACCAGTGGAAAGCAGGCTATCACAGCGGCGCCGGGCAATGATGGAATGCTTAAAAATCCTCAAAGAATTTAAGCGGAAGTAAGTGAGCGCGCGTAAACGTGAATTTTCTTCGAATGAATTTGGCTCTTGGATATATTTATATAAATTAAAAAAATTTATTTTCCAAATAACGAACCCCGTTCCGGAAGATTTTAATCCCTAAGCCTTCTTCCGGCAAGGGGAGGCCTTGGCGCTTAAGGCCTTCTTTTTTCCGGGTCCAGTCCGGATGGTTGGTGAAATGGTTATAGCCTTCAGGGTGGGGCATTAAGCCAAGGACATGTCCGGTAGGGTCACAGATTCCAGCGATATCCCGGAGAGAACCATTCGGGTTATACGGGAATTTACCCCGCGCCAGCTTATTGTCAGGGGTGGCATACTGGAAGACAACATGATGGTCGCTAAAAAGTCTTTTGATAACCTCTTTCGGAGCAAAGAACTTTCCTTCCCCGTGACGAATCGGCAGCTCAATGGTTTTAATCCCTTTGGCAAACACACACGGGGAGTGCAAGGTCTTGAGATAAACCCAGTCATCGCGAAAATTCCCGCAGTCATTAAAAGTAAGCGCGACTTCGCGGGCTTTATAGTTGCCCGCAAAGCCAGGAAGGAGGCCCAGATTTACCAATGCCTGAAACCCGTTGCAGATCCCGATAATCAGCTTTCCCTCAGCAATGAACTCCTCAATCTGGGCGCCGAGGTTAAATTTAAAACGGCTGGCCAGGAGCACGCCCGCCCCGTGGTCATCAGCCCAGCTAAACCCCCCGTCAAAAACCAGAATGTGGTAATCTTTCAAAAACTCCTGATGCCCGATCGTCTCGCCCTTGATCAGCTCATTTATATGAACGCGGCGTGATTCGGCGCCGGCTATTTTTAAGGCATAGTCAGTCTCATAGTCGCAGTTCAGCCCGTAGCCGGTCAAAACGAGTGCTTTTACTTTTTTCATCTCAGCGCCCCAAAGGTCTTTTTCCACGCGTGTTTTAATTCCGCGATATCCGCATCAATAAGTGTTCCTCTACCCTTCACTCCGTTAATTTTCAGCCGTGGTTCTTCCGTCACTTCGCCAAGGGCAGCAAAGCAGCATCCTTTTAAAACCGCTTCAAACTTTGCTTTGTTCTCCGGAGCAACGGTGACAAGAAACCGCCCCGGGGTTTCCGAGTAAAGGATGCGGTCATTGGTCAGGTCTTCTTCCACAGGCACCGCGCCGAGGTCGACCGTTAAGCCCAGGCAACCAGCCATCGCCGCTAATGCGAGGTGAACCCCTAAGCCCCCCCGGTAAATCCCGTGCGCTGAAGCAAGCAGTTCTTCCTGAATGGCCGTGCTTAACGCGCGATAGAGCGGAATGACCTCTTCAGTATTTACTTTCGGAACATTGAGTCCGATACAGCCAAAGCGGTCATAGTACTCTGATCCGCCCAGCTCATTGCGCGTTGCGCCTAAAACATACACCGCATCCCCCGGGATTTTAACATCCATGGTCACGCACTTTCGGATATCATCAACCACGGCGGTGGCGGTAAACTGAATCGCCGGCAGGCCGGAAATCTTCCGGGTCTCGCCATATCGCCCCTTAAGGTTGCCGTCGATATACATGCTGTCTTTTCCGGAAAGCAACGGGATACCAAAGGCAAGGCAATAATCTTTTAGCGCCCCGTTTGCCCGGACGAGTTGGGCAGCCTTGAGCTTGCCATCCGGATTGGAAACCGGATGGTACTGGATGGTAGGCCAGCAAAAGTTATCCACGCCGCCAATATCGTCAAGCTTCGCACCCACGGCAACGAGCCGGCGCACCGCCTCGTCAATCGTGCACCCGATCATGGGGTAGGTATCAATCTGACTATAGGTGGGGTTGATGGCCTGCGTGACAGCCAGGCCCCGATACGATCCCAAAATTGGCCGAACCACAACCGCATCACTTGCCACATCCCGCTCTTTTCCTACCAGCGGCTTGATCACGCTTCCCCCTTGAACCTCATGGTCATACTGGCGGATAACCCATTCTTTGCTGGCAAGGTTTGGCCGCGAAAGCATGTCTTTGAGAAGGCTCGCATGGTCTTCTGGTTCCGTGATGACCGGTTCGCACAAACCACGGTGTTCGGGCGGCATCCACTCAGCATCAAACTCCCACTGGGGAAAATCAGATTTTAAAAGCTCGGTGTTGATATAAGCGCAGGTCTTCCCCTGATAGAGAATATGAATCTTGCCGGTGTTGGTGTATCTCCCGATGACCGTGCTTTCAACATCATGTTTGCGGGAAAGCTCCATAAAGCGCTTTTCATGTTCCGGCTTTATCGCGACCGTCATTCGCTCCTGGGATTCCGAAATCCAATCTCCCATTGGTCAAGCCCCGCATATTTAAGCGGAACTTTATCCAAATCAACCTCACACCCATTGCTGAACCGGGCGCTTTCCCCAATGGAGGACGAAAGCCCCCCCCCGCCATTATCGGTGATAAAAGCGATCAGCCCTTCATCCCGCGCCTCAAGCAAAAAGTCATGCATCTTCTTCTGGGTATACGGATCCCCGATTTGGACATGGCCTGCGGGCGTGTGTTCGCTAAACCCTTCGGAAGCGGCAGTTACCCCATGGATGCCGTCTTTTCCCACGCGGCCACCGGTCATAATGATAAGCTCTCCGGGAGTGGTGGTTTTCACCTCAGTCGGCCGTCCATGAACGGAACAAGGCATGATTCCCAGGGCGGTTACAAAAACCAAACACTTACCCAGATAACTTTCATGGAAAAAGAGATTGCCAAAAGGCGTGGGCACGCCGCTTTTATTTCCTCCGTCCTTAACCCCGGTGATAACGCCGTCCAAAAGCCTTCGGGGGTGGAGACGGGGCTTAAGCTCTCCCTGGTAATCCCGGGAGGCAACGCAGTACCCGTACATTCCCAAAATAAGCTTTGACCCTAAACCGGTCCCGAGCGGATCCCGGTAAACGCCCACAATGCCGGTGATGGAACCGCCATAGGCCTCCATGTTGGAAGGGCTGTTGTGCGTCTCGCCGGTGACAGTATAGTAATGAAGGTCATCGAACCTTCCCACTCCCGCATTATCCCAAAGCACGGAAACCACCCAGGGTTTTTTCTTCTGAATGTCCCGGGTGGGCTCTTCAATGCAGGTCTTAAAAAGGTCATCCACGACCGTCTCTTTTCCGGTCGAAAGATCCTTATAGCGGAAAAGCCCCTTAAAAGTATTGTGGTTGCAATGGTCAGACCGGGCCTGGGCAATGTATTCAAGCTCAATATCCGTGGGGAGATCAAGCCCCACTCCTCTCCGCTCGCTCCTTACCTCTTCCCGGAGAAAATATTCCCGTATCGTCGGAACGTCCCGGGGGTTAAGCGCGAGGTTTCGCTCATCGCTTATCCGCATCAGCTCTTCATCACTATCAATAGAAAAAGCCCTTACCGTTGGCATATGGCTCAACACAACCTTCGGAACCGTTAAGCCGATATTTCTTCTTGCGTCCTGGTTGCCTTTTTCAAAAATTTTCCACTGCTGGATAAGATCATTGGCAAGGGATTCCCGGGCAATGAGGTTCACTTTTCCCTCATCCAAGCCCCTGCCCCGAATACAGAAAAGCTTTGAGGTGTAGCACGCCTCTTCTTCTTTAAAAGTAATTTTCAGGAGGTCTTCAATCGCTTCTCTGGCTGTGCTTGCGGCCGTGTCCCGCACCCCAGGCCGGAACCCAACCCACACCGCCCAATCAAACTCAATCGCCAGGGCGTCAAAGCCGGAGACGTGAATGACCGGGTTGGTGAAAATCTTGGTTCTGATCTCTTCGAGTTGCGTTGCGGTGAACTCAGCATCAAGAGTAATAATGTTTATCAACCGCACTGAGTCCACGGCGATTCCAAAGTAATCCTGGGCTTGCGCTTTTAACGACGCCCCTTCGGCATCAAAAAGCTCGGGCTTAAGAGCAATTTCTATTTTTGCTACCATGCGTTTGAGTCTCTCACCGGGATGATTCAATAAAAAAGGAAGGAAATTTTTCAGAAAGTGTAGGTGAGAATGAAAAAAATGTCAAGGTTTGTTC
>CAVSIB010000016.1:0-86124 GCA_963727835.1 uncultured delta proteobacterium
GGTCTCGGGAAATCTAGATGATCCCCAATTCAGCGTATGGAAGATAATCATGCAAATACTCAAGAACCTGATTGCGAAAGCAGCAACCGCTCCGTTCGCTTTGCTCGGAAGCATGTTCGGGGGCGGTGAAGAAATGAGTTATGTAGAATTTGATTACGGTATTGCCCGTGTTAACGGTGAAAATTTAAAAAAGATCGACAATCTTGTAAAACACTTTCCGACCGGCCATCACTCCAAATTGAGATAACCGGTTACGTTGATAAGGAGAAAGATTATGAAGGATTAAAAAATTACATCCTCAGCCAGCAAGTTAAGACGCAAAAATTGAAGGGCATGACGAAAAAGGGGCGCCGGAAATACCGGTCGATGAAGTCACCGTAGAACGACAGGAGATGAAAAGTACCCCACGATGGCGTATAAAGAAGCAAAGTTTCCCAAGCCACGAACATTCATAGGCCTGTTAAAGACACTCCGGTTCCAGAAATGAGAAACCGATGCTCACAAATATAAAAATAACTGATGATGATCTTCGCGCGCTCGCTCAGCAGCGTGCCTCAAACGTCAAGGATCTCATCATGAAATCAGGCCAAGTAACTGCTGGCCGGCTTTTTATTATTGAACCAAAGAGCCTCACTCCGGAAAAGAAGGAAAAGCTCAAAAACAGCCGTGCAGATTTCGGTCTTAAGTAAAAAAAGGCTGGTTTGCCAAGGGGGTAGATAATTTTGTGGAAAAGGTTTGGTTTTCATTTTTAATCCAATGAAATATCCTCAAATTGATAAGAATTTTTCATAGGCTTCTTGGGGTATAAACTCCGCTTTTTCAAATAAAATCGTAGCTAAACTGTAACAATTTTTTCTCCTTCTTTTCTTATTTGATTATTTAGCAGATGGATAATCTTTATCAAATTGCAGTTTACCTTCCTCATCGTATGCTTTTCTATTAATTGTTTTTCCCTTGCTATAAGTATCTATATACTGTATTGCCCCGTTAAGGTAATATGTCCTCGCCACACCATCTTGCTTCCCATTCTTGAAGTTTATCTCCTTCGTTACATTACCGCTCTCATCGTATTCCTTAGTTATACCCTGAAGCTTACCATTGCTATAGTTTTGCTCTTTCTTTAATTTCCCACTTTCATAGTATTCCTTAGTGATACCATCCGGATTATCATTGCTATAGTTTACCTCTACCGCTAATTTTCCGCTCGGGTAGTATTCTTTACTTAAACCTTCTTTTTTCCCGTTTTTATAGTTCTCCTCTGCGACTAATTTCCCATCTTCATCATATTCCCTTCTTATGCCTTCCGGTTTTCCGTTTTATAGTTGCGCTCGGAAATTAATTTCCCGTCTTCATTGTATTGCTTGCTTATACCCTCCGAATCGCCTTTGCTATAGCTCTCCTCTGTCTTTAAACTCCCACTTTCATAGTATTCCTTAGTGATACCCTCCGGATTACCATTGCCATAGTTTACCTCTGCCTTTAGCTTCCCGCTCGGGTAGTATTCTTTGCTTAGGCCTTCCCGCTTCCCATTTTTATAGTTCTCCTCTGTCTTTAATTTCCCACTTTCATAGTATTCTGTGCTCATTCCTTCCCGCTTCCCGTTGCTGCTGTTCCACTCAAAGTGTAGTTTTCCGTTTTCATAGTATTCCTTAGTGATACCCTCCGGATTACCATTGCTATAGCTCAGCTCTGTCTCTAATTTTTCTTTTCCATAGTATTCCTTAGTTATACCCTCCTGTTTTCCGGCTTTATAGTTGCGCGCGGAAATTAATTTCCCACTCTCATCGTATTCCTTGCCTATACCCTCCGGATTACCATTGCTATAGTTTACCTCTGCCTTTAGCTTCCCGCTCGGGTAGTATTCTTTGCTTAGACCTTCCCGCTTCCCATTTTTATAGTTCTCCTCTGTCTTTAATTTCCCACTTTCATAGTATTCTGTGCTCATTCCTTCCCGCTTCCCGTTGCTGCTGTTCCACTCAAAGTGTAATTTCCCGTTTTCATAGTATCCCTTAGTGATACCCTCCGGATTATTATTGCTATAGCTCAGCTCTGTCTCTAATTTTTCTTTTCCATAGTATTCCTTAGTTATACCCTCCTGTTTTCCGGCTTTATAGTTGCGCGCGGAAATTAATTTCCCACTCTCATCGTATTCCTTGCCTATACCCTCCGGATTACCATTGCTATAGTTTACCTCTGCCTTTAGCTTCCCGCTCGGGTAGTATTCTTTGCTTAGACCTTCCCGCTTCCCATTTTTATAGTTCTCCTCTGTCTTTAATTTCCCACTTTCATAGTATTCTTTGCTCATTCCTTCCCGCTTCCCGTTGCTGCTGTTCCACTCAAAGTGTAATTTCCCGTTTTCATGGTATTCCTTAGTGATACCCTCCGGATCACCATTGCTATAGTTTACTCTTGCCTTTAATTTCCCGCTCGGGTAGAATTTTTTGCTTAAACCCTCCCTTTTCCCATTTTTATAGTTCCACTCCGCAATTAATTTCCCGTGCTCATCGTATTCTTTGCCTATACCTTCCAAGTTTCCGTCTACATAGGGCTTCTCTCCAATTAATTTACCATCTTCATCGTACTCCTTACATATACCCTTCCGGCTTATCATTTCTATAGTTTACCTCTGCCCTTAACTTCCCGCTCAAGTAGTATTCTTTGCTTATACCTCCCCGCTTCCCGCTTTTATAGTTCTCCTCGGCAAATAATGTCCCGTCCTCCTTGAATTTCTTACTTATACCTTCCAGTTTTCCGTCTTTATAGTTTCGCTCTGCTTTTAATTTCCCGCCTTCATAGTATTCTTTGCTTATACCTTCCGGTTTTCCGTTTTTATAGTTTCGCTCTGCTTTTAATTTCCCACTTTCATAGTATTCTTTAATTGTAGTTATACCCGAATTACCATTGCTAGATTTCTCCTTGGACTTTAACTTCCCATTAGGGTAGTATTCTTTGCTTACCTCAGCCCATCCAAATACAGGGTTAATCAAACCTATCGCAAATATTATATATATCAAAGCTCTCATAGCACTCATAATGATATTTATCCACCTTTCAGTATCGTTTTACTTATAAGTTGATACTAACCCGATAAGATCGTGGCGATCAAAAATCCGGCACGTATAAGTATGTACCTCACCTTCATCAACAATATCGTTCTTTTCACCTAACGAACTTTCTATAGACATTAGCTTTTTAGAAATTTCCTATGGTACTTGTAAGGAGACAAATTTTATAGGGAGCCATGCCCTTGCGATAATAGTTTACCCCCTAAAAACTATTGATAAAAATAAAAAAGACCAAACCACCTCTTATGAGCAATTCAACCCATTTTTTTTTACGAAGCCAACAACATAGATTACCGGTGAATTAGGCAAAAAAGCAACAAAACCTTAATAAGGAAACAGCCTGTTACCCAGTCGTCACTGCTGGACTCGCTCCTTCGTATCTTCTGAGTTTTTTTGGTTCTGACTTGTCTTCTGATTTCGTTTTCCGGTTCAGCTATAGCCTTTCAAAACTCCCTTATGGCCTTACCTAAAGAACCTCCCAATTCAGGTAATTTACAGACCCAAAAATAATTAGAGCGATGACCAAAATAAGCAGCAAATGCATTGGCTGAAAAAGCCCCTCAAACATAGTTTTTCTTTCCGATAACGTTGTTGTTATTTTTTAGGGGGAGAACCCAAATGTCGAGTGGTTAAAGAAAAATTTATTACCTTCCTTATACTCAACATTTTTATCTCTGTTTTGTCAAGAGATCCTTTACATAGACCTATTGGGACATAGAATCCGTTTGCTAAGATTTATATTTAGTCAATAGACCAACCAACTTACTCCGGGAAGCTAATTTTATTACTTTAAAAGTAAATAATTCTCTCTCTCGCCTCCAATAAAAAAGGGCCTCGAATTAATAAAATCTTTTCATAGACTGCTTGGGGAATGAACTCCGCTTACTGTTTTTAAGGTTTTTTTGTAAAAAGCTTCATGTATTCCCCATACCCCTCTTTTTCCAAATCTTCTTTGGGAATAAAACGCAGGGCCGCGGAATTCAAACAGTAATGCAAGTTCGTAGGCGCTGGCCCATCATCAAAAACATGGCCCAGATGGGAATCAGCATGAGCGCTCCTTACTTCGGTCCGGGTCATAAAAAAACTCTTGTCAACTTTGGTCACAATGTTTTTTGGCTCAAGCGTACGAGTAAAACTGGGCCAACCGGTCCCGGAATCATATTTGTCAATAGAACTGAAAAGCGGCTCACCGGAAACAATATCGACATAAATGCCTTCCTTTTTATTATCCCAATAGGCATTGTCAAAGGCCAACTCAGTACCGTTTTCCTGGGTGACTTCATACTGCAGAGGAGTTAACTTTTCTTTCAACTCTTCCTTGCGGATTTTTTTGTACTGTGAATTGGTCTTTGCTGGGTACTTGTGGTTTCTCATTATCATTCCATATCTTTTTTAAATACTGTTCACGGCCAGAATTAACCCGGTAGAATTCATAGGGTATTGGATTCGTTCGGTAGTAACACTGGTGATAAGCCTCGGCTTTATAAAAAACTGAGGCATTTATGATTTCTGTGACAATTGGTTTGTCAAACCTCCCGGATTTTCCGAGTTCTTCTTTTGATTTTTCCGCCAGACTTTTTTGTTCGTCATTATGATAAAAAACCACAGACCGATATTGCTTGCCCCGATCAACGAATTGTCCCCCCGCGTCAGTAGGATCTATTTGTCTCCAGAATACATTCAGAAGATCAGAATAAGTTATTTTAGAAGGATCATAGATGATCTGAACTGCCTCAATGTGACCTTTTTCCGCATAATCCTCATAGGTTGGATTTTGACCAGAGCCGCCCGTATAACCAGAAACCACCTCGATGACGCCGTTTAATTTCTCAAAGGCTTTCTCCATGCACCAAAAACATCCGCCGGCAAAGGTCGCTGTTGCATACTGTTGCTGGGCGCTAACGATAGTGGACAAAATCAAAAAAATAAACAAAGTCACGGAGAATAGTTCCATCACTATTTTAATCTTTGCCATGATAATGCTCCTTAATTTTAAATAGTCATCAATATTAAAACGTTTCATGCTTATTTTAGAAAAGCATGACCCCTTTTAATAATATACTCATTCTTTTTTAAAATAAAAAATGTGCCTGGCGAGCAAAAATGACCGTACCATTATCATAACTGCCTGGCCGCGTTTCCAAAGCCTCGATGATCAGCTTTTTACTTAATCATAAAAATTCATCCTCTTGTTTTATCTGTCGAATCTGGTATAATTTTTTTTGTTTTCATCCCTTAGTAGGAAAAAGGCGCGTATTCTTGAAATATAATAGTGGATGGGCAAGGAAAGGAAAAAGACTAGTTACCTGCAAAGCCATTTCTCATCTTGACAAAAAAGGGGTGGAATATTTTTTAATAGGAGTTGGCATCGTATGTCATGGTCAATGGTGAACTTTGGAAAACACAAGGGTAAATCATTACCCCAGGTAATTTTTCAAGATCCTGATTGGTTTTTTTCAGCCTACGAAGAAGGAATCTTCGAAGGGCCTCTAAGGCAAGAGGCTGAGAAGATTTACCGCAAAGCCACGTCTATAAGAATACCTCAACCCGGATTAAAAACCCTTGTTGCGGAGTATGGCCCCTGCTCAATTTAATGGTTCTTTTGTAGATTTAGAATTAGTTCCTCAAAATCAACCTCACCATGCAGACGGCACACTAACATTTCGCATGGAAGTTATTGACCTTAGCGCGCCAAGAAATTTCAAACAGTATCGAAAAATTGGCTGCAAGATCCTGCTTCCAAAGATTAAATTTTATCTTTTTGGAAACTCTCGATACAGATTGACCAAGAAGCGCTGTGAAGGCTTTTTTAAAGAAAATAATAATTTTGAATGCTGAAGGGAAGCCATATGAAGAATTAAATGAAGTCCTATAGCCTCTTGTTATAAAATTCATCTCATTGCTTTCTCTGGCAAATCGTTTTTTTTCTGTCTTTTCCAAGCGTTGCATAGCGACTTATTAAAAAAATCAAATTCACCACATCGCCATTTCAACACAATAGTAAACGGTTTCGTATAACCTTCCTTTTTTTACTGTTTCCGTTTAAAATTTTTATATTTATTTACTGGATAACGAAAGTTTTTTAGCTCTCTAGGTATTAACTAGCCGGAAAAACTTCGATTTCAAAAATATTTGGATTTGCGTCCCTTAATCTCCATTTGATAAAAAGGTGGATCCCCCAGCAGCCGAAAACAATCACGGGTAAAGCGAAGATGTTAATTATTCCTTATGGCATATGAGGAAAATAATCTGCTCATTTTCCTCCAAAAAGAACTGGCAAAAATTTAGGCTTAAGGTAAAATTAATAGCAACTGAACTAGCTTCCCACTATGCTTATTGTGGGGGGGGTAGAACTTTTTTGATCCCATTTAAAAATTGGGAAAGCAAAAAACACAAAACAAAGGATGCGCTTTAATGGGCCGCATTCATAACTGATTGTAACGGTGAATAAGATGAAAAGGTTGCTTAAAAAGGTAGTCGTTACTATAGGACTTATGATCATAGGCGTAGGTGCCTTTTTGGCAGGAGGCATAGCATATAAGTACAATCAGTATCAAAAAATTCCAGGGGCAACCTATCTTCTTAATCTTTTTGAACAAACCCACTTTTATCCTGCCCCTCACCAGGATAATGTGCCGATCTTTGAAGCAAAAGAATTAACTTATCCCTATTCTTTTATAGTCTATGGTGATTCACGGGAATTAGCTTTTTACGAAAAAACAGCTTTAATTTCTAACGTTATCACGGAAAAGCCCTCCTTCGTTATCCACCTGGGGGATATGGTTTATTGTGGCGATCCCCATCAGTGGGAGAACTTTGATTTTTCAGATGGGAACATTATCAAGAGTGGTATTCCCCTTTTCCCTGTCCTCGCTAATCATGAGTACCGGAGTCAAAAGGAATGGTACCCCCCAAACGGAAAAACAGCTTCAGTATTATTTTGACAGGTTTAAATTCCTAAAAAATAAACGGTGGTATTCTTTTACCTTCGGTAACAGCGTTTTTTTAATTCTGGATACGAATACTGATTACTCACCGGGAAGTGAGCAGCATAGGTGGTTGATGGATATGCTGAAAAAAAATGCATCGCGATTTTTATTTGTCGCGTTCCATCACCTCCCTTATAGCAAGGGGTATCATAACCACGATGCGGAAAAATCTTTAGCTCAAATTTTGAAAAGGAACCGGTTAAACCGGATATTGTTTTTTCCGGCCACCAACACAACCATGAACGTTACAACTATAATGGCATCCATTACATCATATCCGGTGGAGGCGGAGCTGAACAAGGCCCTGTGTAAGCGAGCGCCAAATGAGTTTTATAATCAACCAGGAGATACGTTTCATTATTGTAAGATTACCCTGTCAGAGACAAAAGCTCACTTTGAAATGATCAAATTAGAAAAAGATACAGGCACCTGGCAGGTTGCCGATACCTTTACCGTTTCGAAACCAACACCATGAAACCAACAAAATCTTCTCTTACCCTGCATTCTTTTCAAGACTTAAAAGTCATTCAGGAGAAGCGGTCTTTCTCGCTTCCCTCGTGTCCCCCGGTTAAGACCAACAACAAAACAGATAATCACCAAAACCCGGAGAACGAGCAAAGACTTTTTCAAAAAGCCATGGCTGACGTTAAGCCACTCTCGAGAGATACCTATAACGAGAAAAACCTTATCATCAATGGACCCGCTGCTACTATTACAGTTATTGATGATCCCACGGCAGAGGTCATCAACCAACTTTCAAACCTGGTTGAAAAAGGCGAGGGTTTTGTGGTCGCCCAAACCCCAGAATATATGGAAGGAATCGGGTATAATGTTAAACCGGAAATTGCCGAGCGTCTTCACCGCGGTGATTTTGCTCTTGATGCCCATCTCGACTTGCATGGATTTAATGTTGAAAAAGCAAAGGAGGTTTTTGATAATTTTTTGAAAGAGGCAATCCGAACCGGCAAAAAAGCAGTTTTAATTGTGCATGGCCGTGGCCTTTCCTCTCCGGACGAGCCTGTTCTCAAGACGAAAGTAAACGGATGGCTTTCGCGGGGCTTTTGGCGAAAATGGGTTGTGGCCTTTACCAGCGCGCGGCCTTGTGACGGAGGAGCCGGAGCAACCTATGTGCTTCTCAGGGAACGGCCTTATACTAAAAGATTCGGCAAAACACGAAATGATTGACTTTTAAAATTCAATGGTGATAAAAACTAAATAGAACCAAGGAGGGTATCGTGGTAAAACAAAAAAGACTGAGACCTTTAATCCCGGTGACCGCATTTCTTATGCTGGTCTTCGTATTAGCGTCACCAGGTTGGGCGGCGGAGTTTTCAGCGGACATGATTCAGAAGATGCCGGGCCAAACCCAAACCGGAAAGGTGTTTATTAAGGGTAAAAAAATGAGAATGGAGATGAATACTCCGAGAAATACGATGGTGCACATTATGCTTCCGGAAGAAAACAAGACGATCATGCTGATGACGAAAGAAAAAATGTATATGGAAATGGTAGCCACCAATAACCCGAGTTCTTCCCCTTCATCAAACAAAGAGGATCTCGAAAAAGTTGCCACCCTCAAGCAATTGGGAACCGAGACGATCCACGGCTATCTCTGTGACACGTATCGGGTCATCTTTCATGATAAGAAGCAAGGTACCACGACTCAGTGGTATTCAAAAAAATTGAACTTTCCAATTAAAATGGTAAGCCATGGTCCTCAAGGCGAGGTAGTCACCGAATACCAAAACATTAAGGAAGGTTCTATTCCAGACTCAAGCTTCATCATCCCTCCGGATTATAAAAAAATGCCAATGCCGGATATGGGGGGGCACACTATGCCGCATGGGATGAGATAACCCTGCAGGAAAGTAAACAAATACATTATTATAATCTAGTAACCTTTTTGACAAACAAAGGAGGACATACCATGAAGTTGAAAACTAAAGACGTCGTTGTTCCCTTAGATGTCCCCAAAAACATTAGGGATAAATATGTTAAGAATTATTTAACCATCACCCGAGACAGCGGGCGGCTCATGCTTTTTGCTGGTGATCAAAAAGTCGAACATTTAAATGATGACTTTTATGGTGAAGGGATCCACCCTGATGACAATGAGCCTGAACACATGTTCCGGATCGCGAGTAAAGCAAAGATAGGTGTTTTCGCGACCCAGCTCGGACTGATTGCCAGTTATGGCAGGGATTATCCCAAAGTGCCTTATCTCGTAAAGCTCAATTCCAAAACCCACCTAATCAAGACCGCCCAGTCTGATCCCTTCAGCAATGAATTGGTGAGTGTGGAACAGGTCATTGATTTTAAAGAAAATAGCGGCCTTAATATCCTTGCGGTTGGCTATACCATCTATCTCGGAAGCGAATATGAACCGGAAATGTTGCGTCAAGCGGCCCAGATTATTTATGAGGCCCACCAGCATGGTTTGATCATTGTTTTATGGATCTATCCGCGCGGTGAAGCGATCAAGGATGAAAAAGACCCCCATCTCATTGCCGGAGCTACAGGAGTAGCCGCTTGTCTTGGTGCTGATTTTGTTAAGATCAACTATCCCAAAAAAGAAGGATGCGCAATCAAAAGAAATTTTAAAAGAAGCAATTTTGGCTGCCGGACGCACAAAAGTTGTATGCGCAGGGGGGGGGAGCGATGACGTCAAAGTCTTCCTTTCAAAACTCCACGATCAGATTGCTGTCAGTGGGGCATCCGGCAATGCAACCGGGCGAAACATCCACCAGAAATCTCTTCCGGAAGCAATAAAAATGTGCAATGCCATCTATTCTATTACCGTTGACGGGAAAAGTGTAGAAGAAGCTTTGAAAATTTATAATGGGTAAATCAATCCGTCTCGTGACAAATCTTAGGTAAGCAAACGGGTTAGCACAAAGGCATTAGGTACTGACCCCCCGTAAAAAGGGGGGTCAGTTTTTTTATAAACTCTGTGTATATACAGGTGGAATGAGGGGGAGTAACCTTTGTTTATAAAACTGATGGTTTGTCTGACGCTTTTATAACCACATTCAACGGAGGCGCTTCGCCCTGTTTGTCTTTTCCCAGGTATAAGGTGAGATGGGGGAAGGGGATCTCGATGTTTTTTTCATCAAATTTCATCTTAAGCCGCCGGTTAAATTCTCGAGCTACACGCCATTGCTTACTGGGTTTGGTTTTGGTGCGCGCTTTAATGATAACCGAGGAATCCCCGAATTTATCCAATCCCAGAATCTCAATCGGTTCGAAAATATCATCGTGATATGTCAGGATCAGAACGAAGAACTTCATCTACTCCCTTGATTACTTCGAAAACCTCATCAACATCCTCACGATAAGCAACGCCGATCTCAAATAGAAAACAAGAATAATCCTTGGTCTTGTTTGTAACAAGGTTTATTTGTCCGTTAGGAATGTAATGGACATTGCCCGATATATCTCGGAGTATGGTCATCCGTAAATTGATCTTTTCCACCACTCCATCTTTCCCCGCAATTTCAATCACATCGCCCACCCGAATTTGATCTTCAAAGAGGATAAAAAATCCACTAATGATATCTTTGACCAAACTTTGGGCGCCAATCCCAACCGACAAACCAACAACCCCCGCTGCGGTTAGCACCGGGCCGATGGCAATTCCCACCTCCCCCATAATCATAATAGTCGCAACCATAATGATAACAACATCGAAAAAATGCTGGATAACGGAACCCAGGGTTTCAGTCCGTTTTTGAAATTCGGTATCGTCTTTGCGTTGCTGAACTACTGAAAATAAACGGCGTGACAAGATTTTCGCCGCCTTAAGGGCAATGAGCGCTAAAACAATAATTAAAAGAATTCGTACTCCATGAGAAAGCAACCACGAAACAATTTCTTTAAGATAAACATTAATATCCATGCATGACTCCTTGGCTATTAAAAAACAGAGGATGATCAATAAAAAAAAGATCTCATCTCGATCTTAAGCCCGACCATAAATCTCAGTCATTTCCCGGAGACTTTTTGCCAGTGACGGGTTTACGTGATTCGGTAAAAGTTTCCATTCCCAGTTGCCGGTCAGCGTTGCTGGTGTATTCATGCGGGCTTCTTCGCCTAAACCCAAGATGTCCTGCATGGGAATTATGATAGCATTGGCGGGTGACATCATTAAGAGCCGAATCATTTCCCAGTGAAGCTCATCGATGGGAACGTCACGCCCCAAATACTGGAACAACCTTTTTTTGTCTTCAGGAGTCGCTTCCGTGTCAAACCAACCACGGATCGTATTGTTATCATGAGTGCCCGTATAGGCAACACAGTTTTGGGGAAGGTTGTGGGGAATGTAAGGATTGAAGGGCAAATCCTTTCCAAAAGCAAAAAGAAGAATTTTCATGCCCGGAAACTCAAAGTAATGCATAATCTCTCTTACATCCGGAGTAATGATCCCGAGATCTTCAGCGATAATCGGCAGGCACGCAAATTTTCTCGTTAACTGGGTAAAAAAATCCATTGCCGGAGCTTCCTCCCATCGCCCATTGACAGCAGTTGTTTCTTCCGCAGGGATTTCCCAATAACCTTTAAAACCCCGGAAGTGATCGATGCGAATAAAATCAAATTTTTTTAAATTATAAGCAATCCTCTCAATCCACCAGACATATCCTTTTTGCTTAAGCACGTCCCAGTTATAGATCGGATTACCCCAGCGCTGGCCGGTCTTACTAAAATAATCAGGGGGGACACCAGCAACAACAAAGGGGCGCTTGTTTTCGTCAAGCTTGAAGAATTCGGGATGGCTCCATACATCAGCACTATCATGTTGGACATAAATCGGAATATCACCAATAACCTGAATGTTCTTCTGGCAACAATATTCTTTGAGCGCGCTCCACTGTTTGAAAAAAATGTATTGGAGAAATTTTTCGCAATTAATGGTATCGATAAGGTCGTGTTCAGCTAATCGAAGAGCCACTGGGTTTCTATCCCGCAGGTCTCGCGGCCACTCATTCCATGCCCTTCCCTCACACTGTAATTTGAGCGCCGCAAAAAGAGAAAAGTCATTAAGCCACGGACTTTCTTGCACACAAAATCGTTCGTAATCATCATCCCGTTTAGTTTTAAACCGTTCGTAGGCCTTATGAAAAAGGATCCCTTTAAAATCAATCACCCCTTGATAATCAACCTTATTGCTCGGAAAATCCGGCAGAGGCTCATAGTCACTTTTGTCGAGCAACCCTTCCTTTACCAAAAGCGAAAGACTAATGAACAAAGGATGCCCCGCAAAAGCTGAGGTGCTGTGATAAGGAGAATTATAGTATACTGGCGCAGTGGGATTGATGGGAAGAAGCTGCCAGAAGCTTTGTTTTGATTCAACCAGAAAATCGACAAAACGATACGCTTCGGGCCCCAGATCACCAATGCCAAAAGGGGAAGGAAGAGAGGATATGTGGAAAAGGATTCCGCTTCCTCGGCGCTTCATAGTAATTTTTTCCTCATAACATTTCCACTCACTTAGTGCACTAAAAGTGAGAGTTTTTCACACAAGGAGGTAAAAATGCGCTCCCATTCTTGAACGCTTTTATACTGCTTTTCTTTTTCGTGTACGGTGGGATAAAGGTTCTGAAGTAAATCATAAAAAAGGTTCTGGATCTTCCACAGGGTTACGGTAAAGGGTACCAAGGGCAACAGGTTTAAACCAGTATCCAATTTTTTGAGGGAAGAAACCTCAAGAGGGTTTTTAGAAATCAGTTCAGCCATCCCGTCGAGGTTTTTCCTTAACGAATATTCCAAGGCTTCTAAATAAAGAGTTATCCCTTCTATTTTGGCTTCCTCAAGGAGAGCTTTGATAACTTTTGGATTGAGATCTTCATTTTCGAGAGCCTGACGAAGACTTTCATTTAAAACCAGCTCTGCCGCCATATAAAGGGCCTTGGGTGCGGGGATGCCGGCATCTTTAAGAAAACGCATCAAAGGCACATGGTTCTCATAGAGATCGCGATAGTGAGACTCCGCATCAGCTAACGTTGCCCCCAGAATCGAGTCCAAGACCTTCCGCTGTTCATCCCGGAAAAGAGACCTCAGGGAATAGATTGAAGTCCCTAAATATTTATCTAATACCCGAACCACTTCCGGTAAATTCCCGCGCTTAAAGGCATCAAATGCCTCTTGTACCAAAGCCTGATAGATGCCCTCTTCTTGGTATTCCCGCACCCCACAGCTTAAATTGTGATCCCCAAAATGAATAACCCCAAAGCTCAAGCGGGCTTTTTCGTTGGTTATCTCAGAAGCAATCCACGCGTTGCCTATCACGAGCTTTGCCTTCCCCGCTTCTAAGGTTTGGTAATCCTCTTGTTCGGCAGTAAAACAAAAAATGGTGGCCTTTTCCGGGTAATCGTTAAAAAGAGAGCTAATGGCGTAATGAGCACCGACCTTCTCCAGATTGACCACCGAAGGTTTTATAATTTTATCATAGATGCGCCGGCCATCTCCAAATTCGGGAAGATTGCTGGTGGCCTGAGATAATAAGGGGAGAAAACGGGGTTCCAAGTTATAACCAAAAAGTTCTTTTGCGAGCTGAAGCACCCGTGCAGCATAAGAGAGGTTTTGGAGAGTTTCGATTCCGGTGAGTTCATCAAAAAACCAGCCACAGCTGGTGTACATCAACATAGCGTGGCGCTCAAGTCCCATGAGCTTACGCACGGTAATTATTTCAGCATTATCCAGAGCATGAAGCGCGTGCCGGTTTAAGAAGTTTTCAATATTTTTCGGCGATCGGTCAAGTACTATGTGAATATAGTCATTTCGAGCTTCCCAGGGGTCTTTTAAGAGTGCAAGCGCCTTTTTTTCAAAAGCGGCTTCCATAGCGTCCCGAAGCCAGTCAAGACTATCACGCAAAGGCGTTCTCCACGCCTGACTCCATCCGGCATGTCCACCAACGTTACACCCGCAGTTGCTTCGCCAGCGTTCCACTCCATGGGTACAGCTCCACGAGGTATTTTCATAAATTTCCACCTCAAAAAAAGGCGGGCACTTCTCCAAATACTCTCCATAGTTGGTAAGGCGAGCAATCTTTTTCGTCTCAATATAGTTTAAAGCATACGCTAAAGCCATGTCTCCGAAACGGTGGTGGTGGCCATAGGTTTCCCCGTCCGTGGCGATATGAACGATTTGTGGCCAGGTTCGCGATTCGGAAAATCCGCTCATGAGCCTCTGAATAAATGCTTCCCCTTTACCAAGGAGGTTTTCAAAAGCAACCGCCCGGGATATTGGTCCATCGTAAAAGAAAAGCGAAATATCTCGACCGGAAGGCAAGCGAAGCTTATAGGCCATTGTTGGATCAATTTTACTTCCCCCCACATCCTGCCATTTGATAGACCCGATAGGTCGTATGCGTCGTGCCTGATGAGGGGCAAGGATGGTAAAACGGATACCAAGTTGGGATAAGATGTCGAGTGTTTCCAGATCAACTGCGGTTTCCGGAAGCCACATCCCTTCCGGCTTTCGCTCAAAGCGATATTCAAAATCCCGAATGCCCCAGATGATCTGGGTGTACTTATCCCGGTGGTTAGCGAGGGGAAGGATCATGTGATTATACGCCTGAGCTAAGGCAGAGCCATGACCGGAGTAATTTTTCTGACTCTCTTTATCTGCCTCCAAGAGAGACTGGTACAAATCGGGCGCATTTTTTTCTATCCAGGAAATCAGAGTCGGACCAAAATTAAAGCTGATTTTGGAATAGTTATTGGCGATCTGAACAATTTGGTTTTTTTCATCCAAGATTCGAGACCGGGCATTCGGTGCGTAGCACTCAGCAGTCACCTTTTGGTTCCAGTCATGATAGGGATGGGCTGAATCCTGAACCTCAACTGTCTCTAGCCAAGGATTCTCACGGGGCGGCTGATAAAAATGCCCATGGATGCAAATATATCGTTCCATGAATGCTAACCTTTATTGGAAAAAATTCTCAAGAAAGACTCACCCTTTGCCTTTACTCACATGTGACCGTTAACGCGTCGTATTCAGTTTCACTCATCATAGGTGACTTTTGTTCCGTAAGAATACAACACCGAGAGGAGGTAGCGTAAGGTTGAGTGAATATGGCTGCCCGTGAACCGAGAGGGGTACAGCCTCTACACCCCCACTGTTTCCCTGCCCGCTTCCGCCATATTCAAGCGCATCACTATTGAGCACCTCTTGCCAAAAACCTCCTTGGGGCGCTCCCACCTGATAGTGGAAGCGGGGGACAGGGGTAAAATTGCAGAGAACCATTACCATGTCATGAGTGGAGCGGCCTTGACGTACCAGGCTCACAGTACTACTTTCACTATCTTGACAGTCAATCCAGGCAAACCCAGCAGGGTCAAAGTCAAGCTCATAGAGAACCGGTTCACTCCGGTAAAGATGGTTTAAGTCCTTAACCCACAGTTTTAACCCGCTATGAGGCCCATACTGTAACAGGTGCCAATCAAGGCTTACCTCATGATACCACTCGTTCCACTGCCCAAACTCCCCACCCATAAAAAGGAGCTTTTTCCCCGGCTGAGCGTACATATATCCAAAAAGAAGCCTAAGTTAGCAAATTTCTGCCAGTCATCCCCCGGCATCTTATTTAAAAGCGAACCCTTACCATGCACCACTTCATCATGAGAAAGGGGAAGGATAAAATTCTCATGAAAAGCATAGAGCATCCGGAAGGTGAGCTGGTTATGATGATACTTTCGATGAATCGGGTCCTTGGTCATATACACTAACGTGTCATGCATCCAGCCCATATCCCACTTCATGCCAAAACCCAGTCCTCCCAGATAGGTGGGCCGTGAAACCATGGGCCAGTCGGTTGATTCCTCAGCCATCGTCTGCACCTGAGGAAAATCCTTATACACTACTTCATTAAAACGCCGTAAAAACAAAATTGCCTCGAGATTTTCCCTTCCTCCGTACTGGTTGGGAATCCACTCCCCTTCGTTTCCGGGAGTAATCGAGGTAGAGCATGGACGCTACCGCATCCACGCGAAGACCATCTGCATGGTATTTCTCTAACCAGAAGAAGGCGCTGCTCAAAAGAAAACTTCGTACCTCATTGCGTCCGTAGTTAAAAATGAAGCTTTCCCAGTCTGGGTGAAACCCTTTACGAGCGTCTGCATGTTCATAAAGGTGCGTCCCATCAAAAAAACCGAGACCATGCTCATCAGTGGGGAAATGTGCAGGCACCCAGTCCATGATCACCCCGATACCGTTTTGGTGTAAGCAGTCGATCAGGTACATGAGGTCCTGGGGAGTTCCATAGCGGCTCGTGGGAGCAAAATATCCCGTAGTTTGGTAGCCCCAGGAGCCATAAAACGGATGTTCCATCACCGGGAGAAACTCCACATGGGTAAATCCCATGTGCTTTACGTATTCCGCAAGCTGTCGGGGCGATTTCCCGGTAGGTAAGAGAACGATTTCCTTCTTCCGGCACGCGCATCCACGAACCGAGATGTACCTCATAAATAGCCATGGGGGCATCAGGTGCATTATGGCCTTGTCTTTTTTCCATCCATACTTGGTCGTCCCACGCGTATTCTAAATCCCAAACAATAGAACCAGTCTTAGGAGAAATTTCATGGTAGAGGGCAAAAGGATCAGTTTTGTCCACCTTATAGCCATGATAGCAAGAGATGATGTGGTATTTGTACGTGTCACCTTTTCCTACGCCGGGGACGAATCCTTCCCAGATCCCTGACTGGCCATGGGGTACGAGGGGATGGGTTGATTTGTTCCAGTCATTAAAGTCCCCCATAACAGAGACCTGCTCTGCATCCGGAGCCCACACTGAAAAACAGGTGCCTTCTCTGCCATCTTTATTGAGAGGATGCGCTCCCATTTTCTCATAAAGCCGAAAATGGCTACCCTCATTAAAGAGGTAGCGGTCATCATCAGAGAACAACCTGAAATCGTATGATACTGGTGCTGGAGTTTTTTCTTTTCCTTTTAGAGCCACTTTTTCTTCCCAAAATAGGTTAGCATTCCAAGGGCAACAACTACCATGACCCCCCAAATCGCGAAATATCCCCAAGACCATTCGAGTTCGGGCATATACTTAAAATTCATCCCATAAACGCCAACAATAAACGTTAAGGGAATAAATATAGTGGCAATAACGGTTAATACCTTCATCACCTCATTCATTTTATTGCTCACACTGGAAAGGTAAATATCAAGCATTCCTCGACCCCTGTGACTTCCCTCTCCTGAAAAATTTTTTCATCATACTCGATAATGCTTATTCTGGTTTTTTCCACCCTTTTTTCCCCAATGTGAAAGAGGGTTCCGGGAAGAGAGCCCAATTTTTTTTGATCGTTTTTTCATTAATCGCGGCATTAGTGATACTCCCAAAAGGATCTGGATATGCTTTTTGCTTTTTGCTTTTTGCTTTTTGCTTTTTGCTTTTTTATTAATATGTTAGAAAAGGAAAAATGTCAAGCTTAGGGATGTCTCTTTATTTTTTTCATTTTATCAGCTACAATTTTTATAGCACCGTGTTCGGCAAAAAACTTTTTCTATGAGGGCGGCTAACATTTTAAAGAATAACACTATTTTTAAAGGAATACAATGAAAACCGGCGTTATTGTGACCGATATCCAAGGAGATTTTACGGAACTTAAGCATGGTTCCCTGGCAGTAAAAGGTACTGATCAGCGCTTTATTAATAAAGTGCTGGCAGCGACCAAAATGTTGAAAGAAAAAGGGGTCGCCATTTTTGCCACCCAAGACTGGCACCCCAGCAATCATATCTCTTTTTTCACCACCTATACGGGTAAAAAGCCTTTGAAGTAATTTCCCGCAACGGGAAGGAGCAGGTTCTTTGGCCTCCTCATTGTGTGCAGGGTTCTGAAGGAGCAAAGATATTACTTGACGAAAAATTGTTCGATGCCATCGTGGACAAAGGCACGGAGGTTGAGTTTGAGAGTTATTCCGGATTTCATGATGATGGAGGCAACCAGACCACCCTCCACCACATCCTCCAGGCAGGAGGTATCGAACGCGTCATTCTTTGCGGCATTGCCACTGACTATTGTGTGCGAGCTAGTTCGCTAGATGCGGTAGCGCTCGGTTATCGAGTCGTGATGATTAAAGATTTAAGCTGAGGAGTTGTTCCGGAAACAACGAATCATGTTCTTGAGGAAATGAAGCAGCGCGGAGTGATAGTAATCGATACTTTGAGTAAAGAAGAGATTTAAATAAAAAGCATTGATGAACTCACCTATCCATCGGTGTGAGCCGATGGATAGGTGAGTTGGTGTCATACGGAGAAATTAAAATATTTTTTGTTCTGTTACTTCTTTAAAGACTTTTTAATGCCCTCGACTGTTTCCTGACTGCTCAATGAGGTAAAATCTTTTATCATCCCTTCCTTTCGATAAAAACCAATAAGCGGCGCAGTCTTCTGGTTGTAAGTTTCCAGCCGGTTGAGGATTGCTTCCTCAGTCTCATCATCCCGCTGAATGGTTGGGCTCCCGCATTTTTTGCAGGTTCCGTCCGGTTTGGGGGTATTGCTCTTGATATTGTAAATTTCCTGGCAGGAGGCATTGGAACAGGTCCGGCGGGTGGTGAGCCGGTCCAGAATAACCTCTCTCGGTATATCCAGATTGACCACCAAATCAAGGGTAATGGATAGCTTTGTCAGGAGCTTCTTGAGTTCCTCTGCCTGAGGAATAGTGCGGGGAAATCCGTCCAGAATGAAACCCTTTTGGCAATCAGGCTCTTGCAACCGGGCTTCCATAATACGCATAATGATCGAGTCCGGGACAAGACCGCCGGCATCCATATATGCCTTGGCTTCTTTGCCTACCGGGGTTCCTGCTTTTACCGCCGCCCGAAGTATATCCCCAGTTGAAATCTGTACCGACCCGTCATAGTCAGTAAGAAGTTTAGCAATTGTACCTTTGCCCGCACCCGGGGCACCCAACAGTATAACCTTCATAGCAACCTCCTTATAAGTAAATTATCGAATAATTTATTGGCTCAAAAAAAGGCACTATAAATGAAACTAACGTCCAGGTCAAGCAGGAAAAAAGAGGGTGGTTATTTTCAGTTCCAGGAAGGATGTCTCTTTCGAAGAAAAATGGAGAAATATGAAAAGCCCTTGAAATTTAAAAATGTTCAGAATATATTTATAAATCTTCACCACAATAAAAAACTTGTAGTGATGGAAAAAAATTAGGATGTGACGAAAAAAAACACCAAAACCAAATTCTGTTAATTGGTCTACGAAAAACAAAACTAATAATCTTCCAACAATTGAAAATTAAACAAAAAATGGTAAAATAATAACTATAAAAAAAGGGAAGATAACAGCCAACAATTGCCAAAAATAAATTACGAATAAAGTGGCAAAGATTTTGCATAGTTTTTCGGTTGATTTCTTATGAGTTTTATTGCCTAATTGCCGGCTTATATAAAAGAAGAATTGATATATTGTTACGCGGGGTGAAACCGGACGACCGCTAGGTGTCGGAGGGGCCTTTGCAGGGAAGGCAAAAGGAAACAGTGAAAAAAAACCTTTTGAATCTGATGCATATGGCGGCTTAAAAAAATCATGTTGCTATTTTGAAATTAATATATTAGCTATCCCCATTTACGGGTTCTATGACATCTTAAAAAAATCAACGTGAATGGGCCTTAAATAATAAGGCTAACAATAATGAACATTTAAAGGAGACAACACATGAACGACAGCAGTATGACCAGGAACAAAAAGCTCATCCGGTGGGTGGACGACATGGCCAAAATGTGTAAACCGGACAAGGTTTACTGGTGCGATGGCTCCCAGAAAGAATATGATGCCATGATCAAGATTATGGTCGATTCAGGTCTGGCCACGCCGCTGAACCCCAGCAAGCGTCCGAATTGCTTTCTTTTCCGGTCCGATCCTTCCGACGTGGCGCGCGTTGAGGACCGCACCTACATCGCTTCGAAGACCAAGGATGAAGCGGGCCCCACAAACAACTGGATTGATCCGGTCGAGTTGAAGAAAACCATGACAGGCTTTTACGACGGCTGCATGAAAGGCCGGACGATGTACGTGATTCCGTTCAGCATGGGTCCCGTCGGTTCCCCCATTGCCCAGATCGGCATTGAGATTACCGATTCGCCCTATGTTGTGGTGAACATGCATATTATGACCCGCGTGGGTACCAAAGTGCTCGATGTTCTGGGCGAAGACGGCGTGTTTATTCCCTGCCTGCATTCGGTGGGCAAACCTCTGGCGGCAGGGGAATCCGACGGCTCCAAATGGCCCTGCGCTCCGATCGAGAAAAAGTACATTTCCCATTTCCCGGAAGAAAAAACGATCTGGTCCTACGGTTCCGGATACGGCGGAAACGCGCTTTTGGGCAAGAAATGCTTTGCGCTTCGCATCGCCTCGGTGATGGCCAGAGAGCAGGGCTGGATGGCCGAGCACATGCTGATTCTCGGCATCACGAGCCCCGAGGGAGAAAAAAGATACGTGGCCGCCGCTTTCCCGTCGGCCTGCGGCAAAACCAATCTTGCCATGCTGATTCCCACCGTCCCCGGCTGGAAGGTGGAAATGCGTCGGTGACGATATCGCCTGGATGAAATTCGGCGAGGACGGCCGTTTGTACGCCATCAATCCCGAAGCCGGCTTCTTCGGAGTTGCTCCGGGCACGTCGCTGGATTCCAATTACAACGCCATGAAAGCAATAGAAAAGAACACCATCTTTACCAATGTTGCTTTGACAGAAGACAAAGACGTCTGGTGGGAAGGTATTGGATACGATGCGCCTGCCGGCAAAATTATCGACTGGACGGGCAATGTCTGGACCAAAGACAGCGGTAAGGTTGCCGCTCATGCCAACTCCCGGTTCACGGCCCCGGCCAGACAGTGTCCCGCGATCGACCCCGACTGGGAAAACCCCAAAGGCGTGCCCATCAGCGCATTTTTGTTCGGCGGCCGTCGCCCTTCCACCATTCCGCTGGTGCATCAGTCGTTTAACTGGAATCACGGCGTATTCCTCGGATCGATTGTCGGCTCCGAAATTACCGCCGCCGCCATTTCCGCCAATATCGGACAGGTCCGGCGCGATCCGTTCGCCATGCTGCCTTTCTGCGGATACAACATGGGAGATTATTTCAAACACTGGATCAGCATCGGCACGAAAACGACGGAAGACAAACTGCCGAAAATCTTTTACGTCAACTGGTTTAGAAAAACGGCGGACGGCAAGTGGCTGTGGCCCGGCTACGGCGAAAACAGCCGCGTGTTGAAGTGGGTCTTCGAACGGTCGGCCGGAAAGGGAAAAGCCAAGGAAACGCCGATCGGCTTTATGCCCACTGAAGATGCCATCGACACGACCGGACTGAGTGTAAGCGCAGCGGATATGAAGGAACTTCTGGATGTCAATAAAGACGAGTGGAAGAAAGAAGTCCCCAGCATCCGCGAACATTACGCCAAGTTCGGCGATCGTCTGCCGGAAGAACTTAAAAAAGAACTCGACGCTCTGGAAAAACGTCTGAGCTAGTCAAAAAGGACGTCAGGCGTCAGTCAAAACTGACGAATCATGCAAAAGGCAGGGTATATTTGAACATTTCATCAAGTGTGCCCTGCCTTATTTGTTGCGTCATGCCGGTCCGGTGTTCTTCAGGGAATATCCGGAATGTAAAAATATCTGTTTTATAATTATTTTGGTGACTTTAACCGGTTGGTAAAATTTTTCATTTTGTTCCGCAGAAGTGAGGAAATAATCAAAAACTTTCGCTCGTGATGTAACCGCATCGTATTTAATTAAAGCACTTAAGCTTGCCCATTAGGTAACCTGCATAATTTTCCAAATATTTTTGGGCTTACCCCAGATAACAATCACCTATTTTTAGTGATCTTAAATTAAGTAACTATAAAAAGGAGACGTCAAATGGAAAGCGCAGTGAGTTACCCCGCCCACAGGGCGGGGCATCTTAAAATAGTTTTAATTGCTTAGGAGATTTCGAGATGTTCACGATGGTATTTTATGTATTTGCTAATCACTTCTTTTGTCACCTTATCCCCAACCGTACGCACAAAATATCCATCCTCCCAAAATTCTCCTCCCCAAAGCTCTTCCTTTACTTCCGGATTCTCCTGAAATATTACACTGCACTGATTCCCTACTACCTTGGAAATACTGTGCCTCGGTGGAAACGAAAGAAAAATATGAACGTGATCTTCTGCTACCTCCAGCGTATCTATCTCGAAATCATGATTATTGGAAATCTCCTTAAATATTTCTTTTATTCGCACTCGAATATCTCTTCTCAAAATCAATTTTCGATACTTCGGAACCCACACCAGATGATATTTCGTGTCATATACCGCATGACTGATTCTTTTCAGTTCCATGCGTTAACTATAACACGTTTTTCCCTGCCTTCGGCAGGAGAACTTTTCATCCCCGTTTACAAAACGGGGTATTCAAGTTCTGATTTTGCATAAAAAAATTGCTCGGGTGAGTCTCTAAGGTCTGATTGATTTTTTTGGGTTTAAGGAAGCTAGAAGAGCATAATCTTTAAGGATAAATAAAATGAAGCTCCGACCAAACGGTGGGGCTTCATTTTATGCGCTTTAGCTTGGGCGGGTCATCTTTGGGTTTATCCTTGTCCTCTTTTTCACCCTCGTTCGGAAAATTTACCACTGCTTTGCGGGAGATCATTGCCCGCACCGAAGCCCAAGGGAAATAACAGGCAAATCTAGTTTCTCCAAACCGCAAAGGAGCAGTAACTCCGCTTTCATCCGCAAGCAGACGGGGCGAAGAGACATTTCCAAGGATAAAGTTGTGGAGTTTCCCGTAAAGATAGGGAGGAACCTTTACCCCACCCACATTGGTATCAACCACCAGATTGATATCCCCTTCGTCAAAAAGGACGTTGAAGATTGTCAGTTTTACCATATCTATTCTTCCTCAGGTGACCATTCTATCAGGAAAAGCTTAAAAGATAAAGTGTTTTCAAAAATTTCTTTAACCAAGCTTTTTTTGACATAAAACATTCCCCAGTTGCCAACCTTCCCTTCCTGTGATAAGGAAATGCTTTATAAATCATTTTTTGGAGTAATACCTATGCCCATCGCTGATAAAATCCGTGATTTTATTGACCATGCCTCTTGGATCAGGCGGATGTTTGAGGAAGGCCGGCAGATGAAAACCCAATACGGGGAGAAAAATGTTTTTGATTTTAGTCTCGGAAACCCCATCCTTGAACCTCCCTTGGAATTCTCCGAAACACTCATGCACGTGGTTCAGGATAAAACTCCCGGCCGGCATGTGTATATGCCGAATGCTGGCTACCCTGAAACCAGGATGGCCATTGCTGATTATGTTTCCCATGAGCAGATGACCGCGGTTCCCTGGGATAACATTGTGATGACCTGCGGCGCAGCCGGCGCCATCAATGTTATTTTTAAATCCTTACTCAACCCCGGAGAAGAAGTAATTCTTTTTACCCCCTACTTTGCGGAATATTATTTTTATGTGGACAACGCTGGCGGAAAACCGATACTGGTTCCTACTAAGGAGGACTTTTCGATTGATGTGGCAAAGCTCGAAACGTTTTTAAATTGTCAAACCAGAGCAGTGCTTATCAACTCTCCGAATAACCCCACCGGGAAAGTCTATTCTGAAAACAACTTAAAGGAATTAGCCCAGCTTCTTGCCCAAAAGAGCAAAGCATTCGGAAAACCCATCTACCTGATTTCTGATGAGCCTTACAAAAAGATCATTTATGATGGCGTGCGGGTCCCGGCGGTTTTACCCCTCTACCCCTACAGTTTTATTGCCACCTCGTATTCCAAAACGCTTTCCTTGGCCGGCGAGCGGATTGGCTATATTGCCGCCCACCCTGCGATTGACGATGTCAAAAAAATCATCGATGGTTTTATTATCTGCCTCCGGATATTGGGTTTTGTTAATGCCCCTGCGCTTATGCAGCGAGTAATCGCAAAGGTTACTGAATTAGCCTGTGATCCGACTGAGTATAAAAAGAAACGCGATCTCCTTTGCGAAGGATTAGCCGCCCGTGGCTATCAGTTTTACAAGCCAGAAGGAGCGTTTTATCTTTTTCCCAAAAGTCTCATCCCGGATGATGTCCAGTTTGTCCGGTTGCTGCAAAAGGAACGAATCCTCACCGTCCCAGGCTCTGGATTTGGTACGTCTGGCTACTTCCGGATTTCGTACTGTGTGGCAGATGAAACGATCGCGAGGTCAATGGAGGGGTTTAAGACGGTTGCTGAGAGGTTTCTACGCTAAAATTTTCTCATCAATAAAATAAAGCGCGGCAATGGGCCATGTGTTCCAAAGTTGATTGCTTTCGTCAGTTTGGATGAAGAGTGAGCACCGCCCGGATAATTCGATCTTTGCTCTCCTGACCATAGAAATCTTGATTCCAAAGCCTAATGATACAAAAAAAGAATTGCCATCCTCTTTCACAAAAATAAAAAAATCCAAGACCAGTATATCTTATTCCCTATTTTGCGGACATTTTGCGAAAAGAAGGCAAGAAGGTTATTTTTTTATTCGGCACCAAAAAATTGGTGTTCGTTGATACTAACAAAACAACCAGCATGGGAACAGCCACGTATGCCCTGAAGGTAAAACCGTTTGATAACCGCCGGACTGGAGGAATCTATTTTTATTTTTAAATCTCTGATTCTTGTTAAATCAATACTCACTATTAAAGTCAATCGCCTAAGCAATGACTAAAGCTAATACACAGATTGCTTGTGGAGTTATTCTCTTTGCCTTTGCGGAAATCTTCATGCTCCAGAGAGTAGAGCCGTTTGCCTCCTGGTTTTATCCTCTTGCGTGGTGGTGTTATATCTTCATTGTTGATGGGATCATCTTTCGCATCCGGGGAAACTCCCTCATATTAAGCCGGAGGCGTGAATTTTTGGTCATAATCCCCTGGTCAGTTGCCTTCTGGCTTTTTTTCGAAATGATCAACCTTCGTATGCAAAACTGGCAATACGTAAATGTAATCGGAACCCTTTGGCTACGCTGGGTTGGCTATTTCATATCTTTTGCCACGGTCTTACCCGGCATGTTTGAAACCTATGAGCTTCTTGGTTGCCTTAATCTTTATTTAAAAGTTAAAACCCGCCGACTGGTTTTTTCCAATTCCTGGATTTCCGTCTTTTCTATTTTGGGCGCCCTGTTTCTGCTTGCCCCGCTTATTTTTCCCCGATATTGTTTTCCGCTTATCTGGCTTGGGGTCTTTTTTCTCTTGGACCCCATAAACTATCTCCACGGAAGTCCTTCTTTGATTCGAGACTTGGAGAAAGGAAATTTTCGTAGACTGTTGCTCTTGCTTACTGCAGGTTTAATCTGCGGGTTCCTCTGGGAATTTTGGAATTTTTGGGCGGCTTCTAAATGGGTTTACACAGTCCCCTTTTTTGAAAGACTTAAAATCTTTGAGATGCCTTTAGCAGGATTTCTCGGGTTTCCTCCTTTGGCTTTAGAAGCTTTCGTCTTTTACAATTTTATCTCTTTATTCCGCTTTAAGCGAAACTGGGATAAAGACGGTTCCCTCATATCTCCTGAAAAGAAACTGAGCAAAAAGGCAATTTTTGTGGTCGCAATAATTCTTTTGGGTTTCTATGTCTTAGCTTTTCATGCTCTTGATGTTTGCACCGTAAAATCCTATTCCTACCCATAGAATTTTTACACCTCCCCCTGCCAAATAAATAGTCTTCCTTAACGTCAAATCAATGAATTGATGGGCTTGAGCGAGGTGATAAATGGATTGCAAGGCATCCGAAATAATGTTAGACAACCTTTCTGAAAAGTGTTAACATATTAATATATATTTAATATAGTTGAATTAACGGTTATTTTTTGCATCTGGGAAAGGAAATCTTGCGCATGTTAAATGCTGAACAGATTAAAAAATTAGAGTCTCTTGCCAAGACCATTCGCGTTGATATTCTAAAAATGCTCAACCAAGCTTCCTCCGGCCATACAGGTGGCTCTCTTTCTACAGTTGAGATTATCGTTTCTTTATATTTTCATAAAATGCGGCACAACCCTAAAGATCCAACCTGGCCTGATCGGGACCGTTTTGTTCTTTCTAAAGGACATGGGGCACCGGCTCTCTATACTGTCTTAGCCCGAAGTGGTTACTTTGATCTTTCTGAGCTTATGAATTTAAGAAAATTAGGGAGTATTCTCCAAGGTCATCCGGACATGAAGGTGACGCCGGGAATTGATATTTCGACTGGCTCCCTCGGCCAGGGTCTTTCCATGGCCAATGGAATGGCATTGGCGTTAAAGCTTGATAAACGTCCTTCGCGTGTCTATGTACTTATGGGAGACGGAGAAAACCAGGAAGGTCAAATTTGGGAAGCTGCGATGGCAGCGGCTCACTATAAGTTGGATAATGTATGCGGGATTCTTGATCATAATGGACTCCAAATTGATGGCCCGGTAAACGAAATTATGGAGATAGAACCAATTGCCGATAAGTGGGCCTGTTTCGGGTGGGAAGTTTTTCGTGTCAATGGACATGATTTTCAGGAGATTATCTCTGCTTTGGATAAAGCCGAAACCGTAAAGAACAAACCTTCCGTGATCGTTGCGAGAACGATAAAAGGTAAAGGCGTGTCTTTTTTTGAAGGTAAAGTTGAATATCATGGGATCCCCCCCACGGACGAGGAGTTGGCAAAAGCATTAATTGAGTTAGGAATAAAATCGTAAGAAAGGGGTAAGGTCTTGAAGTTAACAGGAATACGAGAAGCTTACGGAGAAACCTTAGCTGCGCTGGGTGAACTCTATCCCGAAATTGTGGTCTTAGATGCTGATTTATCTGGTTCTACCAAAACCAGCCTGTTTGCCAAAAAATTTCCCGGCCGCTTTTTCAACATGGGTGTAGCGGAGCAAAACCTGATGGGTACAGCAGCCGGATTGGCGGCAAGCGGGAAAACAGTTTTCGCAAGCACGTTTGCTATTTTTGCCAGTGGTAGAGCTTGGGAACAAGTCAGATACAATATCGCTTACAACAAGCTCAACGTAAAGATTGTGGCCAGTCATGGCGGTGTTACGGTAGGGGAGGATGGGGGGTCGCACCAGTCGGCGGAAGACATAGCAATAATGAGAGTACTGCCGGGGATGCACGTTATTGTTCCCATGGATGGGAAAGAGATGCAGGAAGTCATCAGGACCGTAGTAAAAATACCTGGGCCTTTTTATATCCGTTCATCCCGGGTTAAGTTTCCCCTTATTTTAGGCGATGACTACACCTTTGAACTCGGTAAAGGAAAAATTCTCAGAGAAGGCAAAGATATATCCCTTATTGGGTGCGGCCTTATGGTTTCGCAATGTCTGGAAGCTGCTGAAACCTTGGCGAAGGAAGGCATCACCGCGCGGGTAGTGAGCCTCTCCACCATCAAACCTATCGATGAAGAACTGCTGGTTGACTGCTCCTTAAAGACCCGTGGTATTGTGACGGCCGAAGAACACTCAGTTATTGGTGGTCTGGGCAGTGCGGTTGCCGAGGTGCTTTCGGGGAAAAACCCTACCCGTATTGCAAGAATTGGGGTTCAGGATAAATTTGGAGTATCGGGGAGTGCCCCTGATCTGCTCAAATATTTGGGGTTAACTCCCGGCAATATTGTGAAAGCCGCTCAACAAATAATGGAACACAGAAGCCAGAAGACGGCACCGGTGGTCTGAGCAGTAAAGTGATTGGGGTACACCACAACATAAGAAGGATGAAAAGCAATCTGGGTTGACGCTTTTTACACGAGATGAGCAGCATGATTCAGATGTTCCATGTTTATAAAAACTATTCTCCTAAATACTCCGCTCTATCTGATATCAGCCTGAAGATTGAGAAGGGAGAATTTGTCTTTATTTTTGGTCCAAGTGGGGCTGGAAAGAGTACTCTCTTAAAACTAATTTTTGGAGCGGAACACCCGTCCAAGGGACAGATAATCGTTAATGGAATGAATTTCGGGAGGATCAAAAAATCAACTCTTCCTTTGTTGCGACGGCGGATGGGATTTGTTTTTCAGGACTTTAAGCTTTTAAATCACCGGACGGTGTTTGATAATGTTGGTTTGGCTTTGGAAGTGGTTGGACTTAAACAAACTGAAATCAAACGCAAAGTCCAACAGGTCTTAAAACATGTTGGGCTGTCAACCCGGATCAACACCCTGCCCTTAGTTCTCTCCGGTGGTGAACAACAGCGGGTTGCTATTGCCCGGGCGATTGTTAACGAACCCACACTCCTTTTGGCCGATGAACCCACCGGTAATTTAGATGCCGAACTTACCAAAGAAATCATGAAACTTTTTAAAATAATCAATGCCTGGGGAACAACCATCGTCATCGCCACCCATGATAAAAATCTTTTAAACTTTCACCCCACCAAAGTGGTAGCCTTGGAGAAAGGTAAAATCAAAGGAGTCTTTGTTGCCGGTCGAAAAGGTGCAGAAGACGCGGCCACCCGGGAAGGTTCAATAAATTAGGGCACTCATCGTGAAGCGATTTTATTATTTTATTAAAAAAGCTTTTCAAAACTTAAGACACTTTTTTCTTATCAACCTTATTACTGTTGGCATCATCAGCCTTTCTTTGCTAGTGCTCAGCACCTTTTTTATGGTATTTTTAAACCTCCAAACTTACCTGAATAAATGGAAGGACCAAATCCAGGTTTCCGTTTACTTGGCGGATAGCAATACGCCTGAAGATATTCCTTTAATCCAAAAAAAAATAAACTCATTTCCACAGGTGAAAAAATTGTCCCTTATCACCAAAGAAGAAGCGCTCAGTTTTTTTAAAGACAGCTTTCCCGGACAAAAGAAGGCGTTAGAAAGTTTGAAAGATAATCCTCTTCCTGCTTCAATGGATATTCAACTGCAGGATGAGTATCGAGGTCCTGAGGAAGTAAAATTTTTTGCCCTCCAGATTAAAAAAATACCCGGCGTTGAAGACGTGGAGTATGGTCAAACCTGGATTGAGGGGTATGCAAATTTTCTAAGATTCATGCGATCAGCAGGATTAGCAGTGGGAGTTGTTATTTTGCTGGCCACAATCTTTATTATCTCCAATACCATAAAACTTACGCTTTTTGCCCGAAAAGATGAGATCGAGATAATGAAACTCGTAGGCGCAACCAATTTTTTTATAAGAGTCCCTTTCTTTCTGGAGGGAATTCTCCAAGGTCTCTTGGGCGCTTTTTTTGCACTCATTGTCCTGTTCGTTTCCTATCAACTCTTTAGCAACTGGATCGCCCAATCATCGTATTTCTCGTTAAAATTTTTTAAAATATTTTTTCTTCCGCTTCCTTACCTTCTTCTTATTACTGCGGTGGGGGTGGCAACAGGATTCTTGGGGAGTTTTTTCTCTTTGGGCAGATATTTAAAGTATGAATAAAAAGTTATTGTTTTTTTTAGCGTTAGTCTTTTCTGGTTTTTTTGCCCTTTCTGGAGACTTAAAAGCTGAGGAAAAAAAAGCACCTAAGGAAAAAAATGAATTAAAAGAGATTCAAAAAAAAATTGAAGCTAAACAGGCCCGAATCAAAAAAGCTGAAAAAACGGAAGAAAAAGTCATTTCTGATTTAGACGACATCGAAGAAGTGCTTTCCCAAAAACAACAAGAACTTAAACATTATGGGGTCAACTTAAAAAATCAGGAGAAAAAGATTACTGCTTTAAATCAGGAAATTGACAAACTAAAGGCAGAAATAATTCAAGAGGAAAGGTTTTTGGCTGATCGGGTAAAGGTTCTTTACCAACTGGGACGCTTGAGTTTTTCAAAAGCAATTTTTTCTTCTGAGTCTTTTTCTACATTGATGCGACGGTATGGTTACCTAACCCGATTAATTGATTATAATGTGGGCACAATTAATGATTATTCCCAAAAACTCGATCTGCTCCAACACGACAAACAAAGACTCAAGGAGACCGAAAATGCACTGGAAGTTTTGACCCAACAAACCCGTTCCGTTCAGAAAACAATTCTTAACCATCAAGAAGAAAAAACTAGTTTATTAGTCAGGGTCAGATCGGAAAAGCAACTCCAGCTTAAGGCGCTCGAAGAACTTAAGCAGGCTTCCCAACGGCTCCAGAGATTGATTGATAAGTTGGATAAGCAAAAAGCCATAACGTCTCTTCCTTCTGAAAAGTTTCCCTCGGAATACCCTTTTTCCTTACGGGGAAAGCTCGATTTCCCCGTGGAGGGCAAAGTCATTACTTTCTTTGGCGAGCATGAAGACCAAGAATTTGCCACCGTCTCTTTCAATAAGGGAATTGAAATAACTGCCCGACTCGGAAGCCCGATAAAGGCAGTCTTAAAGGGTACTGTTATTTATTCCGGGTGGTTTAAAGGTTACGGAAATATTATTATCATTGATCATGGTGCTGGGCTTTATACCCTTTCTGGTCATGTTTCCGAGCTTTTAAAACCGGTGGGCACCCCAGTGAAAACCGGAGAGACAATCGCCCTTGTGGGTGATACTGGATCGCTTAAGGGCTCTAACCTTTACTTTGAAATTAGGCACCACGGCCAGCCCTTAAATCCGCTGGAGTGGTTAAAAAAATAAACGGATAAGCATAAGGAGAGGAAAAAGTGAAATTGAAAAAACTTAGATCGCCGTGGCTTCTGATTTTTGGTTTTTTTATTATCGGCTATATGGTCGGTGAACACGGAGAGCGCATTGTCTCCGCGGTTACGGACAAAAATTACGAAAACCTGAAACTCTTTAGCGATGTGCTCTATATCGTTCAGAAGGACTACGTGGAGGAACCTAAGGTTGACCAGCTGGTTGAAGGGGCGATAAACGGCATGTTAAACACTTTAGATCCCCATTCCTCCTATATGCCCCCTGATGTTTATAAAGAGATGCAGGTTGAAACTCAAGGCAAATTTGGTGGATTAGGAATAGAAATTACCATCAAAGATGAAATGCTTACCGTTGTCTCTCCGATTGAAGACACCCCTGCTTATCAAGCAGGAATAAAGGCTGGAGACCAGATTGTAAAGATAGAAGAGGAGTTTACCAAAAATATGACCATGTTCGACGCAGTAAAAAAGCTCAGAGGTAAAGAAGGAACGAAAGTGACCCTTACGATTATGCGAGAAGGTTTTACGCAACCAAAAGATTTCACGCTTACCCGAGCGACTATTCAAATAAAGAGTGTCAAGTCTAAAATAGTAGACGAAAGGATTGGCTATATCCGGATAACTCAGTTCCAGGAGCAGACAACGAGAGACTTCCGGAAAGCTTTGGCTGAACTTGAGTCTAAAGTGACTTCGCTTCAAGGCCTTATCCTGGATTTGCGCAATAATCCGGGAGGGTTGCTCGACTCAGCGGTGGAGGTAAGTGACGAGTTTATTGATTCGGGCCTCATTGTTTATACTGAAGGCCGCTCTGAGGGACAAAAGATGGAGTTTAAAGCAAAAAATAATGGGCCCAAACATCACCACCCAATGATCGTCCTCGTCAATGCAGGAAGCGCGAGTGGATCAGAAATTGTGGCCGGTGCTTTACAAGACTATGGGCTGGCTGTTTTGCTCGGGACCAGGACCTTTGGTAAAGGCTCGGTCCAGACCGTGATCCCGCTGGACAATGGAGCAGGCCTGCGGCTCACCACCGCCAAGTATTTCACACCCAAGGGCCGCTCAATTCACGCTAAAGGCATTGAACCTGATGTGATAGTAGAAGACAAAACTGAGGCTGAAGAGGCTTCATCGCCAAAAGTCAAAATCATGCGGGAAAAAGATTTGGAAAATTTCTACCGGAACGCTAAACCAAAAGAGAAATCCGATGATGTCTCTAAAGAAGTCCCGGAAAAAAATCAAGGGAAAAATGCAGATGATCCCCAGCTTAACCGGGCGATCGGGATTCTAAAAAGCTGGGAGATTTTTAAGGGAAAAGATAATAATAAACCTGCCTAAATCATATTAAACGCACGAGGTTGCCTTATGATAGAATTACATGTTTGGGAACTTGTATTGTTAGTTTTAATAGTAGTGTTCTTGGGGGGGATATTTATCTTTATTCTGGTCTCACTGCTCCCCCTCACAAAACAACTTAAAAAGACCTCTCAACAGCTCGAAATAGCTGCTTCCAGTTTGAACAAAGTCATCAATGTTGACTTCAAGGGTTTGTTAAACCGGGGCGAAAGAGTTTTGGGAAACTGGGAAGAAGAGCTTCAGCCTTTAATAGTGGAGAAGGTCAGAAATATTCCTTCCGCAACCGCACAGTTTGCCTTTTCCGAAGTGGGTAGCCGACTTTTCCGGGTTCTGATCCTTTGGGCCCTGAAAGAAGCGTGGGGAAAGATACGGGGAAAGCGAAAACAAAAGAGTTCTTGATTGAAATAATGTTGTTTGTGATAAGGGTAGGAGCAATTTATCACGTGAGAGAAAGGGGGTGATTATATGAATTCTGATCGGACGGAGTATGGTTTTGCTGCTCTCACCTTAGCCTTTGTCGCTGGAGGTCTTATCGGTGCAACTCTTGGGGTGCTTTTTGCTCCCCGTCCAGGAGTTGAGACGAGAGAAAAAATAAAAGAGCGAGCAGAGGAAGCCCGGGAAAAACTAAGGGGTGCCGTTGAGACGATCCGGGATAAAGCAGAGGGGTTAGGGGAAACAGGAAAAGAAAAATATGCGGAGGTCTGCGGAAAAGTCCGAGACTCGGTAGACAAAATTAAAGAAAAGGTTCACCATTCAGAGTAACCGAAGAATAAATTCGTTTTCGGCAGTTTTACTCACCACGCGCCCGATGGAGGTAATGGTAATACTCTCACGGGGACAAGCTTCTTTTGTTGAAAAAAAGAGGTTTGTCCCTTTCTTTTACAAGCGGGTTTGTTTTTATGTTTTCTGTTTTTTGAAGCCTTCTTAAACTTTTTAAGCAAAACGTCAAGATCTTCGCTCGTTATCTTGTTCATCTCAACCAGTATTTCCCCAAGCAAAGGCCGGCTTATTTTTTGCCTTTCGAGTAACCTTTCAACCTCTTTGTTTTTCAAAAATCCTTTTTCAACCGCAAGCTCTCCAAATAGCTTAGCAGTGCTAATCCGGGCATTGAGAACCTCAAAGACCTGGTTGATGGAAAGAATTCTTTCCTGAAGTGCGATCTAGCCGACAGCGATACTTCTTTTTTCTGAAGGTTAAGGGCTTCAAGTGCTGCTGCGACATCAACAATACCATGCTTAACCAAAAATTGACAAAATCTCTCTGCCCCGTTCTCCTCCTTCCCTTAAAAACAAACATTGATGGCAAAACTAAAGAACCTTCGTAATCTCCCTTTTGGTTCTTCCTTTAAATTGAGAGCTGAAAGAAGGCACATCTCCCATATTTTCGTCAAGGTAACAGCGCACAACTCGATGCATGGGGAAAAAAACGGTGGTGGGAAAAATGATGGTTGTCGGTTGTCTTTGGGTAAACTGCTTCGTCCAGTCGCTAAACGAGTTTACATCCACTCCCTTAATGGTAATCCCAGAAGGTGAAATGCTAAGGAGTTTTCCGACGATCTTTTCTTTCGGGTCCTGGAGATTGAGGATTATTATGCTTCCGTTTTCCATGTTTGCTTTTTTATTGCAAAAGTACCTCTTGCTGCCCTTTTAACGAAAGGAATTGAATTTTTTCTATCTTAGCAAAAAATCATTATTTGTAAAAAAATTATCTTCCTCTATTTCACATTACCATACAAAAAAAGGATAGAAACAATCCCTGTGATTCATTAAAGATATACAACCCATATTGCTCTATTCAATATGGTGAAGGATCCTTTGAACCACATGATCATACGTATGGTGTTCATGAACATAGTGATATCCTTCTCTGCTAATCCTTTCTCTTTCCTCATCTTTTTTGAGATATTCAGCAATAAGATTGAGGCACTCCTCAACACTATGATACCAAACCAGATGCTTTTTATTGATAAAAATTTTTTCCAGACCCGGAACATAGCGGGTAAGGAGAAACCCCCCGCACCCCAACGTTATCCAGGTTCGGTTGGAGAAGTATCCTTCTACCTGATACGGACACATCAATGCCCAAAATTATTTTTGTCCCTGAACAAATCCTTGCAAATTCATCCGGATAGACATTGCGCTTATGACATTTTAATCCGTGCCTTTTCCACCTCCCCCCCCAAACTTTGAGGTTAAAATGTTTAACAACCTCCTTTATAAGGTTAATCCTCTCACGCCCCTCAGCTCCGCCGATAAAAGCCACGTCGCTTTTCCATTTCTTACTTTTACTTTTAATAATTCGGTGCGCTTCTCGATCGCATCCCTGAGTAATGAAAATAGGGTTTTTTATCCCCTGCTCCTTCAAAAAAGAAATCTGCCCCTGGTTAGTAATAAAAAAATAGTCGACTAATTTCCCCCGTTCAATCATCTCTTCTTTATAAGGAGTAATAAACTCCGAAAACTCGCTACTATCAGAAAGAGCTATTAAGTCCGGAAGGTAAATGGCAACCTTGGTCTTCCTGGCGATCTGGGACAACATCTTAAATGGGATATCAATACTATTGATAAAAACCAATTGAGGTTGGAAACGATTCAAGGTGGAAAAAAGATATTTTTCCGTAAGCCATTTTCCCCAGCGCCGCTCTATCCTTCGATAATTGATAGCGCGCACTGTGATGCCCTGGTTACGAAAGGCTTTTATGAAAAATGAGGTGGTTTGGGTGCGTTTTCGTGTCTTTCCAAAAAAAAGAAGCCGGTTAATTTTTTCGGACATGGTTAACATCTCTGTCCAGCAATCATTTTTTGATAAACTTTAATATTGCCTTCAACCATACCATCAGCGCTAAACTTTTCCACGACCTTCATTCTGCCTTCTTTTGCCATTTCCTTGGCTTTATCATAGTTATTTAAGGTCCAGATGATCCCATGAGCCAAAGCATCCGGATCAGCAGGCGGAACCAGAAGGCCTGTTTCTTCATGAGTAATAATTTCAGGAATCCCACCAACACGAGTGGCGACAACCGGAACATCTAAAGCAAGGGCGTCGATAATTGTAGTACAAAAGCCTTCATCCAGACTCGAAAACACCGATACAGTAAAAATGTTCATAAACACACCCACATCATCGCGAAAACCTGTAAAAGTTATGTTTTTGGCTAAACCTAAACGTGAGGTAATTTCTTTTAATTCATTTTCAAGTTCCCCTTTGCCAATGATAAAAAGATGAGCCTGCGGAAATTTTTTTACCACTTTCTCCATTGCCTCGATAAGCCATCTTTGCCCTTTGACTTCCAGCAGATTGGCCACATTTCCGAGAATTGGAATACCGGGTGGCAAAGAGAATTCACGGAAGACACAATCCCCCTTGAGTCCCTGATAGCAATCCATATCTGTGCCGCTATGCACTACCGATATCTTTTTCAATGGGATGCCATCTTTGGTAAGCACATCTTTAATACTCTGCGACACCGCAATGATATGGTCGATACATTTTGTGTACTTAATAACATTCAATCCCAAAAAATTGTGTCGAAAGATACTGAAATTTACTCGGCGGGTAACAATACGTATCGGTGGTTTTTTCAGAAAGCACGATGCCCACGCCACCAGAGCCTGCGCATGGGGAGTATGGCAATGAATTATATCATAGTTTTCTTTTTTTATTTTCAGGGCAAGCTTAAAAGCAGCGAAAAAATCTATTTCTCCTCTCATCTTAAGGGGAAAAGTGATAATGCTTTTCTGAAGAGCGCGTTGGTAGAGACTTCCATCAGGTTGGCAGATCAGGTGTGCAAAATGGCCACGATTATTGAGCCCCTCCATGAGATACATCACTTGCCGCTCTCCCCCTCCCATGGATAACTCAGAATTGATGTGGAGAATTTTAAGAAAACGGTCTCCGATAGAGGGGGGATGTTTTCTCTTAAAACTCACACCATATTGGGCTTGTTTGAAGGCGTTTGTACTGGAGCTGCAGATGGTTAAAATTCGACGGTAGATTGTTTTTCTCTGTTTGCGGGTCCATTTATTTTTTTCACTGTAATCTTTAAAAAATTTAATTCGGTCAGAAGGAGATAGGCATTGCTCAATCGTAGCATTGAGTTGAGCGAAGTTTTTAATCCGGTGAGAAAGCGAAACCCCTTTGCCAAAATATACCCGGTCAGTATCTACGATTAAGCATTCCCACTCTTTTTCTCCCTTTTCTTTAATCAAAAAATTGTCCGACTTTAAGTCACCATGATAAATCCTTTTCTGATGAAGGGTCCGAATAAAAATCGCCATAAAAGAAATGAAAGCCCTTTTCTTTTGAAAAACTTCGGGATTGGAGGGAGCTTTAAAAATTTGGACATAGTAGCGAAGGGGAATCGCACCTTCCGCGTATTCCATAATTAAAAAGCTTCTCATCCGAACACCCAATCTCTTCTCTTCAAGAAGAGCTAAGCCACGGGGAGTGGGAATTTTTTTGATAATTAATTTATTACTATTAGCCCAGGATCGCCGGTTTCGTAACTGCGCTATCAAAAACCGAAACGAAAACCGCAACGCGTCGTTTCTACCTTCTTTCACGAGAAAGGTCTGACCTTTTATATCAATTTTCGTGACAATAGCTTTGCGGGAAGTTTTGAGAATAGCGGGAGAAAGTTGATCACAACGGGGATGAATAATTCCCCGGATGGGCGTGGTAATCTCCTCATGCTCCTTAAGAATATCCGGAATAAGTTTAGGGTCGAATTCCCAGCGATAAATTAAAAACTTCCCCTTCCCTTTAATAATGTTAAAAAATTTACCTGTCCGGAAGCTTTTTCTTCCCCAGCTGAGGAATCTTTGGTCCCTTAGTTTTTTGATCTGGGAAAAAATTTTTTTAGTCATGGAATTGAGTTTTTCCTCAGAAAAATCATCTTCGGAGTAATAAAGCCGGATAAACTTTTCTTGATCATTCGGTCCAAAAAGATTTACTTCAGAAATGTCAAAAATGAGAAGAGCAAGGTTAAGCATTTTTTCTTTTTCGCTCGGGTTTCTCTTAATTCGCGTTTTATATAAGTCAACAAGAAAAAAAGCGAGCGGGTCTACCCGCTCGCTTGGGACGATAATGTTTTCAAGGTGGATATCATGATGAAGGATACCTTTATGGTGAAGCAACCGCAGGTACGTGGCTAATAATTTTATAAAGGTTTCTTTTTCAAGGTCGTTTTTTATATTCTCCTTATAAAATCTATGTAAATCTATCATTTCTCCCAAAGACTGAGTTATGAGAAATGCTTCCTTTAAAAACCCAAACTTTCGGTTGATTCCCAAGGCCACAGGATAGGGTATAGAGATATCCAGCCCCATTAACTGATTCATGATTCGCCATTCAGTAAAAATTTTTCTGGGAAGGAAAAAATATTTCGCGGTGGTTTCCCAACCCTTAATTTTAATATGTTTGACAAAAAAAGATCCCTTCCCCTCAAGCTCCAATTTCTTCACCGTTCTTCGAGGCTTATCCTTTTTAACCTCACCTTTTCCCCTCATAAATTCCGAGACCAAATACTCCATGTCCTGAGGGTTGAGGTAAGGGAAAAGCTGCTTATTAATCTGCCAGTTGATGTGATTCATCGGGACTTTTACAAGAAATCAATAGGTAACGTATGATTCCCTTTTAGAGATTATCAAATAATAGGTTGCTTCTTTATAATACTTTATGGGATAGACTTCAAGATTTTTTGGAGAGAGGCCTTGTGAAATTTGAGTAAATTCTTTCTGCGACGTTAGGCAGGCATGGGGTTCATATTTTTTAGTCAGAAAATTTACAACGTCCGATTCGCCAGAAAACTTTGGAGCCACTGTATCCAAATAAAAATCGATTAAAATCGCTTTTCCCAAACTTTTTCCAAGTCAAAGTTGTTGTGAGAAGAAAAAAATAACGAATGAGGGTTTAATTTTATTTGGCTCATGTCGAAAAATTAGGTTTTTAGGGTGGGGAAGTTATATGTTACCTTTTGACAGCCTGATGACTGAGACTCAGTTACAAAATATTTTTTGCGGAATAATTTCCCGTCAAATTATTTTATTGGTTTAACGTGGTCTCCTCTCCGAAAAAAATAAGCAACCCCGGTGAACTAAAATGCATAACAAAAAAAAATTATTTTTTTGTTATGCATGAAGTTGCCTATCTATAACCTCTTTCAAGGGTTTCGTGCGCTTAAACTTTAGCCCCTTTGAGTTAGCCTTCCTTCTTACGAAAAATGAGAACCAGATTCCGAATATAAACAAAGGCCCCCGCGCCTTGTCCAAGGATAAAGACAGCATCGCGGATATAAATCGCATACGCAAGTAAGATAAGTCCCCCGGCTAAGCTGAAATACCAGAAAGAAACAGGCACGACAGTCTCCCCTTTCCGTTCCGAGGCAATCCACTGCACCAGAAACCTCATAAAAAACAAAGCTTGTCCAACATATCCGATAACGCTCCACCTATCCATTTTCATGCAAGACAAAGTTTGTCCAATATATCCGATAATGTTCCACCTATTCATTCAACACCTCCCTAACGATCTTTTAGGTCCCTCCTCAGGGAATTAATGCGGTCAAAAAATATCCAAAGCCCAAGGGCAATAAAAAGTTAAAAATAATAAAATTAATACTCTCTTTTGTCAAACGCTCACTTGTTTTCGAAAATATAATGTAAAAAGCCACTCAACCGCACTGGAAAAAACGGCAAACCCAAGCAATTGATTACTGGGGTTAGTTTTTGTTACGCTCCTTCGCCCCTATCTACCGTTAAAACCCAAGCAAAGCATCGGGGAAATAGCCCCTCAGAAATAACTTCTTATCAGGTATTACCTTTCAAAAAAAATATACTGCTACGCTACGCGGTTACCTTCCTTGGCTCGGTACGCCTTTATTATTTTTCCTGAGGATCATCATAGAATTGGGCAAATACGAAGCCGCGGTCACTATCCACAAACGCTGGTTGTGGAAGCTGGAGCTTATCGTCCCTATAGCGTTTTTCGCGGGTAATAAGCGTTATACGTCGAGAAGGTTGCGAAACCAGCTCCCGAAACTGATCAAGGCTAAATAAACGGTTCTTCTCGGGTGCGCGAGATACTCCGTAGTCGAGTTCTCCGGGTTTGCCGAGCAGGCATACGTCGCTTCGCTTATAAAACCAGCAAACCGCAGACACGAGGTAGTTATCAGAAACCAAGGTCGTGTCCGGGCTTATCCTGTCTGTATGACGCAGTAAAAACTCACCCGGGACGAGATCATCTTTAAATCTATCCGGCATGGCAACGTGCGAGATCAGCATGAGCAACAAGGGTCCAAGACAAAACAAGACAAGTTTTTGCTTAACATCCGAGGTTGCCGCGGCAACCATAAAAAACACCGTCCAAGTCACAAGTCCCAAAAATAGGAAAACAAGTTTCCAGATTTCACCTGGCTCAAAAATTTTCCAATCCGGCGAAACCGGTAGCACCTGACTGAGAAGCAGGCCGACTGCGCATAATCCCATTACCACCGCCAAAAAAAATGCGCCAATTGTTACCCATTTTGTTTCCTTTTTGAGGTAGTCAAGAAGACCCGCAGTAATAAGAATTACCAGAGGCTGAAAACAGGGGAGGATGTAAGTGCCGAGCTTGCCCCGTGAGGCGGAGAGGAACAAGAAAGGAAAGAGTAACCAGCAGAAGGCAAACCGGAGAAGTGAATCCTTGAGAGCTCTCTCCTTGAGGCCTGAAAATGCAGCCGGAATGAATACCGTCCAGGGCAGCCCGCCCAGAAACAACAAGGGAATAAAGTAGTAGAAAGGCTGCGGATGCTGTGCGTCCTCTGACATAAACCGTTTGATGTGTTCTACCCAAAAAAAGTAGTGCCAGAAATCAGGCTCCCGTTGATGGATTATCACGCTCCAAGGCAAAGCAACAAGGAGAGCAGCCACAAGGGGTACCCAGCAAATCCTGACAAGTTCCTGCCATCGGCGTTCCCAGATCATAAACGGCACAATCGTCATTACTGGTATCGCAAAAGCAAGAAATCCCTTGGCAAGGAACGCGAGACCGCAGAAGACTCCGAAAATCACCAGAAAGCCAATCTTTCTCCCGGCCTGCTTCTCACTATGGGCAAAAAAGAAAGAAACCATCGCGCCAGCCAAAAATAGGGAAAATATGCTATCTAAAACATTGAAACATCCAACCCCGAAGACTTCCATAGAGGTAAGAAAAACTGCAGCAGTGCTGATGCCTGCTAAAGATCCGCCTCCGAACTTTCGGACGAGCAAAAAAAGCAGTAGCGCAGACATGCCCATGGTGAGAGCGGACGGCAGACGCACCGCAAAGGCGTTTTGGCCAAAAAGAAACATCGCGGCTGCATTAAACCAATATCCCATCACCGGTTTTTCAAAATACCGGAGTCCATCAAGATGGGGCACAACCCAATCTCCCGAAACGAGCATCTCCCGGGGAATCTCAGCGTACCGGGTCTCGTCGGGGAGGACGATCGGTCGAAGGCCGAGCGGCACGATGTAAATCAAAATAAAAAGTCCGATTACAACAAGAGATAATTTTTTCATTGGTTATTTTTTGTTGCCAGCGGGAACTGCGTTAACGCCTGAAAGGAGTATCGGCCTATGCGGATTTTGGGTGAACTTTTCGCAGCGTTCACATCTTTTACCCACTTCGGGTGATCAGAAAAACTCCACAACAAATGACAAGAATGCCCATCCACCGTGCAAAACCAAGAACCTCTCCAAAAAAAATTTGTCCTACTAATGCAGTCACGATATACCCTACGCTTAACAGCGGATACGCATAACTTACATCCACCCGAGACAGAACCATGAGCCACACAACGATACTAAAAGCATAGCACGCCATACCCAGGAGGATATGCGGATTAAGTGCCACCTTCAGCCCAACCGATATAAAGTTTTTTGCGACAAAAGAAAACGGCCCAATGGCTCGCATTCCTTGCTTGAGAAAAAGTTGGGCTGAGGCATTCAAAAGCACACCACATAAGGCCAACGGAAGATAGCGATTCATAGGGTATCCTCGCAATTTATATTAAGATACTGTTGCCTGGCAAGAAACCCATCCCTCACGGCCAGGAATTGTTTTGGGAATCATGGGAGAACATTCATACTGGGAAGCATCAGCAAGCAAACCTCCTAAGGGGCTAAACGTGGCCCCCTGGGATTGGGCTTGTTTCAAAAACTGCTCAAACATCTTAAGACAGATCATTCCTTCTACTTCCGCGTGAATGGTCAACACATTAAGCCCATGGGGTTGCAGTAGAGAAAGAATATACTCATTGTAATTGTGGTTTGAAATCCCCTTACGTCCAATAACTTCATCATACGTTGGTAAGGTAACGGGAATTTGGGGTTGGGAAAGTGTTATTCCATTCACCAGGGGGAAAAATATGCTTTTCCCCCGGCAGTCACTGTTGTAGGTAAAAGGAAATGTGGCTTTCTCCTTTAAGACCTGATCGTTACATTTCCATCCCGGAACCGCAGAACATGATGGTGGCCGGTCCACAATCGCGGTAAGCAATGCGATACCTCTTTTAAACGTATCATGGATGACATCACTGCTCATGTTGTGAAGATACCTCTGCCATGCGTAATGATCCCAGGAATGAAAGCCAATTTCATGGCCTGCCCCTGCTGTCGCTCGAATAAGAGGCCCCAATTTTTCCCCAATAACTGGTCCCGGCCAGAACACCCCCTTGAGAAGGATATCCCACCCATACAGTTTCGTTGCCTGGGAACGCAGCATCTTTTTTAAAAATGCGGGACGAAACAATCGCCACAGATGACGCCCCATATTATCCGGCCCCACAGAAAAAAAGAATGAGGCGGTGATACCGAACTCCGCTAAAAGTTTACCTAGACTGGGCACGCCGAAACGGGTACCTCTAAAGGTGTCAACGTCAATGCGCAGGCCTATCTTCATGGCATCGTGATTATAACGGCTCATTCGCAATCACTGGTTGTCTTCATGGTATCGACCAGAGCCGATAGCTTCCCGCAAGAAAAAATCGAGGGTTTGCTCTACCGATTGCTCAAGCTCTATCGAAGGTTCCCACTGCAAGAGCTGCTTGGCTTTCCGAATGCTTGGTCTTCGGTGTTGCAGATCCTGATAACCACTTCCATAATATACTGAGCTTTCTACCTCCTGAAAACCGGCAAATGGCGGGAAGTTTGACCGAAGGGGATGTTTTTCAAATTTTTTCACCAACATCTCTCCCAGCGCTTTGATGCTCGCCTCATTATCCGGGTTGCCAATATTGATGATCTGCCCATCACAACAGTGGTTAGGATTTTCGATAATGCGAAACAAGCATTCGATCCCGTCGGAAATATCGGTAAAACAACGTTTCTGATTTCCGCCGTCAATGAGCTTAATCGGTGTTCCTTCTACCAGGTTAAGGATGAGTTGGGTAATAGCGCGAGAACTCCCGATCCGTGCCGAGTTCAAGCTGTCCAAGCGCGGCCCGATCCAATTAAAAGGACGAAAAAGTGTAAAATGAAGCCCTTCCTGCTGACCGTATGCCCAGATAACCCGGTCAAGCAATTGCTTGCTGCAGGAATATATCCAGCGCTGCATGCGGATGGGGCCTAACACTAATTTCGAAGTATCTTCATTAAACTCGCCTTCATCGCACATGCCATAAACTTCAGACGTTGAGGGGAAAATAATCCGTTTTTTATATTTTACACAGTATCGGACAACTCTCAGATTTTGTTCAAAATCGAGTTCAAAAACTTGGAGTGGTCTGCGCGTATATTCGATGGGTGTGGCGATGGCCACGAGCGGGATGACTATATCGCATTTTTTTATGTGGTACTCGATCCATTCGCGGTGAATGGCAATATCCCCTTCATGAAAGTAAAATCCTGGTTTTCCCAAAAAACGTTGGATAGAGTTGGATTGGAGGTCTAACCCGTGTACTTCATAGTTTCCGTTATCCAGAAGCTTTTCACTTAAGGCGTTACCGATAAAACCATCCATTCCTAAAATGAGAATTTTTTTCTTTTTTACCATCTCGATGTATTTGCTAGTAGAAAGTCCAAAGGTCATCCCCTCAACAAGATTGAATTCACGGGCAAGCTGAGTGCCACCCATGTAAATACCATTTTCAGCCTGGCCGAAATCAACACGGATGGCGCCTTTCCCGCACTGAATCACCAAAGGATCAAGAGAAATAATGGTGCCGGGATTCGCTTTTTTTTCATAATCCGGCATTTCAGTAACCATCCAAAAAAAACATTTGCGGTCACCGATATAGCTGAATGCGCCCGGATAAGGAATGGTCACCGCCCGCACCAGATTTTTTACCTGGGAGGCCGTGGCAGCCCAGTTGATTTCACCGTCTTTGGGCCTGCGTCCGCCATAATAGGTTGCCTGAGAATGCTCCTGAGGTTGGCGCGTTACCGTTCTTTTTTTTATCTGGGGAAGAATTTCATCGAGCAATTGGCGCGAAGCCACAACCATTTTTTCGTAAAGCGACCGCGCAGTGTCATAATCAGAAATTGGGATTCGCTTCTGACCGACAATGTCTCCATCGTCAGCCCGGGGAGTCATGTAATGAAGCGTAACCCCGGTTTCTTTCTCACCGTTGATCAGCACCCAGTTTATCGGACAACGTCCACGGTACTTGGGAAGGAGCGATCCGTGAAGATTGAAGCATCCCGCAGGTGGGATGTTAAGGATAGGAGGACGTATAAGGTAGCGGTAATAGAAAGAAAAAATAATATCCGGCGCGAGTTCTTGAATCTTTTTTACCCAGAGGGGGTGATTGATATCATCGGGTGCATAAACGAGAAGATTATGGCTCGCAGCGCATTCGGTAACCGAATTAAACCAAAGGTTTTCATGAGGATCATCCTTATGGGTAAAAACCGCAGCAATCTCGAACCCGTTTCGCACCAGGGCTTCAATGCCAGCACAGCCGATGTTATGATAGGCAAAAACTACAGCTTTCATTTTGTCACCTTAAAATTAATTTTAATCAAATTTAGCTCCATAGAGCTCTTTGCTTTAGCCTCATAATAAAAAAATATAGTTTATCCTCCTTCTCTTTTAATCTCCCAAGCCACAAGCTTCTTTTCAGAGTTCTTCTCCCAAGGGAAGATCTTTTCGTTCACGCTCGGTTGCCCCAAGGTTCCGGCAGGAAGCTCTCGGAACAGATACTTGAGGTCACGACGGGTCGAAATCAGCACTTTGGTGTCTTTCCCTGATCGGAGAAAATTTGTGACTGATTCAGGAGACTTCACTACCCGCACAAAGCCGGGGACATCCAAATAGAACAGAACAGTGGTCTCGATTTCGCGATAGAACGCGATATCTGTGGGCATGATATTCGTTACCTGGGTTTGTATCTCCCGAGCAAATGGTTTTTTTGTACGGTAATCTTCAAACCTTACCTGCTGCCAGCAGAAAAAGCCTCCCATGAGAATAGCTGCTGTGGCAACCAAACAAGCTGCCTTTTGATTGATCCCCGTAACCTTGACCAGCAGGTTGAGACGCCATCTTTTTATAATCCAGGGGGTTAAGGCAAAAAAGCTTACTATGAGCGTAGCAAGCTTAATACCCCCGGAACTACAAAATCTATGCGTTTTTGAAGAAAGAAGCAAATCGCCGGACTCAAAAACCCAAAAAGTACAATAAGGGCAAAGAGTCCTTCCTGGATGCCAAGCCCCAAACGTTTCCACCCTTCTTCGCCGACAGTCTTTAAATAAACTGCAACAATTAGAGCGCAGAAGGGGAGGATCGGGAGAATGTAGTAACTCCTCCTTGAACCGGAAGCAGTAAACAAGAGAAAAATGAGAAGCGTGGCCTCTACAAGCCACCTAGTTTTGCCATCAAGGTTCTTTATCGAGGCAGTCGTTCTGAAAATCGCCACGAGAAGTAATGGGGTCCAGGGCAAAAAGAGGACAGGGAGATAATAGAAATACACATAAAAAGGTTCCACATGATCAAAGGGATGGAAAAAGCGCTGAATATTTTCCTGGAACACCAGGGCAAGTCCAGTTTCCTGATATGATCCTTGGGTCAGGTTAGCATAAATAAATGGAGCCAGATAAAGGGCAAGGCCGATAATAAGGGACATAGCGTGGGAAGGCGAAAGGAGTGCCCGCCACCGCCGTTCTCGAAGAACATCCGGCAATAGCGCTACCATTGGCACTACCACTGCGGTAAGCCCTTTGGTTTGGGCGCCAATAAAGCAAATGAGATAAAAAACGAGATAGGTCAAAAAATTTTCTCTTCCCCGCCAAGTCCAATACCAGGCGATAGATAGGATGACCGTGGCAAGGTTTTCCATGTCTGCGGTCCCTGACCTTGACCAAAAAAGAAATCCAAATGCAGTAAGAAGAATCCAGCCGGATGTCCTTCCAGCTTCCTCTGACCATAATCTTCTCCCCAGAAACACTGTTGCCCAAAGCACCATTATGCCTGCAATTGCGCTTGGAAGCCTTACCGTCCATTCATTGAGTTTGCCCGTGAGGGCAGAGACTAGAGCGATAAGCCAGTAGGTAAGAAGGGGCTTGTCAAAGTAGGGTTCGCCATTGATAGTGGGGTGGAAGAAATTCCCCGAAAGAAACATCTCTCGGGTGACCTCAGCCCAACGGTCCTCGGAGGCCCAGAGGCCTCGGTTACCAAGTACCCAGAAAAGAAAAAACAATGCAACTACCCAAAAGATGATATCCGAAATTCGTATCCGTACCTTTGCTTTTGAGACACTACTATCCACGATGGATCTTCCTCAAGAGGTATGGTGGTCGCCTCCTAACCGCCTGGAAAATTCTTCCGATGTACTCGCCCAGAACCCCGAGCGCAAAAAGCTGAGCACCGATAAAGCAGAAAAGTACGGCAAAGAGAGTAAATACTCCTTGTCCCGCCCATTGTGCCCCGTAATAAAATCGGAGAAACAGTATAAGCATCCCAAGCAGGAGACCCAGTATAGCAATCACGGTTCCTACAAAGAAAAGAACCCGGAGAGGCAACAGAGAAAACCCAGTCACAAGATCAAGTTGCAAGCTGAAAAGCTTCAGGAGTGAGTACTTTGATTCTCCCGCACATCTTTCTTTATGAAGAACAGGGATCTCTATTGGATTTCTCGCAAACAAGGTAGCTAAAGCAGGAATAAATGTCCGGTACTCAGGATTCGCCAGTATCGCTTCCACAACTTCCCGACTGTAACCCCGAAGCATACAACCGAAATCATCCAGAGATATGCCGGATATTTTTTTTACAAGCTTGTTCGTAAATTTCGATGCCCATCTCCTAAAGAACGTATCTTGCCGGTTAATTCGGATGCTTCCCACGAGATCGTGCCCTTTGTTAAAGGCCTCGACTAACTTCGGAATCTCTTCCGGAGGATTCTGCAAGTCAGCGTCGAGGGTAACGACAAACTCGCCTCGCGACTCAGCAAATCCAGCCAAAACCGCAGCGTGCTGTCCATAATTTCGGTTTAGCAGGATCCCAATGACTTTACCCGGGTTCTGTTCGGCAGCCTCAGTAATAAGTTGGGCAGATCGGTCAATACTGCCATCATCCACCAGAATAATCTCGAAGGTCTTCCCCAGGTTGTTACAGGCTGTCAAGCAACGGCTGATAAGTTCCTTAAGGTTTGCCTCCTCGTTAAACGCAGGAATAACAACCGATAACAAAGGTGATGCACTCATCGCTTTAACACCTCTTTTATTGTATCCACAACCTCATCCACATCTTCACTGGTCATGTCCGGGAAAAGCGGGAGAGAGCAGATCCGGTCGGAGTTCCACTCTGTGTTCGGCAGCATGCCCCGGCACGTGCCCATTGATTCCCGAAAATATTTTTGAAGGTGAACCGCCCGAAAATGAAGTCCGGTGCCGATATTTCTCTTTTTTAATTCTTCCATAAACGCATCCCGGGATAGGCCTGCCTTATCAATATTTAAGCGAATAATAAAAAGATTCCAGGAGTGCTTCATCGAATACAATGGATCAGAGAGGGGCGTGATTTCATCAAGTTCGACAAGCCGTTCACGGTATCGCAGAGCTAATGCGGTTCGTTTTTTAATCAACTCCTCGAGCCGGGCCAGTTGTTTCAGTCCCAAAGCAGCAGCAATGTCGGTGAGGTTATACTTATATCCGGGGACAAGAACTTGGGCTTGGGGAGAACGGCCGCGGGTAAAACGATCATACGCATCCACGCCCAGCCCGTGGAACTTCAGTTGGCGGATACCCTCCAGAAGCTCGGGGTTGTCCGAACAAAACATACCTCCCTCACCCGTGGTAATATTTTTTATGGGGTGAAAAGAAAAAATTGCTGTTCCGGTTTGGCCAATACGGGTATCCTTATACTCAGTTCCCAACGCGTGGGCTGCATCATCAGCAAGAAAAATATTATTCCGTGCAGCGAGCCGGCGAATAGAATCTATATCCGCAGGAGCCCCAGCAAAATGAACCGGAACAATTAACCGTGTTCGCTCGCTCAGGCATTCCCTCATTGAATCACCAGATACCATCAACGTGTCCCGTTCAATATCCGCAAACACGGGTTTCGCACCTGCGAGGACAATAAGATTCACCGTAGAAACCCAGGTCATTGACGGCGTAATAACCTCATCTCCCGGGCCGATACGTAAAGCGTGCAGCAAAAGATGCATGCCCGCAGTCGCGGAAGTGAGCGCTACCGCCCCCGAACAACCAACGTACTTGCAGAAATTCTCTTCAAAGTCAGTACATTTCACCCCGGTTGTTATCCATCCTGACCGCAGCACCCCGGCAATGGCGGTGATATCTTCCTCAGTAATGGAGGGACGCGAAAATGGCAAAAATTCTTTTCTCATCAGTTTTTTCGTTACCGTCTGTTTTTCAGAACTTTTTTAACTTCAACGCTTTCTGCAGCGGTCATTTTTCTTTTTTAGCACACCGCCGTTGGGAGAAGCAATACTTATTTTCACTTCGCGCTAAGAGCGCTCCATGCATAAAGACAATAGGCACGACGATCCCCGAGATGCCAGCATCGAAGTACCTGAAGCCGCGAGCGAACGTCATCCGGAAGATTGGGAAAAACCGCTTCGAACACGAGAAGTTTTCCCCGGGGAGTTGTCACTATATAACGGTCAAGTTCTTCAGAGGTAGCTATGTTCTTTGGCACAAAACCGGTGTCATACGGAATAACTCCCATCGTCGTTTCATCCAGACGATAGCCGATAAGCTCCGGGAAAGTGGCTTTCATAGTCTGGAGGTCTCTGGTAAAATAATGGAGATTTTTGACACCATCTCCCAAACGGAAAAACAGCGAGCCACCACACACAAAAAAAATAAAGACCAAACAAGCGCAGACCAATCCCACTCGTGGAGAGCCGCTTTTCCAGAGACGCATACCATACGTAGTCAATCCTATACTCATGATCAAAAGTAACCCAAAGAGCATGAAAAACATTAACGCGGAAGGTTTGGCCTGCAACACCGCATGAAACCGGGCGAAAAAGCTCGCGCCGCCGAAATAGGCGACCGGCATGGCCACCAAAGTGGCTAAAACAGACAAAGCTAAAATCATAAGCATAATGACGTGCGTAGCGTGATCAATTTTTTGCGAGTATTCCCTTTTAGCGGTTGCCGCAACCCACGCGCCGATAACGGCGCCAAGCGGGGCAAAGAGCGGCAAAAGGTAAAGCATGCGCTTGGTTGCTGGAAGACTTAGAAGAATAACGCCAATTGGAAATATTGAAGCAAGGGAAAATAACGCCGGACCATTCCATTCCGAAGGCCAGCATTTGCGCCAAAGCCAGTGACCAACCGCGGGAAGCGCAATCACCCACGGAATAATTTCGCTCGGAAATTGCAGGTAGTACCAGAAAGGGTGACGGTGCCCCCCTTCGTGGTATTGTCCGAATGCCGGGGAAATACGACCAAATACGTTGGGGCGTATAAAGCCGTCGAAAAGAAGCTCTTTGCCCCCCCGAAAATAAAGCATTAAAGGCCACCACAGGCACAAAGCCAAAAAAATAACTATGCCCGGAATGTGCACCCACGAGCGAAAGAAGTTCCATCGCCGTGTTATCAGAGCAGCCACAAACAACGGTACCGCAACAAGACCCGGGCCAACCGGCCCTTTAACAAGGAAAGCAAGTCCGCCGGCAAGATAGATCACAAAAATGCCCCATGCGGAAGGCTTGATCGCTTTCTCATCATCTAAATCTTTTTTACTGAAGACAGCAACCACAAAGCCCCAATAGCCTAGCATGACAAAAAGGGCAAGCCAGGGGTCAACCACCACCCTATGGAAATGGTGATAAAAACCAGACAGGGTGGCCGTCACGATGGTAGCCATAAGGCCGGCAAACGGGTTTGCAATCCGCCTAGCCACATCAAATACCAAAATCAGCGTCATAACTCCGGCAAGAGCACTCGTGCTGCGCGCCACTCCGTCTGAAACCCCAAAGAGGTGGTACATTCCCGCCATGGCCCACCAGTAAAGCGGAGGTTTTTCCAGGAATGGTTTTCCTGCCAAGGTGGGAACAACAAAGTCGCCGCTCACCAACAGCTCCCGTCCAACCTCGGCATCGCGGGGTTCATCAGGAGTCCAGAGCGCATGATCAAAGACTCCGGTGAAAGAAATGAGAAGGCTTGCGGCAAGTGCCACCAAAAACGCCTGCCGATTAGTCAAGACAGTTAACTTCTCAACAAGGCTACCGATCAGTTTTAAAATCCAACTATTCATTATAACACTCGATTTTTTAAACAATTATAGCAAATTTGTTTCAAAGACTCTTAAAAATATTATTAATAACTCAATGAAGATTAACGGTGCATTAATTAAAAATTAATTTTTCTTAAGAAATATATACTACGAAAGGTTATCTCTGGTGAACTGATGCTCGTTACGGATGCGAGAAAAAATTTTTGAATCACCTTCGCGGGTTATAACAGTCAATGGTATCGTTTTTTTATCTGAGCCATGCCTTTTCCCTTCCAACCACTACCGAGCAACAAAATGCACCAAGAGCAGAGGTATGGCATTATTTTTTTCCGAACTCTCATGGCTGAGAACCACCTCAAACATGAGTTGATCTTTTCCTAAAGCCGAAAGCATTTCATAGATGTCTTGAGCGACAAGAAAGTAACCTTGTTTTCTGGAAGCCAGCGCGGAAACAACCGCCCGGGGTTGTGGATCAAGATCCAACCTTCGAAACTCGCGTCGCGCGTAGAAAGGAAGAGCGTCTTTCGTTTGAGTGAAATATATCGGTTCATTCCTGGGCACAAGGCGGTTAATGCCCTGGGCAAAGCTAACAATGCTCCTCCGAGCGCTCACCGGTGGTTCAATCCAGCCAGAAATCGTGATTATACATAGCACGCCGGTTAAAACGAAAAGTTTGAAAGCCCTTTGAGGGCGTGAAAAAAGAAAACAGGAACCTATGGATGCTGGAATGGCAAGACAGCAGCCCACGGCAAGTGCCACCGTGAGGCTCGCAATTCCGCGGGAATAGATAGAGAAACCGACCCCGAAAGAGAAGAGCACACAGCACAGTGAAAGCAACCCAGCCAAAACCCAGCCAAAACGATCTATATTCCTGCTCTCAATTATTTTCAAAAACTGCCTCAGCAGCACAGCCTCAATCACGCCCACGGAAGGAATCACCGGCAAGAGGTGATGGATCGGCTGTTTGGCACACGCTGCGAAGAAAACGAAGTTTCCGGTCAACCACAAGGAACAAAACCGCAGTCGTGACCAGCTTTGCAATTTTCGTCCCCAGGCCGGCAAAAAAAGTGCCCCAATGCCGAAAATACTCCAGGGGTAAGTGAACCACGGCCAATTGCCCAGGTGTTGGAAATAACTCCAGCCATTATGCTCCTGGCTCGGAACCACAGACCGTTTTACGTCAGCAATCACCTGCAGCAGAAAGTCTTTTTCCATAACCAAAGCATTATCGGCCAGGCAAATGCGAACCCTATCACCATGAGCAGTCCCCACCACGGTCGCATCCGCACCCCCAGCTGCCATTGATGCGACACCCATAGTTCCAGCACAATAGGTATACTCACAATAACCAGTGCCAACGGCCCCTTGAACAAGCAGGCTAACGACAGGCTAACATAAAACCCCCACCACGAAGCTGACCACGCTCGGCCCTCCTTTTTCCATACCAGCCACAACAGCAGAGCAAGGCCTGTAAAAAAGCTCAGCAATAAATCTTGGCTCGGCGAATGACATTCGGAAATAAAATAAGGTGTGACGGCCAAAATCAGGGCGGCAATCCGTCCGGTTTCCCTGTCAAAAAGTCGGCGCGTTATCGCCCAGGCCACAAAGATAATCCCCAGGCCGGCGAGCGCAAACGGCAGTCGGAAGCCCAACTCATTTCGTCCCAGCAGCCGCATGCTTCCCACCACGATCCAATCCGCAAACGGGGGTTTCAAAATCCGCGGTTTACCTTCCAATTGCGGCAACAGCCAATGGCCGTTGTCAGCTACATCCGCCGCCGTGCCGGCGATTCTCCGTTCACGCACATCCGCGATATCGCGCGACCCAAGAAAACAGAACACCGATACGATGCAGACGATGCCAACCAACAGGTCAGCATATTGTGCCCAGAACAGATATGTCTGCGCGTTCTTTCTGAGAAACTCGCAAAGCCTGCGATTTGGCGCAGCGGGGCAGAAATCTAATAAAAGCTTGCTGTTTAGCTGACAAAAGAATATCTAACCAATGTTTATAAAAATGAATAAAAACTATTTTTATGCTGGCAACCTCAGAACTATACTTATGAATCTGGCGAGATACCAGGAATTAAGGGGACCACCACTAAAGATAACATTTTACGATGTCTTTTCTTCTTCCGTTATTTTTTAAAAGAAGCATGCGGTAGAGCATCAGCAAAATCAGCGATAGCAACAAACTAAAAAAAACCTCCCAGGACTGCAACCACCAAAGACTCCTTTAGAATTTCTGGTCAATAAGTCCGAATATATCTATTTATGATAGTGTACATGAATTAAAAATTCAAATCCTTTTTTTACCTATTGCTCCCTGTAACATTCTAAAGATTTTTTAAATTAAATTTTTTTAATGGTGAGAACTTTTTTAATTACTACTTGTCACCAAAGTATGCTAAGTTGACTTTTTTTACTTTCTTTCGATTAAAGTGATTATGAAAAAATTTTTAAAAAAGATCCAAGAGATAATTTAGTTTTACGGCACTTAAAAAACGCGGAACTTCAGGAGTATAATCTATGTCGGTTGTTATACGGTTTTCTTCGCCAAATCTTGTTGCCGCTGGTTCAGTCGCCGCGAGTGTTGAAGAAAAGCTTTATTTTCAAGGGACAAACGGCCGGGCTGTTCTTTTAGTACATGGGCTTACCGGCTCGCCTTATGAGATGAAATATTTGGCGCATTTTTTTCATGAACGCGGCTATACAGTGTCGTGTCCCAGGCTGGCAAATCATGGACAGCCGCTGGATGTGTTAAAACAGACAAAATGGACTGAATTTTATGATTCAGTCCGTAAAGCTTTTTTTGATTTAACATCCGGCCATGATAAGATTTTTGTCGCCGGATTATCGATGGGGGCGTTGTTATCGCTGGCCCTGGCTGAAGAGTATCCGGATGCGGTCGCCGGAGTAAGCTGTTTGTCACCGACTTTATTTTATGATGGCTGGAACGTTCCCTGGTCGCGAATCTTTTTGCCGCTGGTCTGCGCTACGCCGCTTAAAGATTTTTTTTATTTTAAAGAAGAACCTCCGTATGGTATTAAAAACGAAAAAATACGCCAGTTAATCCATAGGTATTACAGCCGGGCAACTTTGGATAACATGAAAGAAGTGGCAAGGCACGGTTATCCGTATTTTCCAGTGGTGTTATTAAACCAGCTAAAGTTATTGATCGTTTTTTTGCGTAAACGTTTTAATAAGATAATTACTCCGGTGCAGATGATCCAGGCTAGATATGATGACATGACCAGCCCTCGTAATGCACGGTTTATATATGACCGGGTCAGTTCAAAGAAAAAAGAGATCGTGTATTTGGAAGATTCGTATCATGTGATTACGGCTGATCAGGAGAAAGATAAGGTGGCTTATGTGATGGATGAGTTTTTTGGGAACATCCGAGGAGCCAGTTCATGATGCCGAAAAAAGCTGATGATCAGGAACTGAAACTTCTTTTGGAAGCAGGCAACCTTGATATTTCCGCCTGTGGGGTATTTTTTGATTTTGATAACACTATTACTTCCTATGACGTGCTGGACGAGATAATCAAGCGGTTTGCTGTAGACAGCGAGTGGGAGGAATTTGAAAAGGCCTGGGCTGAAGGAAAGATTGGTTCGCGTGAATGCCTTAAGGGGCAGTTAAAGTGTTTGCGGGCAACAAAAGACGATCTGATCAAGTATGTTTCTGAGGTAAAGGTCGATCCATATTTTAGCAATATAATTAACTTATTAGTGGTTGCCGGGATTGAGCCGGTACTAACCAGCGATAGTTTTACTTTTGTGATAAACCAGATATTGCGCTGTAACGGGATCAAAGGGGTCAAAGTCTACGCCAACCAATTGCGGTTTTCAGGTAAAAATCTGATCCCGGTGTTTCCGCTTTCCGACCCGCTTTGCAGTAAATGTGCGCATTGCAAGAGAAACCGTTTGTCTGACAGCCGAAGCCGCTCGAGATTCCTGGTCTATGTCGGCGATGGGCGTTCGGATATTTGTCCGGCTCAGGCCGCGGATTTGGTATTTGCGAAAGACAGCCTGATCCGTTATTGTGCGGATATGAATAAGCCTTGCGTTGAGTTTAAAGACCTCAGCGAAGTATATAACCATTTAAGGAGGCAGCCCAATGGCACAAACGTTAAGTGATAAAGAATTGCTTGAATTAGAAGCTAAATATTGTTCCTGGGGTGATACGGTCCACTATACCGAAAAGCTGGATATTTTTGAACGCTCAGAAGGTATTTATCTGTATGATAATCACGGTACGCAGTATTTGGATCTTCAGATGTGGTATTCAGCGGCGAATTTCGGTTATAAAAATTCGCGGCTTAATGAGGCGTTAATAAAACAGATCAACACCTTGCCGCAGTTGGCTTGTCAATATTTGCATAAAGAAAAGATCTTGTTGGCGGCTAAGATAGCCCAGAATATGGAACAAACCTTCAATGTAAAAGGCAGAGTCCATTTTAACGTCGGCGGCGCTTCAGCTGTCGAAGATTCTATGAAACTAGTCCGTAATCATACCGGCAAGACGCTTGCCTTCGCGTTTATGGGCGGTTATCACGGCCGGACCTTAGGGGTATCCGCGATAACTTCCAGCTATCGTTATCGTGAACGTTACGGCCATTTTTCCGATCGAGCAAATTTTATTCCGTATCCTTATTGTTTTCGTTGTTTCTATGAAAAAAAGCCGGAGTCTTGCGGCTTATACTGTTTAAAGCAATTTGAAAAACTTTTTGAGACGGAATACTACGCGGTAGTGAATAAGAAAAACAGCAATTGCGAATTCGGAGCGTTTTATGTCGAAGCGTTGCAGGGTACCGGCGGATATATCGTGCCGCCGATGAATTATTTTAAAGAACTCAAGAAGATACTGGACCAGTATAAGATCCTTTTTATTGATGACGAGGTCCAGATGGGTTTTTATCGTACCGGTAAATTATGGGCGATCGAACATTTTGGCGTAACGCCGGATGTTTTGGTTTGCGGCAAATCTCTGACTAACGGGCTTAATCCGCTATCCTGTATCTGGGCAAAAGAAGAATTGATCTCGCCGAAAGTATTCGGGCCAGGTTCTACGCATTCTACATTTTCTTCGAACTCTTTAGGCACCACGGTCGGGTTAGAAGTCATGAAGGTGATCGAAGAATCGGATTTCGCGGTATCGGTTCCGGCTAAAGGAAAATATTTTGTCGAACGGTTAAAACAATTGCAGAAAAAATACCCCTATATCGGGCATGTCGAAGGTTTGGGCTTGGCGATCCGTGTGGAGATCTGCGAAAAAGACGGCTATAAGCCGAGCAAAAAACTTACTGACGCGATATTTGACATCGGCTTAGGCGGCGAGTTGACTGCCGGCGGTAAAAAACGCGGATTGATCCTGAATGTCGGCGGGTATTATAAAAACGTGTTTACTTTGGTACCGTCATTGTACATCACTGAGAAAGAAATCGATACCGCGATAGAGCTGTTTGAAGAAGCTCTGCAAAAAGGTATCGCTCAAGTCTGCACTTAAGGCGATATGCTGAAAAAGGAAACTCATCACTTACTTTTACGGTTATAGCGCTTTTATTAGCTACTGATTTGGCGGAAATGGCCGCGGAAGCATTGTTTACACAGATAAATTTCACGACTATGATTCTCTGGTATTCTGTGGTTACCGCCACATCAAGATTGACCATGGCAAGTACTTCGCTTCCGGCAAAGTGTATATTAATGACCTTGAAGGGTTCTGGACTTTCGCCAAAGAACGCCTAATGAAATATCATGGAGTTTCACAAAAGAAATTTCCCTTGTAGTTAAAAGAGCTGGAATTCCATTATAATAACAGATACAAAAATATGTTCGCTTTATTAACTCAATTACTGGCTGAGTTCGAACCAAATCTTTTATAATCACCTAAAATTTGATATTGCATACAAAAATGAAATTCAGCGGCGTGGTTGAGTAGGTATAAAGGGGAAATCCCAGGTGCTATAATTTTCCGGTAAAGCTTTGTCAGCATCGGCATGAATAGAATCGAAAGTGAGCAGAGTGATGGGCACACGGGTCTTTGAGCGCACGGAACATTTCAACCCAGTAGTGGTCGCTCCCACATTCAACAATGTATCAACACTGATCCAAGTCCTCAATCGAATAATTGTACTCAATTTACCGCTGATCGTCGTTAATGACGGCTCAACTGACCGGACCGGGGATTTATTAAAAACCTGGTATCAGGATCAACCGCGCCGAGAGCATATCCATATTTTCGACCACATTCAAAATCGCGGCAAAGGGCAGGCTTTACGGACCGCCTTTTCCATGACCGAGGGGCTTGGTTTCACGCACGCCGTCACCATCGACACGGACGGCCAACTCGATCCTGAACAAATACCGGATCTCCTTTTAGCCGCTTCGGCAAATCCCGATGCGCTGATACTTGGGTTCCGCGATGATACTGCTTTTGATTATCCCAAAAAAAGCAGAGTAGGCCGACGACTTTCAAATTTTTTCATCCGGGTGGAATGCGGCCTGTCTCTCGGAGACAGCCAATGCGGGTTTCGGGTGTATCCGATCAGGCTTGTCCAAAATATCACCTGCGGCGCGGGACGTTACGGTTACGAGACTGAGATAATTGTGAGGGCAGTATGGGCGGGATGTCCGATTGTGGAAGTGCCGGTTCGATGCCGCTATTTTTTTGGCGAAAATCACCGTACTCATTTTAAACCATGGCAGGACACATTCAGACACGTCAGCTTACACGCACGCATGTTAGCCAGACGCTTTTGCCGGTGACTCATACAAGGATAGTTAAAAAAACAGCGATGATTCACCACTGTTAAAGAACACCTGACGGCAGTGAGAGCAAACCCCCGCCAGATCCTGACAGGAATTTTGTCAAAATCCCCATGACCGGAGAGCTTTGTCGCAGTGCACCAAAAATCGTGTGAATTAAAAAACCAGTATGCCATCAGTTGCAAAGAGCTGACATTCGCTCTCATCATCGTAGGGCTTTCATGTGCAGTGCGAATTCTTTATTCACTGCATTGCCAGCTCTGTAGCGATGAGCCGCAGCATCTTCATGTGATCTGGGGCTGGTATCATGGCCTTGTGCAATATCGGGATATCTTTGATAATCACATGCCGCTCTTTCATATACTCCTGAGCCCGCTTTTCTCGGCTATCGGCGAGCGGCCCACCCTCATGATCTGGATGCGTCTGGCGATGCTACCGCTCTTTGCCGTAATCATTTTTTGCATTTACGTGATTGGGGCGTCTGTTTTCAGCAAGCGGGTTGGTCTCTGGGCGGCAGTGTGGACAACGGTTTTTCCATCAATGAGCCTGTTTATTGAATTCCGAACCGACATTCTCTGGGCACTGTGCTGGTTTTCCTGTATCGCGATTCTGGTAAGCGGCCGGCTGACCATACGGCGTAGTGCGGTTGCCGGATTTTTTGCCGGATTGACGTTCGCAACCTCTCTTAAAACATCATTTCTGGCAGTCGCGTTAGCCGCTTCAATTGTCGCAACCATCCTCATAACCCGTAAATCTTACCATTGGGCCGGCCAAGCTTCTCAATTGATCCTAAAAGGTTGCGCATTTATTGTTTGCCTCTTAATTCCCCCTGCGGTGCTCGTTGCTTATTTTTACGCCCGCGGTGCTGCTGATTCGATGTATTACTGCGTGGTTGCGCATAATCTTGTCTTAGAACGCGAATTTTTTTTTCGACATTTAATATCCATGAGCTATAGCAATATCTGTTTCATTGGTCTGTTCGGTAGGTCTTAAGCGACTTGAACAGTCCGATACAAAGATGCTCCGGAAAACTTTCATCATGCTTCTGGCAGGGTTCTCGTTTGCAATGCTGCAACTCTGGCCTGTTCTGACTCAGCAGGACTATGCTGTCATCCTGCCGGCATTTCTGGTGGTTGGGGCTGCGCTAATCGAGTTTGCACAGGTATCCGCTTTAAAGCGCCGGCCTTTTTTACCTCTTCGCCAGCTCTTTCCGGTTATCATGGCCATCCAACTTGGTATGATGGCGATCTTTGCGCCCTGGCACAGCGCTCTGACATATAACCTTCAGCAATGGCGTGATGTGTTGCGCATGACCGATCCCGATCAAACGGTAATGGATCTTAAGGGTGAATTAATTTTCAGACCCCGGCCGTACTATTATGTTGTCGAAACATTCACCAGTAAAAGGATCCACCAAGGCCTGCTGAAAGATGATATTCCAGAGCAGATGGTAGCCCGCGGAACGTGTGTTGCAAACCATCCGATGGGCTGGGAAGGCCGCATGCCCGCGCGGACCGGCGAATTCATAAAACGCAATTACGTTTCTGTTGGAACGCTGCTGGTGGCCGGGAAAGTCCTTGAAAGGACCTCTCCAACCGATCGCATTGAATTTGAAATTGAATTGCCGGCACAGTATTCTCTCGTTTCCGCATCTGGACCAGCAACGGGTCTGCTCGATAACGAGCCGGTTGGGCAAACGGTTTTGCTCAAACCTGGACGACATTTTTACCAGCCTCGCACAACGGAAACTAAATTTGCTCTCGTGTGGTCACAGGCTCTTGAGCGAGGTTTCTGGCCCGTGAAAATAGTAAAACGGAATCCCCAGCCATGACCGGGGCCATTTTTGACACCAACAGCAGGGTGCTGGTAATGGCGCCTCATCCTGATGATGAATCCCTTGCTGCTGGCGCCCTTCTCCAGTATGCACATCAAGCCGGCGCCCAAATCCGGATTCTGTTTATGACCAACGGAGAAAATAATCCCTGGCCTCAGCGCGTGCTGGAACGACGCTGGCGAATTCGCCCGGAAGATAAAATTCGCTTCGGCCTGCTCCGCAAAGCTGAAGCGCAATCCGCAATCGAGACCTTGGGATTAGATTGCGCCTGCGCTCAATTCCTTGGGTTCCCTGATCGGGGGATAACGCATCTCCTGCTCACCGCGGCCCCGCAGACAATTATTCCGGCACTGGTCCAGAACTTCGAACAATTCGGGCCCAGCCATATCGTTTACCCTTCGGGATTTGACCTTCATCCGGACCACAATGGCCTGAATGTGCTGGTGGAAATGGCTTTGCGGCAATCCAAAAACCACCCGCCATCGGGTATGACCTATATTGTGCACCGGAGAAAACACAGAGAGAACGCTCCTGCTACTATAATACTAAACGTAACTCCTAGCCAGATACAGATTAAACGTGGCGCAATCCTCTGCCATACGTCACAGCTTACATTAAGGCCCTGGAGTCTTCTCGCCAGGGCAAAAGATACCGAGGAATTCCTTGCGGTCGAAAAACCCCAGGTTTATTGTCCATACCATCCCGTCCGTAACGCACAAATTCAGGACGACAGACTTCAGGCCGCGCTTGCCTTGCAACCTCACCCCAGCGCATTTGGCAAACCTTACCTTTACCTGATAGGGATTTTGGAGAATGGAATGGTCAGCGCCTATAAATTGCTGTTCGATGCTAGCCCGATGCCGTGGTCCGGAATTTCCAAGGTCGAACTTGTTGATCTGGCCTCAAATTCAGTTCGTGGGCAGGGCCACTATCGCGGTAATTTTAAATCGGGATTGATTGAGATGGATTGTGAGCCGATTTCGCAGTTTCAACGAGTGTTTATCAAACTTAATCGGCCATTCGGTTTCTTTGATGAGGCAGGGTGGCGTGAATTGCCAATCGACCCATGCAAGGATTAGAGGCAGATCTGGAGAAAGCAGTATAATAGGCAACGACCCCACAGCTCTTTAAGCGGGTTAACACCGTATGCATTTATCAAAGAACAACAAAACAAAAACCTTACTAAGGAAGAAACTGTCAATGTGAAACTGGCCCACACTACGGGGTAAGGTCAGGTTACGTATCCAGAATATCCCATGAGAAAACAAGGGCAAAAAATCGTATTAAAATTTTACCATTTGGTTTCTTGGTTACCTGCGTGTAATGAGGCCAAGCCCTGGCAACTATTTTACTCCATAAAATTATAACTGATTGTTTTTTTTATTTACTTGAACTAATCCATTGGCAACGTCTTTGTTTTTATGTAGTTTGCGCCGATAGTAACTGAGGATTAAGATAAGATTAGTTTTTCTTAATGGTTGGTGAAATCCCGATAGGTTTTGTGGGAAGCGTAACGGTAAACGTGGTCCCCTGATGTAACTGACTTTTTACGTCAATGGTTCCGTGATGAGCCTTTACAATCCATTGACAAATACTTAAGCCAAGACCTACTCCGCCCGATAGCCGGGAGCGGGATGTATCTACCCGGTAAAATCGGTCGAATATATGGGGTAAATCATCGCTGGGTATTCCTATGCCCGTGTCTTTTAGGACAACTGTTACCTGGCCTTTTCCCGGTTGTACTAGCAGGCTAATATTCCCTCCATTAGGGGTATATTTTATGGCATTATCAATGAGGTTGCTGAAAAGCTGTTTCAGCTTTATACTGTCGAAATTTATCAGTACCTCCTCGGGTGCCGAAAGGGTAAAACTAATTTTTTTCTGCATTACCACAATATTGAAGGCCTCATAGAGTTCTTTAAGCAGTTCGGAAAAATTTAGATTTTCAATCTTGAGGCTTGCCTTGCCTTCGTCTGCTTGAGAGAGAATGAGGAGATCATTAACGAGCTTGATCAAGAAATCAAGCCGTTCGAGGTTATTAGTCAGAGCCTCTTGGTAGTCTTCTGAAGACCGTTTTCGAGAAAGCAAAACTTCAGTCTCCCCCTTAAGCGAAGCGAGCGGCGTGCGCAACTCATGGGCGGCATCACCAGTAAACCGGGAGAGTTTTTCAAAAGATTCTTCCAGACGTTCCATCATCTGATTGATAGTCGTGACCAGCCTATCCAGATCATCGCCAGTCCCTTGGAGGGGTAGTCGTTCGCTCAGGTTGTTGGCCGTTATTCGTTTGGTAGCTTCCGTTATTTTATCAATAGGCTTCAGGGATTTGCCGGGATAAGAACCACCCCCCGATGGAGCCAAAAAACAAAGCCAGAAAAAATGCGATAAAAAGATGTTCCCGAAAATTTTCGATGCTTTTGCGCATGGTGCGGAGATGGGTTGCGATTTGAACAACATATTTTAATTCCCCACCTTCCCTATAAAAATAAGTGCAGAGGCGAAAAGGGGTTGTCCCGTGGTGATAAACATTCAATGTTGTATTAATAGGTTTTTGATAACTAACATGATCTAAAAAAACTTTGGGGAAAGAAAGATCCGACAATGTTGCGGAGGAAAAAATGATCTTACCTTTTTGATCGAGCACCCGGAAAGCGATCGGGTAATACCTGTGATTAGAAACAACCTTCTCATAGTCTTTTAACTGATCATTGAAACTTCCTGATTTTTTAATTCCCTCCTTTATGATTTCTTGCGCCTCATCCGCAAGCATCCGGTCAATCTCCTTAAGGAGATTCCGACGAAGGCGATAGTCTAAAAATCCAAAGATGAGAATTATAATGGTCAAGAACGTTATCGTGTACCATAACGCCATCCTTACATCGAGTCGTTGATAAAACCTAATCCTTCTCTTTAAAAACATAACCAACACCCTTAACAGTATGAATTAGTTTCGGAGAGAAGTCGTTGTCAATTTTGGAGCGGAGATGATTTATATGAACATCAATTACATTGGTCATGGTGTCAAAATTATAATTCCAGATGTGCTCAGAAAGCATGGTGCGAGTTAGCACCTGGTCAGGATTCTTCATAAAATATTCGAGTAAAGCGTATTCTTTTGGGGTAAGGTCAATAAGAGCATCCCCCCGCCGGACCTCACGGCTGATTTGATTCAAACTTAAATCAGCATACTGTAAAGTTGGAGATACTACCTCTTTGCCCCGACGCAGTATAGCCCTTATTCGCGCCAACAGTTCATAGAAAGAAAAGGGCTTAACGATATAATCGTCAGCCCCTAAATTTAATCCATTCACTATACTTCCTTCGGAATCTTTTGCAGTGAGAAATATGACTGGAGTAGTATTTCCCCTTTCTCTTAAATGAAGAAGAATTTTATCCCCGCTCAAAAGAGGGAGCATAATGTCCAAGATAATGAGGTCATAATTTTCTTGGGTTGCCAAATGAAGACCATCTTCGCCATTTTCCGCAATGTCCACGCTAAAAGAGTTTTCTTTTAACCCTTTTTCGATAAAACGGGCCACATTTTTATCGTCTTCGACTAATAAAATTTTCACAATACCCGCCTAATTGGTCCCCAGTATTTCTCTTGCCTCAGATACGTCATTGGCTATCTGTGCCATAAGCTCATCCGAAGATGCAAAAGTTTTTTCCTTTCTAATGCGTGCGACAAAAGAAATTTCTATTTCTTTTCCATAGAGGTCTCGATTAAAATCAAGAATATGAACTTCAAGGGAAAGCCCCTGCCCAGAGAATGTAGGATTATATCCGATATTCATCGCCCCGGGAAATTGATTGTTCTCACATTTTACCCAGACGGCATACACGCCAACCCCTGGGTGAAGAGCTTTATTGGGCCTTATATTTGCCGTCGGATACCCGAGGGTTATCCCTCGTCCTCTTCCTTTTATTACCTGGCCAGTAATACTATAGTCTCTGCCGAGAAGGCGATGAGCGACCTCTACTTTTCCCATTTGAATAAATTCTCGAATTTTACTGCTTTTTACTATGATGTTGTCCTTAATCTGTGATTCAATAATTTTAACCCGAAAATTGAGACTTTTACCCATCGTTGTGAGAAAATAAATATTTCCCTGACGCTTACTCCCAAAAGTGTAATCCTCCCCCACAAAGATCTCTTTTGTTCCGATTTTCCCCCAGAGAATATTTTTAACGAATTCTTCAGCCGTGAGCCGAGAAAATTCTAAAGTAAAAGGCTCACAAATTACTACATCAATACCAGCCTTCTCAATAAGTTTTAATTTTTCCTCTAATGTGGTAATATTTAAAAATTGTCTTCCCCGTGTCAGCACGGAGAGAGGATGAGGATGAAAAGTGTAGACCAAAGAAGTCCCTTGTATCTCTTTTGCCCTTTCTCGTATGCGAGAAAAGATTTCCTGATGACCCAAGTGGACTCCATCAAAATTGCCCAAGGTCACAACCGGGTTCAAAAATTTTTGGTTTAGATCTTTATAACCTTCAAAGACTTCCATATCTTTTTAAAGTTCAAAAACTTACGGGTAGATACCGCTTGACTATCGAAGCTTACTATTATAAAATTTCTCCTAAAAAGAAACTGCCGAAGTGGCGGAATTGGCAGACGCGCTAGGTTCAGGGTCTAGTGAGGGTAGCCTCGTAGGGGTTCAAATCCCCTCTTCGGCATGGTAAACTTTCCGATAGTTAATTTTTTTCGTTCTTCTGAAAAATATCTTTTTTCCTCCATGCAAAAGAAAGAAGGTTTACTTTACTCCTTTTTTTAATTTTTTTCTATACTCTTGACATTATTTTTATATTAGATTAAAAAGTTACCGATCAAAAAATGGCTAAGGCCATTTAAATTTTAGAGGTTGATAAATAAGTATTAAGATATCTAAAAAGATATAGAAGAAAATAAAGAGCACAACGTAATAGATAAGATTTCAGAAGTAAAGGAGAAATTAAGATGGCGCATAAAAAAGGACAGGGTAGCTCCCGAAATGGTCGCGACAGTCAAAGCCAGAGGTTTGGAGTTAAACGCTTTGGCGGCCAATCAGTACTCGCCGGAAATATCCTGGCTCGCCAGGTGGGCACTAAATGGCATCCTGGGAACAATGTTGGGTTGGGAAAAGACTTCACTCTCTTTGCCAAAATTGATGGAAAAGTAAAATTTGAAAGACTTGGCCGAGACCGAATAAAAGTAAGTGTTTATGCTAACTAACCAATCTTACAAATAAATGCGGTTCGTAGATGAAGCCAAGATCTGGGTACAGTCAGGCGATGGAGGTCGCGGTTGTGTAAGCTTTCGCCGTGAAAAATTTGTTCCTCGAGGCGGTCCTGATGGCGGCAATGGAGGAAAAGGTGGGGATGTAATTTTAGTTGCCTCCAACAAACACCCAACCCTGTTGGATATCGCTCTTCAGCAGCATTACCGGGCTAAGCGGGGACAACACGGAAAAGGTAAGCTGCAGCAAGGCAAACAAGGTGAAGACCGTGAGATTTTTGTTCCCTTAGGAACAATAGTGCGAGATAGTCAAACAAACAACATTCTCAAAGATTTAGTTTCAGAGGGAGAACGCTTTATCGTTGTCCGAGGCGGAAGAGGTGGACGAGGCAATGCTTCTTTTAAGTCTTCTACCAACCAGGCGCCCAGAACAGCTCAAGAAGGGCAGAAGGGTGAAACTGCGTGGCTTAAGCTGGAACTTAAACTTTTAGCTGATGTCGGGATTATTGGCCTACCCAATGCAGGAAAATCAACGCTCATTTCTAACATATCTTCAGCCCATCCCAAAATTGCTGATTATCCTTTCACTACGTTAACTCCTAACCTGGGGGTGGTACAGGGTAAAAATTTTGAAAATTTTGTGGTAGCTGATATTCCGGGACTCGTTAAGGGTGCTCACACCGGATCAGGCCTTGGGCTTAAGTTCCTCAAACATATCGAAAGAACAAACCTTTTAATATATTTACTTGATGCGAGTCTTATGGATGGTGATGATCCAGGAAGAGATTACACCATTATTCTTAATGAGTTAGAAAGCTATAATCCTATCCTTTTGAAAAAACCGCGAATTATCGCCTTGAATAAGTTGGATTTACTTTCCCCACCCGTGCTTCCTGATGCCATCGAGTCTTATTACAAAAAACTTTCCGTCCCTTTTGTTTCTCTTTCTGCCCTTACGGGAGAAGGAATAAAAAAATTACTAACCCTGGTAAAAAGCACGTTAAAGCAAAAGCCATGACCACTGATAACCTGCGCGCGGAAATAATTAAAAAAGTTCGAAGAGTAGTCATCAAGATTGGAAGCAGCATCTTGACTGATTCCGCAATCACCATTAATTTTAATGCGTTTGCCAGTATTGTTGATCAAATTGCCTGGATCAAAGAGCATGGGATTGAACCGGTCATTGTCTCTTCGGGCGCTATTGCGATCGGTATGCAAAAAATAGGTCTCAAACAACTGCCCAAAAGCATTCCTCTTAAGCAAGCGGCAGCTGCGGTTGGGCAGTCCGGTTTAATGGAAAATTATGAGCGGTTTTTTAAAGAAAAGAATTTAAAAATCGGCCAGGTTCTGCTTACCAACCTAATTCTCAAAGAACGCCCCTTGTTTTTAAATGCCCGTAATACCCTTTTTGCCTTGCTTGAATTGGGAATCATCCCGATTATTAATGAAAATGATTCGGTCGTAGTCGATGAAATTAAACTTGGGGATAATGATAACTTAGCCACCATTACCACGAACTTAGTTGAAGCCGATCTCCTTATTATTCTCACAGATCAGGATGGGCTGTTTGAGGCTGATCCCCAAACATATAAGGATGCCCGATTGATTCCCTTGGTAAAAAAAATTGATAAAAAACTTGAATCCTTAGCAAGCACAAGAAAAAGCGCCTACGGGGTGGGCGGAATGGAAACAAAACTTGCTGCCGCAAAAAATGCCACCACCTACGGAATTCCTGTTGTTATGGCGAATGGCCGGGTCCATGGTATCCTGGAAGCAATTTTTCAGGGAAAAGAGGTCGGCACCCTTTTTCTTCCTCAAACATCAAAGCTCAAGAGCCGAAAGCACTGGATCGCCTTTACTCTCAAGCCCAAGGGTAAAATCTTTATCGATCATGGGGCAGAGGAAGCAATTCTCAAAAAAGGAAAGAGCCTTTTAGCCATCGGAATCACTAAAGCAGAAGGCGAGTTTCAGTTTGGCGATTCAGTGAGCATCCTGAATCAACACCAGCACGAGATTGCCCGCGGACTGGTAAATTATGGTTCTTTAGAGATTAAAAGGATCAAGGGAGCACCAACCAAGGAGATTGAACGAATATTGGGTTATAAATATTATGATGAGGTCATCAACCGGGATGATCTGGTTGTTTTATAAGGAACAATTCTATGACGTCTATTCAAGAACAAGTCCTCACTATTGCTCAAGGCGCAAAAAAGGCTTCGCGCATTGTTGGCCGTCTTTCCACCGAGAAAAAAAATAAAGCCTTATGTCGGATGGCAGAGGCGCTTATTGACAATGCTGCCCGATTAAAAGAAGAAAACAGTAAAGATGTAAGCCTTGCTCAAAAAAGTGCTTTAAGCAGCGCGCTTATTGACCGGCTCTTGATCACCGATAAAACCATAACAGAAATGGCTTCAGGATTACGAGAGGTGGCGAACCTTCCTGACCCGGTGGGAGAAGTGACCGGAATGTGGCGAAGGCCAAATAATCTTTTGGTAGGAAGGATGCGGATCCCGCTCGGGGTAATCGGAATAATTTATGAGGCCCGGCCAAATGTTACTGCGGACGCAGCCGGACTTTGTTTAAAATCAGGCAATGCCGTTATTTTGCGAGGAGGGTCCGAAGCGTTTCACTCAAACGTTTTCATAGCCGATATCCTCCAAAAAGAAGCTGAGAAAGAAGGGATCCCGCGCGAGGCTATTTCATTTCTTCCGATTACTGACCGGGAAGCGGTGTATGAGCTTTTACAATTAGAAGATCTGATTGATGTAATTATCCCGCGGGGAGGAGAAGAACTTATCCGCGCAGTAGTGGAAAAATCAAAGATCCCCGTCATAAAGCACTATAAAGGCACCTGCCATATTTTTATCGATCGCACAGCAGATTGTGAGATGAGTGAAAAAATCGTTCTTAATGCGAAATGTCAGAGACCCGGAGTCTGTAATGCCGTTGAAACTCTTTTGGTTCATCAGGATATTGCCCCCCAAATTCTTCCCCTCCTTATTTCACAGCTCCAGAAAGCGGGAGTGGAAATTCGAGGATGTTCTCAAACCCTAACCCTTGTGCCGGATTTAAACAAAGCCACAGAAGACGACTGGTACGCCGAATACTTAGCTCTCATTTTAGCAGTCAAGATAGTAAAAAATATTGACGAGGCAATTGAACATATTGAAACCTATGGCTCCCTCCATACGGAAACAATCATTACCCAATCCTATGAAAATTCCCAGAAATTCCTTAAAGAGGTGAATTCTTCAACGGTATTGGTCAATGCCTCCACTCGTTTTAGCGATGGATTTCAGCTCGGCTTGGGTGCGGAAGTAGGAATCAGCACTACCAAGCTCCATGCCTTCGGGCCCATGGGGCTTAAAGAACTTACAACCACTAAATTTATTGTCTTTGGAGAAGGACAGGTTCGAGAGTAAATCTGAATTTAAGGGGTTACTGAAAAAGACGATCTCTTGTTATTACCCCCATAACGGGGGGACAAAAAATTTTCGCACGCTACCACGCAAAAAACAAAGAATGATTTTGAAAGCAAAAGAAAACGACATGGAGAAAACAGAGGAATTAGAAACCGCACAGGAGCGGATCGGCCTTTTTGGTGGAACCTTCAGTCCCATTCACTTCGGTCATCTTCGAGCATCTGAAGAAGTCCAAGAGTTCTTTCATCTGGATAAAATTATTTTCATCCCCGCTCGAATTCCGCCCCATAAAACGGAAAAAACAATTGTTGCCCCGGAACATCGTTTAAACATGGTTAAACTGGCTATCCAAGACAATCCTTGTTTTGAAATCTCTGACTTTGAGATCCAAAGAAATTCGAAATCTTATTCAATCATAACCATCGAGCATTTTCAAAAAAAACTGGGCTTTGATACTTCTCTTTTTTTCTTAATGGGCATGGATGCTTTTCTCGAAATCAATACCTGGAAAGACTTTGCCCGATTGTTTTTTCTGACAAATTTTATTATTATGTCGCGGCCTGGGTATCCCAAAAAAGCAAGCGCTGATCTGCTTCCCATTGACGGAAATAAAAATTTTGCTTATAATTCTGATGGAAATTACTATATTCATTCATCAGGCCATAAACTGTTTTTTCAAGCAATAACATTGTTAGATTTTTCATCCCGGGCAATTCGAAGCCGATTAAAAGGCAAGCGGTCAATCCGTTATTTAGTGCCGCCGGTAATTGAGCATTACATAAAAAAACATGGCCTTTATCAGGATTAGCTTTTTTTGTATAAAAACAAGTTGTGTGAGATTAAAAAACAAAACAAATTAAAGGAGGGAACTATTCCAAAAACGAAACTCGCAAAAGATCCCAAAGAAAAATTTCCTCTCTGCGTTCAAAGCGCCCTCGATAAAAAAGCAAAAAAATTGGTCGTTTTAAAAGTTGCAGAGATTTCATCATTTGCTGATTATTTTCTTATTTGTCACGGAGATTCAAGCCGACAGGTTCAAGGGATCGCCAGAAATATTGAAGAAAAGTTGAAAAAAACAGGCATTGCCCCTCTCGGCATTGAAGGTTATCAAGAAGGCAACTGGATACTCATGGATTATGGCGATGTTATCATTCATATCTTTCAAAAACCGGTCAGGGAGTTCTATGACCTTGAACGCCTTTGGGTTGATGCCCCCCGGCTTGACATGGACGAAGAGAAACCAATTACCACGCTTTTGGACTGGTGGGGTAGCTAAAGTAATCTCCTTAGCGCTCAACTTCCTGTTTCCCCCAGTTTGTTTACTCTGTGGCTCTAAGGACTTATACCAAGCAGGGTGCCTTATATGTAAAGATTACTTCAATTCAATTTCTTTTATTTCCCACCCCGTTTGTGTGCGCTGTGGTAAGCCATTTTTGACTGAAACGACTCGTGATCATGTCTGTGGCAATTGTTTAACTCAAGAACCTTCCTTCAATCTCGTCCGCGCGCTCGGCAGATAGGAAGGCGCTCTGGAGACAATCATTTATAAGCTTAAATATAGACAGAAATTTTCCATGGTGAATCTTTTTAACTTCCTACTTGATCATATGCACAACCACGCGATTACCTTTTCCTCCTACGATCTTCTGATACCCGTACCGCTCCATAGGAGTCGTCTTCGGCAAAGAGGATTTCACCAGACAGTAATTTTAGAAAATATCCTTAAGAAAAAATATCACCTGTCCTTGCACACCACTATCCTGCAAAGGATAGCACAGACCCTGCCTCAGGTAGCCCTACCCGTTAAAGCAAGAAAAGTTAATATACGAAACGCTTTTAAGGTTAAAGAGCCACGATCCGTTGAAGGGAAAGCTATTCTCCTTCTTGATGATGTGTACACAACGGGAGCGACGATGAATGAACGTGCCCGGATTTTGAAAAAAATCCGGCGCTTCCCGAGTAGATGGATTTGTTTATCGCCCGCGCAGTATAGAGGATAAGAAATGAACATTGAGTCGGTTTACAGGATGATCGCTCGAGACCTTCAAGCAGTAGAACGAGAGCTGGATAAAAACATTCAATCGAAAATAGCTCTGGTCCCAACCATGGGGAGGTATATTCTTAATAGTGGAGGCAAGCGTTTTCGTCCTTTGCTCCTTATCTTGTCCGCCCGGTTGTGCGGATATAAAGGCAAGGGACACATCCAACTCGCCTGTATTTTGGAATTTATTCACACTGCCACGCTTCTCCATGACGATGTGGTCGATAACGCGAATATCCGGAGAGGAAATACGTCAGCGAACACGTTATGGGGAAACCAGGCAAGCATCCTCATCGGAGATTTATTTTTTGCTCAGTCATTTTCCCTGATCGCCCAAACCCGGAATTGGCGGGTACTTAAGGTATTGACGGGAGCAACCACAAAATTAGCGCAAGGGGAAGTATTAGATTTGGTGCAAGAAAGCGATCTTGCTTGTGATGAGGCAGGATATTTAGCCACGATTACCTATAAAACTGCGAGTTTGATCAAAGCCGCCTGCCACATCGGCGCTATTTTAGGAAATGTGGATCAAAAAAAAGAAAAGGCCATGAAGAATTTCGGTAACAATCTTGGTGTTGCCTATCAGCTTATGGATGACACTCTGGATTATGTTTCAACCGAAGAAGAGTTTGGAAAAACAATCGGAAAAGACCTGGAAGAAGGGAAAATTACCCTCCCGCTTATTTACACCTTACAGAAATGCGCTCCCGAAGATCGGGGGTTTATTATTTCTGCCTTAAAAAAAGAAAAATTAACCAAAAAGCTCCTTACGAAAATTCTGCATTTAATAAAGCACTATCAGGGATTAGAATATACGGCACAAAGAGCAAGAGAGTACGCGCTTAAAGCAAAAAAAGAACTAAAAAGCTTTCTCCCTTCTCTTGAAAAGGAAGCGTTGATGGCAATGGCTGATTATGTAGTAGACCGTCGTCACTAATGAAGCCCTTGCCACAGGCCAGAGCCAGCAACACTTTTGCTCTTGGGGAAAGAGGAGGGAAGACATCACGTGTTGAGATGGTTATCATCTTAAATTATTCTCCAACAACCATCGGGGAGAAGGATCTCATTTAAATTGTCCCACAGTTTCTTTCTCTCCCTCTTTCTCGATCGTAAGCGAGAATGAGATTCTGGGAAAAACCTCGAAAAAAGAATACCAATGCTTGAACTACTTAATAATCTTGATATTAAGCTTTTTCTGTTTCTAAATGGGTTTCATTCCCCTTTTGGGGATACGCTCATGCTTTATTTGAGCAAAACGGTGGTCTGGTTACCATTGCACCTCTTTACGATGTATTTAATTTTCAGAAAATTTCATTGGAAGGGGTTCTGGGTTCTTTTGTTTATAGCAGTGTGCGTAACCCTTACCGACATGTTGTCATTCCACGCATTCAAAGAAGTTTTTCACCGGCTACGCCCCTGTTACGATCCTTCCATTTCTCACCTGGTTCATATGGTGGGTAAAAAAGGGGGCGGACTGTATGGTTTTGTATCCTCACATGCAGCCAACGTTTTTGGGGTGGCGATGTTTACAAGCTTTCTATTGAAAAATAAGTGGTTTATCATAATAATTTTCCTCTGGGCTTTTTGGGTTTCCTACAGCAGAATATACCTGGGTGCTCATTTTCCGGGCGATATTGTAGGCGGGGCTTTTCTGGGTATGCTTGTTGGATGGTCTGTCTACTGGCTCCAAAAAATACTCATTGCCCAATTACCTCCCTCTAAAAAATAAAAAAATAAGCAGTCTCCGGACAAAAAAGTACTCATGACAATTTCTGATAAGGAGCTTGATTGCCCGGGGAAATAAAAAAACAAGATACGGGTGGTGGGTAATAATATTGTGATGTACTTAAAAAAATATTGCAGTTTCAAAATCTTGAAAAAATTACACAGAGCTTTACTTGATTTTATCCTAATACCATGAAATTATATTCTTTATAAAAGACGTAATAAAACAAACAAAACTTCATGCAAACAATAAATTAATCGAAAGCTACTTTTTTGTTTTTGCGAAGGATAATTGAGGTGGAGAAAAAAAGGATGGATTGTGTTTCCCAATGTTATAAAAATTTCCTATCGAAACGTGCTATTTCCCATATTCTTTGCTTTTATTTGTCAATTGGTTTTACCCTTGGTTGGCTTTTAATCTTTCCAGGTTCAACATTATCGGCCAATGCCCCCAAAGTAAAAAAACCCTTTACTTTTGAAAATGTCGTTGCCAAAGCCCGTGATCTTGCTAACCAGTCATTTCAACTCTCGGCAGAAGAGGTTCCGGAGTTTTTGTTAAAAATCAATTACAACGCCTGGAGAAACATTCGGTTTAAACCGGAAAAAGCTCTTTGGGGAAAAGAAAAGCTTCCCTTTACTGCTCAATTCTTTCATCCTGGTTTTTATTACAACCGCCTTGTTGCCATTAATGTCGTTGAACCTTCAGGAGTAAAACAAATCCCGTTTTCTCCTGCTTTGTTTGACTATGGCAAAAATGATTTTCAAGATAAGGTTCCGCCTCACTTGGGGTTTGCGGGGTTTCGTTTACATTACCCGATTAATACTAAAGCCTATTATGATGAAGTCGTCGTATTTCTTGGTGCCAGCTATTTTCGCGCAGTTGCTCAAAACCAGAATTATGGTCTGTCCGCCCGAGGTCTTGCAATCAACACCGCTCTGCCTAACGGAGAGGAATTCCCTTACTTTAAAGAATTCTGGCTCGTAAAACCGCCTCCTGGTGCTAAGCAAATGACGGTCTTTGCATTGCTTGACAGCCCAAGCGTAACCGGGGCGTATACTTTTATTATCGTTCCGGGAAAAGAAACCTCTATCCAAGTAAAAAGCACCCTGTTTATGCGACACAAAGTAGAAAAGCTCGGTATCGCCCCTTTAACCAGCATGTTTTTTTATGGAGAAAATACCAGCATAAAGCCGGTTGATGATTTTCGTCCTGAAATTCATGATTCTGATGGATTGATGATCGCTCTACGCTCTGGTGAATGGCTCTGGCGCCCCTTGAAAAACCCCCGAACCCTTCTCATCAATTCCTTTATGGCTACAAACCCAATTGGTTTTGGGCTTATGCAACGTGATCTTGACTTTGATCACTACCAAGACCTTGAAGCCCACTATGAAAAACGACCCAGCACCTGGATCACCCCAATCGGTTCATGGGGCGATGGCCATATCGAACTCACCCAAATCCCGATGGATAACGAATGGAATAACAATATTATTGCTTTTTGGGTTCCCTCTGTTCAAACAGTACCAGGCCAAAAGCTTTCTTTTGCTTATACTATGAACTGGCAATTTTCTGGAGATATCCGTCCGCCGGATGGCCGAGTCGTTGCAACTCGAACCGCACAAGGGAAAGATGATCTTACGAAAAAATTTATTATTGATTTTGCGGGGGGAAAGCTGGAGTCGCTTCCTCCAAAAAAGAAACTCGATGCGGTGATTACGGTAGATCCGAGAGCGATACTGGTGGAACACCAGCTCATAAAAAACGAGATTACCAAGGGATGGCGATTGGTGTTTCAAGTCCGTTTTGAAGAAGAAGGCTTGATGCAACGAATACTCACGGGTAAGAAACCTGCGCTTGAGCTGCGAGCCTTTTTAAAAGAGGGTGATAAAGTCCTTACCGAAACGTGGAGTTATGCCTATTAGCCATAAAACAATCAATAGCAGCAGGTCACAAACGCCTCCCCTCGATAGTTTTGGTGCCGACAACCCCACCGTTCATTGTGAGCGGAAACCCGGCTTAATTTTCCCGGACTGGCAGGAGGCTTTTCACCGAGTTTTTCTTTATCTTCAAACGCTCAATGTCCCAGAAGACAAAGCTTTGGAACTCACTCGCGAGGCATTACGGCTTGCCAGCAGCAACCAAAGAGATACCGCCGGAAGCCTCTCCATCCCGGAAGCGATGCGTGCTCTCCGCGAGCTTTTAACAAAACAACTTTCCCTCTTAAGGAAAGAATCATTCAGCCAAAAAGACGTGTTCCTTCATGAAAATCTGAACGGACTAAGCTCCATGCCGCCACTAAACCGGGGCTTTATGGTTCCGGATGCGATTGATTTAATCCCCTGGCTCACTTTTCTCGTCCGTTCCTTAAAAAGTGCTGTTACCATTGTTTCCCGGCCATTAATTTTTTTGATTCTTTTTATCTTTCTTCTCCTTTTGTTCGTTTTTCTTACCCTTTGGAAATAATCTATTAGAGGAGGCTCATGAATCAAATATTTGTCAATGCTGCCTGGGAAAAGGTTTCACGAACACGACGTATCTTCTTGATAACCATTATCCTTATTACCACTGTTGTTGCCTGCTTGTTTATGTCTAATATTCTGCCCCACAAAGGCTCTACCGGGTTGGAGGTTGCTATGGTCCTGGTTTTTGGAGCTTTATTTGCCTGGATCTCAATCGGGTTCTGGATGGCAACGGCAGGTTTTGTGACTTTGATGCGTAAGCATGATCCTTTTGCCATTACGTCTACCTGCGTAGAGAACAATCGCCAGGGGGGACTCCCCGGCCGCACCGCCATCCTGATCCCCATCTGTAATGAAGAAGTTGAACGGGTATTTGCCCGCCTGCGGATTACTTATCAGTCTCTTGAAGCAACCGGCAAGCTGCAAGATTTCGACTTCTTTATTCTCAGCGATTCGACCAATCCTGATACCTGGATTGAGGAAGAGGCTGCCTGGGCTGCGTTATGTCAAACGCTCGGAGCTGTTAATCGAATTTTTTACCGGCACCGAAGAGTTAATCTCAAGTATAAAAGTGGCAATATTGCTGATTTTTGCCGACGTTGGGGCAAGAACTACTATTATATGATTGTTTTTGATGCGGACAGCATGATGACCGGTCACAGCCTGATCCAAATGCTTCAGGTGATGGAACAAAATCAAACCATTGGGATTCTCCAGACCGCCCCGCTTGGGGTTAACCGAGAAAGCGCCATTGCCCGGGTCCAGCAATTTGCTAATCATGTTTACGGGCCAATTTTTGGAGCAGGTCTGAATTTTATCCAGCTGGGGGACTCTTTCTTCTGGGGACACAATGCCATTATTCGGGTTGCTCCTTTCATGAAACACTGCTCTCTTCCTCGTCTTTCTGGCAACCCTCCTCTCGGAGGAAATATTCTCAGTCATGATTTTGTAGAAGCAGCATTGATGCGTCGAGCTGGATGGGAGGTGTGGTTAGCCTACGACCTTGAAGGCAGTTATGAGGAGATGCCCCCAACGTTGCTGGAAGAGTTGAAACGCGACCGGCGATGGTGTCAGGGGAATATTCAGCATATGCGTCTGCTTTTCTCCAAGGGCTTGTTTCCGGCCCACCGAGCCCTTTTCCTTCACGGCGCTATGGCTTATGTATCCGCGCTCCTTTGGTTTTTGTTTCTGAGCTTAAGCACTGCAGAAGCGATTGTGGAAGCAATTCGTGTGCCCGATTATTTTCCAATCATGCGGAGTCTCTTTCCCACGTGGCCGGTTTGGCATCCGCAATGGGCTTTAACCCTTTTAGCGTCAACCGGAATAATTTTATTTTTGCCAAAATTTTTAAGCTTACTTTTAATAATTTTCCGGCAAAAACGATCCAAGGAGTTCGGGGGGATAATAAAACTGTTTTTGGGTGTTATAGCAGAGATAATTTTTTCTTTCCTGTTTGCGCCGATCAGGATGCTTTTCCACAGCAAATTCGTTTTTATAACCCTGATGGGACGGCAGGTTGGCTGGACATCGCAGCAGCGGAGCGAACACGAGACGTCCTGGTTTGAGGCGATCCGCTTTCATGGACCCGGGATGGTTTTAGGATTAATCTGGGGAACAGCCCTTTTTTTTATTAACCGGTCTTTTTTCTGGTGGAATATACCCATTATTGTTCCGCTTATCCTTTCGATTCCGCTCTCGGTATTGTCTAGCAGCATCGGTCTGGGAAAACTTTTTCAAAAAATAGGCCTCTTTCTCATCCCTGAGGAAATTAATCCTCCCCGGGAACTCCACCTCTTGCAAACGATGACGCAAAACCAAGAAACCTCTTTTGCGCCCACTTCAATTTCCGCAAAGGAAGGTTTTACCAGGGCGGTGGTGGATCCTAATATAAATGCCTTACATCGATCCTTGCTCCGAAAAAAACGAAAACTCATGCCTTCCATAATGAAGCGCCGCCAAGAACTTCTAGAAAAAGCGCTCACCCAGGGGCCAAAGACCTTAAGCCCCAAAGAAAAAAAAGAACTTTTACTCGATCCTCAGTGTCTTCTCCAACTTCACGAGCGTTTATGGGAAACCCTTGACTACACGATCGCGCAAAAGTGGGGGTTTTCCCCAGAGAGGAATTCTCTTTAGCTTTGACTTGGCTCAAGAGTTTATGGTATTTTTTCTTGCAAAGTTATTTTTTTTTTGCTAAAAGCAATGCTTTCTTTAAATCATTATAAATTTTAGCCTTGGAAAAATATGGAGAATCACAATGAGCATCAAAATTATGATCGATAAAATCAATTCAACCCCGGTGCCGAAAGTTAAAAAAGTAGCCTTGGCGTATTCTGGGGGTTTGGATTCTTCTCTGGCTGTAGCTTTGCTCAGACGAGTATATAAAGCTAAAGAGATTGTTCCCATAACCGTGGATATTGGACAGGGAGAGGAAGAAATCATCGAAGGAAATAAAAAGGCCAAAGTTCTTGGTATCGAACCGATTATAGTGGATATGAAAAAAGAATTTACTCAGAACTGGCTTACCCGCGCTATCCATGCCAACTCTGACTATTTAGGTTATCCCGTATCAACCTCCATGACCAGGCAAATTATCGCCAGGAAAGTTGCAGAAATGGCAGTGGAAAAGGGATGTGACGCCATCGCCGAAGGGTCCACAGGAAAAGGAAATGATCAATATCGAATGCATAATGTTTTCAAGACGTTTGCCCCTGCCCTCACCATCTTAGTGCCGGTGCGTGACTTTGATCTTACCCGTGTGGAAGAAGAAGACCTTTGCCGCCACTGGGGTGTTCCCGTAACTGAAACAATCCGCGGAGGAGATGATAAAACCATGTGGTGCCGATCTATTGCCAGCGGAGCAATTGACCTTAACCAAGCGTTGCCGGATGATGTGTGGCTGTGGTACCTCCCCCCAGAAAAAGCGCCGGATAAACCGGAAATAATCTCTCTCGAATTTAAGGAAGGCATACCGGTTGTACTGAATGGTAAGAAAAAAAAATTAGCTCAAATAATCTTTGACCTCAATGTAATCGGGGGCCGGAATGCGGTTGGAAAAATTGATATGTTTGAGGATGGCATTATGGATATTAAGAGCCGGGAAATTTACGAAGCACCGGCAGCTACGATTATCTTGAAGCTTCATCGTGATTTAGAGCAGTTCTGCTTAACCAAAGATGAGATTCAGTATAAAAAAATGGTGGAGCAGAAGTGGGCCTATCTCGTTTATCACGGCATGGCTTATCATCCTTTACGAGCCGCTCTGGATGCGTTTTTGAAGACTACCCAAAATGTAGTGAGTGGGAAATATCAGGTGAAACTTTATAAAGGAAATATCGACATCCTTACGCGCGAATCAACCACCAGTCTTTTTGCTCCCGAGATTCGGTCAATCGCCAGTAAGAGCTTTAACCAGAAAATGTGTGCGGATGCTGCTCAAGTGAGAGGAGTTCCTTTTGAAATTCTGGCTAAACGGGGAATCATCCCGTCTTAATAAAGTTTCGCGTTGAGATGTTGTAGAGGCACGCGAAACCGTAAATGCAAACCCGATGAGTTGTGTTTCTCCTTATTCATCAAACATATTGAGTGGGGAACTTCCATGAAGGTTGAACGGCTCTGGGGATCAAGACTGAACCAAGCACCCGATAAAGAATTTATTAAATTTATTTCTGGCCGAGACATCCAGGGATTACCTCCCTGTGACGAGCTGCTTATCCCCTTTGACATCTGGGGCAGTCGCGCCCATACTATCATGCTCTGGAAACAGGGAATTATTTCGCAAAAAGATGCTCACTTAATCATCACGGGCCTTAAGGAAATCAATCAATTATTTGAGCAGGACAAATTCCCTTTAGATCCCTCTAAAGAGGATGTTCACACCAACATTGAAAGCTTTCTGATCGAAAAATATGGAATTGCCGTCGGGGGGAAGCTCCATACTGCTCGAAGCCGCAATGATCAGGTTACGCTGGATATGACCCTGTTCTTGCGCGGAAAAAACCTCGATTTCTTGAAGCGGATCCTTCTTCTCGAAGATTCCATCGTAAACTTGTCAAGAACTCACGCGGAAACTATCATCCCGGGCTATACTCACCACCAACATGCCATGGTAACCACCTTTGGTCATCTTATCTTCGCTTACGGAGAATCCTTCTTCCGGGATCTCTTGCGACTTAAACACTGGCATACCCTTTTTAATGCTAACCCCTTGGGTGGTGCTGCCTCCTATGGAACCAGTTTTCCGATCGATCGGGAACTCACTTCCCAGTTGTTAGGTTTTGACCGACCATCATTAAGCTCTCTTGACCTCATAACCAACCGATGGGAAGCTGAGACTGAGTTTGCATATGCGATCTCCACTGTTATGAACCATTTAAGTGGTTTGGCTCAGACGCTCCTTTTATTTACTACCACGGAATTCGGCTTTGTTACTTTAAGCGATCGATACTGCGGGGGAAGTTCCATCATGCCGCAGAAACGAAACCCCAGCGCCTTAGAAGTAAGCAAGGCCAAAACTGCGTTAGCGCAGGGACTATTGAGTACTCTCCTCTCGTTGAGCCGAGGATTCTTTGTAGGTTACAACCGAGACTCTCAATGGACAAAATATGTCATTATGGATTTAATCTATGAATGCTCAGAAGCTCCGACAATCATGGCTTCAGTGCTCAACACACTCACTATCAACCAAGAGAGGGCAAAGGAACTCTGCCAAAAGGGCTTTATTACTGCCACGGATTTGATGGAGGCCTTGGCCCATGACTTTTCTCTCCCTTTACGGCAAGCAAAGATGGTTATTGAAAGAGCGGTGAAATATTCTGCATCGCACACCGCAGAAACCGTATCCTGGGAAGGGTTTAAGGAGGGCCTTAAAAGAAATGAACCTTACCTTGGATATTTCCCCGAATTTTGTAAAGGAACAGCAAGAACCAGAAGTAGTGGTTCGCCGCCGAAAAGCGATTGGGGGCCCTGCGCCGGAAGTCTTGTTGAAAGCCGTTGATACTCTGAGATCCCACGTACAGGACGTTAAAGTGTGGCTTGCGGAAAAAGAAAACCAGCTTCAATCATCATACAAAAGCCTGGAGGATCTTGAAAAAGGTTTATTAAACCTTACGCCATGACTACCACCACCCGGCGGATTGCCCTTGAGATTCTCAATACTCTTGACAAAGAAGGAGTCCACGCTGATCAGTTCCTGGGTAAAGGATTTAAAAACAAACCCGAATTAACCTCTCGAGAAAAAGCTTTTATTACTGAGCTGGTCTATGGTGTCCTGAGATGGCGTGATAGCATTGACTGGGTGATAAGTACTTTTTCTACGCAACCCCACCGACCAACGAGCCGGCTCCTCCATAACTTCCTCCGGCTCGGAATCTATCAAGTGCTCTACTTAACCCACATTCCGGTTCCGATATCGGTTTCGGAAACCGTTGAAGTAGCAAAAGAAGTATTCAACGAGAAAATCGCGAAGTTGGTCAATGGCGTCCTCCGCACCGTGGAGCGCAACCGCGAGGCGCTCCCCTACCCTTCTTTTCACGATGATCCTCGCAAGGCGATAGCGATCCAGTATTCGCATCCCTTATGGTTAGTAGAAAAATGGGTTGAACAGTATGGGGTGGAAACAACCCTCTCCCTTTGTAAAGCTAATAATACTTCTCCACCCCTCATTATTCGCACCAATACGTTAAAAATAACCAGAGCAAAGCTGATTGAGAGCCTCCATAAGGAAGGCTTGTCCTGTGAACCAACCGCATATTCTCCCGAAGGCATCCGCGTCCATCACCCTGCTGATATTACCCGCCTTTCCTCTTTCCAAAAAGGATGGTTTTTGGTGCAAGATGAGGCTGCCCAATTAATTGCCTATTTAGTTAACCCAAAGCCCGGGGAACATCTTTTAGACCTCTGTGCAGCACCCGGAGGAAAAACTACTCACATAGCTCAATTAATGCATAATGAGGGGCATATAATCGCAATAGATATCCGACAAGATAACACTCGTCTTCTCAAAGAAAACCAATGTCGCCTCGGGATAGGAATTATTGATCTTTTTTTGGCAGACGCTACTCGACCACTTCCCTTGTTGAAGGAAACGAGGCTCTTTGATAAGGTCCTCCTGGACATACCCTGCTCTGGCCTTGGAATCTTAAGGCGCCATCCTGATGGAAAATGGAGAAAATCGTTGGCAACCATCGCAAAACTGAAAAAAACCCAATGGGAAATTCTCAAAATTGCTTCCCAGTATGTTAAACTAGGAGGAATAATGGTTTACAGCACCTGCACGCTGAATTCTGAAGAAAACGAAGTCATGATCGAGCAATTTCTCTCGCGCCCGAGAAATGATTTCAGGGTTGAAAATCCGCTTCCTGACTTACCTCCTCACTGTTATTCTCTCATCACCGCACAAGGGTATCTCCAGACCTTTCCCCACCGGGATTTCATGGACGGTTTTTTTGGCGTGCGACTCCAGAAAAAGGGCTGATTTATTTCGGCGGGTAATGCTTCTTGATTTCTTCTCTGATACATATTAACTGCCTGATTATGTTCAGCCAGAGTAGAAGAGAAGCAGTGAGTACCATCATTCCTGGAGACAAAAAAAGGTAGTTAACATCCGCGGGATAGAGGGCCGCTTTAATCGAATCTAAGCCTGGACTTGCAATCGGCGTAGGAGGAAATCCGCAGATAAGATAGGTATTATAAGGGGTCTTTAATTTTAAATCTTCTTTGGTAAGATTGCCGTTAAAATTTTTAAGCCCAAATATTACCGTGGGATCACACTGGAGAGGCATATGGAGTTTCAATCGATTGTAAAACACTGCGGAGATAATTGGTCGTTCTTGAGGGCAGGCCGCCTCTTTTTCAATCAGGGAAGCAAGGATTATCACTTCCCTTTGAGAAAGATTTAGTTCTTGTCCCCTTTTCTTAAATTCTTCCCCATAAACTCCGTTAAAGCGCTGCACCATGCTTCGAATGATATTTTTCTCCCCGATGTTCCGAATAAATTTATACGTATCCGGAAAGAGATATCCTTCCAAGGTTTTTGCTTGCATCCCCAGCGAGGCGATAAAGTTTGGATTATTCGCCAGGTTAATAAATCGATTTTTTTCAGCCATCCCCAGTTTTTCATATAGGGCAGCTATTTGCGCAATCGTCAACCCTTCCGGAATAGTAATACTGTAGTTGATTTGCTCTCCCCGAATTAATTTATTCAAAACCTCATGGGGAAGCATCCGGTTGGTGAGTTGATATTCCCCAGATTTTATCTGTGTATCCGCCCTCAGACTCCGGACCAAGAGATTAAAAAGAGTTTGACTGCGGATGATGCCTTTCGAGAAAAGAAGATGAGTTACCTCATGCAGACTTATCCCCGGGGGTATCGTAATTACTTCAACAACCTCCATTTGCGGGGGAGGGGGAGCTGCAAATGATAATAATATCCCGATGAGAGCAGGAATCCCCAAAGTCAGAATTAAACACGTAGTATTAGTAAAAACCTTTTTCATCGTGAGCAAGGATAGGCGAAAAATCAGTTGAGCCGCCTATGGTTATCCAAAAATCCCTGCAGGATATACACTGCGGCTAATTTATCCACAACTTCTTTCCGGCGGCGACGGCTGACATTGGCACTTATCAGGGTGCGGGTTACCGCCACAGTAGAAAATCGTTCATCCCAAACATCAACGGGTATTGCTGTTTTAACCTTCATCTCTTGGATAAAGGCTAAAACCTGCTCAGCAGATTTTCCCAAGGTACCATTCATATTTTTTGGAAGCCCAATGACAATTTTTTCCACTTTATGCTGGCTGGCAATTTCCAAGAGTTTCCGAATATCATTCTTAGGAGTGGTGCGGTTTAAGGTCGGGAGGCCTTGGGCAGTTATACCCAATTCATCACTTAAGGCTAATCCGATCCGCTTACTACCAATATCCAGTCCCAAAAATCGCATATTTTTACTATCCTAATGAATTTATTATCTATTTTAGTTACATAGTGTTTGAAAAAACAATAAAAAATTTTGGACTAAAATTTATACAATTTCCTTTCATAAGTCAATTTATTCTTGCCCATAGCACCCCTATAATAATATCGTCATAAGGGTCTAAAAGCCCAAGGCGGAAAAGAACCCAGCCTTATATATTTTTGGGTTGTTTTTTACGGCAATAATGAGTAAAATTAAAAAATTTCTTACCCTCGGACGAATTCTCAGGACATTTATCTTTGGAGAATTTCGCCATACCCTCCTTGAAACCAGAGGTTTGATGAAACTTAACAAGGGATATGTCCATATTTATACCGGCGATGGAAAGGGGAAAACCACGGCTGCTATCGGTCTTGCCTTACGGGCAGTCGGCGCAGGCATGAAAGTATTTATTGTTCAATTTCTTAAAGGGAAGGCCTCAAGCGAATTTATTCCCTTAGCAAAGCTAAACGATTCAATCGTGTTCGTTCACTATGGGCGAGGCTGTTTAATCAAAGATAAACCAACCAAAGAAGATAAGGATTTAGCCCTTCAAGGGCTCAAAGAGGCCCGCAAAGCCATCGTCTCAGGGAAGTATGATCTCGTCATTCTGGATGAGGCCATTGTTGCGGTGTTATTCGATCTTCTTTCTCTTGATGATCTTCTCGATTTGATCAAAAAAAAGGCGGATCATGTCGAATTGGTCTTCACGGGCCGAAAAGCTCCTCCCAAACTGATTGAGGCCGCTGACTTGGTAACCGAGATGAAGGAGATTAAGCATTATTACACGCAAGGAGTTTTAGCGCGATCCGGAATTGAGGATTGAGAGCAACGGTCAAGGGTGCAAAGTTTAAAAACGTGGGTTCACGTTAAAAGGTTCCCGTTTCAAAGGATACGGGGAAAGAGAGGAGGGATCTTTTTGAGCTCTGCTCCAGAGGGAAGATCACCCCACCTATATTTTTGGGATAAGTCTTGTTGAGTAATTTTTTCTTTTATCCCCAGCGAATCCCACATTTTTTCTGCCGCGGCAGGCATAAAAGGAAAGACGAAAAGAGTAATGACCCGAAGAGCATCAAGAATATTGTAGATAACCATGCTCAACTCACCTTTTTTCCCTTCGTCTTTTGCTAAGGTAAAAGGTGCAGACTCGACAATATACTTATTTACTGCTGATACCAGCTCGCCGATAGCAATAAGCGCTTTCTGAAAGGCAAGCTCATTGAGAGCGTTATCAACCTGAATAAAGGTTTTTTCCTGGATATCCCTCAGTCGGTCATTTCCCTGACCGCGAGCAGGAACCACCCCTCCAAAATACTTACTCGCCATAACGAGGCTTCGGTTCAACAAGTTTCCAAGGTCATTGGCCAAATCGCTGTTTATCCGATTAACCATGGCTTTATGGGAAAAATCCGCATCCAGGCCAAACGGGACCTCCCGCATGAGAAAGTATCGAACCTGGTCAACTCCATAGTCATCAATTAATTTTACGGGTTCGATAAAATTTCCCAGGGACTTAGACATCTTTTTCCCTTCATGGGTCCACCAACCGTGGGCAAAAACCTTTTTAAACAGAGGAATGCCCACCGACATAAGAAAAGTAGGCCAGTAAATAGTGTGATGACGGAGTATATCTTTTCCAATGAGGTGCACATCAGCTGGCCAGTAGCGGGTAAATTTATCCGAATCATTCAGATATCCAGCGCCGGAGATATAATTAACCAGCGCATCAATCCAGACATAGATAATATGCCGGGCATTTCCTGGTACTGGCACACCCCATTGAAATGACGTGCGGCTCACGCTTAAATCCCTTAACCCTTCTTTAATAAAACTGATTATTTCATTTCGCCTGCTCTCGGGCTGGATAAATTCCGGGTGATTTTCGATGTGGGTCAAGAGGTTATTTTGATACTTGGACATGCGAAAGAAATAACTCTCTTCTTTTAATTTTTCCACCTCCCGACCACAATCAGGGCACTTCCCCTCAAGTAACTGGTTTTGCGTCCAAAACGTTTCACAGGGCGTGCAATACCAATCTTCATAGTAACCCAAGTAGATATCTCCATTATCCAGTGCTTTTTTGAAAAGGAATTGCACTACCTGTTTATGCCGCTCCTCTGTGGTTCTAATAAAGTCATTATTGCTGATATTGAGTCTTACCCATAGGTCCTGGAACCTTTTTACCACTCGGTTAGCCAAGTCGATTGGTTTCTCCCCAAAGGCTTCTGCTGATTTTTCAACTTTGTGGCCATGTTCATCAGTCCCGGTCAAAAAGAAAACGTCATACCCGGTTAACCGTTTATACCGAGCCACTATATCCGCTGCAATAGTAGTATAAGCATGACCAATATGGGGTACATCGTTGACATAATATATGGGAGTAGTAATATAAAAAGTTTTTGTCATCGAAACGTTCCTTGTTATGAAGCCTTTTCTTTAATTTCTTCCGCCTTTATCGTGAGCAGCCGACCATCATCGAACTCTACTAACAATGTTTTTGCGAGAACATTCTGTTTAATGACCTTGCCTTCCCCAAACGATGTCGCTATTCGACTTCCGCATTTTGGAAGATCCTTGAGAAATTCACTATAGGTACTTGCTTCATACTCTAAACAGCACAAAAGCCGTCCGCATAATCCAGAGATTTTTGTGGGATCCAAGGAAAGTCCTTGGTCTTTAGCCATCCGAATGGTAACAGGCTCAAAATCCGGAAGGAAAGAGACACAACAAAGAGGCCGTCCGCAGCAACCAACGCCACCCATCATTTTGGCTTCGTTACGAGCGCCGATCTGCCTCATTTCTATCCGGGCATGAAACTCCGAAGCTAATTGTTTAACCAATTCGCGGAAATTGATTCTGGTCTCCGCAGTAAAAAAAAAGGTGACCTTTTCTCCGCCCGATTGAAAGTCCACACCCACAACCTTCATGGGAAGCGCAAGTTGCTCAGCTTTCTCCTTGCATTTTTTCATGGTTTCTGCCACCTTTTTTTCTTCCTCTTCTTGCTTTTTGCGGTCCTCATCTGTCGCTAAACGGATAACCGGAGGGGTGGGATTAGAAAAAATTGCGGTGTTGAAATCCTGGGGTTCAGAAATGACCCTTCCCATCTGCGGGCCCCCCTTGGTTTCTACCACAACCAAGTCTCCAAGGTTAAAGTTCTCCTCTTTTGTATCGCATCTCAATACAATATGTCGTTTTTCCAATTTTACCTGTGCTACTCGCATAACCAGTCTTTTCTATTAATCCTTATCATTAAAATTTCTTACCCCAAAAAAAATTCGCTCTTGGGGTTTAACGTCATGAGAATGGCTTCCAACGTTAATTGAGGGTTGGCATTGTACTCAAGCAAGTTTACTGCTGTATTTCTCGATCCCGAGTAAAGCGTTTAAAAGTCTTTCGAGACTAAAGGCACTGCTTTGCGAAGCAATGTCTTCTGTTTTATCTTTATTTAAAACACAATCAACATTCCCATAGATTTTATATAAAACAAGATCTCTATACCAGAGACGCAAAAGATTAAGTTTTAAATCCACGTCTTCTTTGTCGCTTAAAAAATTTTCTTCTCCAACAGAAAACTTCTCATCTTCACTTCTTGCAAAAAATCTCGATTGGTTGATCCATGAGTCCCTCAATCCCTTAAGCTGCCCCACCTTGAGTGTAAAAGCTTTTCCCGGGCTTCCTCCTGTGAGTGAAGCCATCAATAAAGAGTCCTCTCTCTCAACTCCCGCCACCCCTGCCATGATCAATTCCGAAACATCAAAAAGCGCCAGCGGCTGAAATTTAAGGTGTTGACACCGCGAAAGCACGGTCGGTAAAAGACGGTAAGGTTTTCCGGTTATCAGGATAATTACTGTATCAGGAGTTGGCTCCTCCAGGGTTTTTAAAAGCGCGTTTTCAGCTTGCAGATTCATCTTCTCCGCATCATCAATAAGACAAACTTTATATCCTCCGGAAAAGCTCTTCCGGCTTAATTCTCGTTTGAGGTTGCGGATGCTATCAATGGTAATCACGCCTTTTTCAGGCTCAACTATCATAAGGTCTGGATGGCTACCCCGGTCAACCTGGATACAGGCTAAACAGGTTCCGCAACTTTTCCCTCCACCCGAAGAACACAAAAGATTCTTTGCCAAGGCAAGTGCCGTAAAGCGTTTGCCGATACCTTCAAGGCCAGAAAAAACATATGCGTGCGCTAACCGTTTGGTGTGCACAACCTGGGTCAAAAGTTCCAGAATTTTTCGGTGGCCGCGAATCTGATCAAAATTCACTATCAATCCCTGTAAAGGTTTTCGTCATAACTATTCCCCACGTCTATCACATGGGGTATAAAAGTATCGTGTTTAAGGGTTCAGGGTTCACACTGCGTCCTTAGTTATCTAAAAATCCTATGCGACAGTTAAAAGAAAACTTTTTCTCCAGGATGGTATAGCCTGACATACGTGATTAATATTTATGAAATACGTTATCTCTGACGTCGGTAAAAAGCTGTAAAAATTCCTTTTTCTGAGCGTTAAAAGCACCCAGTACCCATCGCTCGATATTTTGGCTGATCAATAATAAGATTTCCCGTGAATGGCTGTCCATTAATTAAAACCAAATTTACTCATTCCTTTTTGCCCCGCTTTTTTCCTGTCCCTAAATCTTCGGCGGTGGAAAGAAAAATTATATTTTTTTTATTAATAATTCGAATCGCAGAAGGTGATTCCCTTTCAAAGAGGAAAAAGGCGGGACGATCGTTAAGAAGATCACTAATAAGTTCTTCGCGGTAACGAAAAGCAGACATGAACCCAAAAAAATCTACCCACTGATCCTTTCTCCGCCTGCCAAGTTTATGGTGAGGGGAACCTTCCTTTTGGACACTTTCAAGTCCACAACGTGCTCCTTTAAAAAAAGTTGAAAAATTCGTTGGTTGATCATGGAAAAAACCAAAAAAACTCGCCGCGCAATGCAATAACCATTACCTTCCTACCCTTAGGTTGGATAGTGATTCCCCTTAGGCATTGACCCATGCTAAAATATTACAGGCAGGTTAATATGTCAAGGCCAAAGGAAACGCTCCATTTTGATTGACCTCATTTTTCTTTTATACT